>NZ_CP061177.1:900000-1130000 GCF_017355405.1 Roseomonas haemaphysalidis
CGAGGTGCAGGACGGGTTGGCCCGCACGCCCGGGTCGGCGCCGCTGATGCGCACGCGCAGCATGCTGCTGCAGCGGGCGGGCGACCTGGACGGGGCGTTGGACTGGGCGCGGTGCGCCGTCGCGGCGGCACCCTCGGACGGCGGCATGATCGCGCATCTCAGTGGCCTGCACCTGGAGCGCAAGGAGCCGGCGGAAGCCCGCCGGGTGGCGCTGGACGCGCTGGACGGCACCACCGGGCGCGGCGCGGTGCTGCTCGCCCTCAGCCGCGCCGCCACGGCGGCCGGCGCGTTGCAGGACGCGCACGACTGGGCGCTGAAGGCGGTGCAGGAGCGCCCGGGCGATGCCAATGCCCGCCGGGCCCTGGAGCGGTGCACGGCCGCATTGGGATGACCGTTTGCAACATAAAACGCAATGGATGCAACTTCTGATTAATTTATTTTCGCCGCCGTCTTGTCCGGACGGCGGCGGTGCTGCTATTATTGCATTGCACAAAAAATGCCTTCGCTTTCGGGCCAGGAAACTGCGGATTCCTAGTCAAGGATCGTCATCCGGTCATGCGCAATGTCTCTCTTGATGTAAAACGCAAGACCTACGACGCGCTGCAGGCCATTGGTGATCCCAAGCGGGTCAACGAATTCTATGCGGAACTGATCGGCCGCACCGTTTCGTCCCATGTGGCGGGCGGCGACATTGTTGTGGATGCCGGCGCCTTTCATGGCCGGCAAACCCTGGCGCTCGCCGCCGCCGTTGGCCCTGGTGGCCGGGTTTTCGCCTTCGAGCCGTTGCAGCCCGCCTTCGTGGTGCTGTCGACCCAGTTGCGGCGGCATGGCTTCGAGGATGCCGTGCAGGCGCACCAGCTGGCGGTGTCGGACCACGAGGGCGACATGCCCTTCCATCACATTCACCAGGCGCCCGGGCGATCCGGCAGGATCTGGGAAGGCAGCCCGACGGAGCGGGCTGGTGGTTTCACCGCCACCGAGCTGCGCGTGCCGGTGGCGCGGCTGGACACGGTGGTGGGCGGCAGCGGCCCGGTGCGGCTGATGCACCTGGACCTGGAAGGCGGCGAGCTGGCGGCGCTGCGCGGTGCCGTGGGCCTGCTGGCGCGCGACCGGCCGCTGCTGCTGTTCCGCAATTCGCGCGGCGTCGCCGCCTCGATGTTCGGCTATGATGCCGGCGCCTTCTGCGGATTTTTCGATGCCGCCGGCTACGAACTCTTCAACGTGCTGGGCTTTCGCTTTCAGCAGCGGGACTGGACCACCGGGCGGCAGCCCGGCTGGTATCTGGGCGTGCCGGCGGAGGACGAGGTGGCCAAGGGCACGCTGCACGGCATGATCGACGATGTCGCCGCGCAGCACGGCCTGGCCGCCATCTTCGCGTGAACGGCAGAAAGCAGCGAACAGCAGCATGAGCGCGATCCGGATGCCGACCGAGCACATCGCCACGCCTGTGCCACAGGCCGCCACCAGCACAGCGCTGCGCATCGAGGAAGCCTCGGTCAGCGCGCGCGGCGTGCTGCTGGTGCGCGCCGCCTGGCAGGGCCCCGCCGCGCCCGCGGCGCTGGAGCTCGCGCTGGACGGCCACCTCCTCGGCACCGTGCCGGCCGGCCAGGCCGGGCGCTACGAGGGCTGGTTCGTGCTGGAAGCCGCCGCCGCCGCGGGCGCGCGCCAGGTTTCGCTCCGCGGCGGCCCGGGCGAAGCCACGGCCGCCATCGCCGGGCGGCTGGGCCCGACGCAGGGCTGGTTCGCTGATCGCAGCTGGACCGCCTCGTCCGACCTCGCCGCCGCGCTGGCGCCGGGCGCCCCTGGCGTGTTGCTGGTCAGCGACGTGCTGCCGCGGGACGGCGTGGCGCGCTGGTTGCCGGTGGCGCAGCTGGCCGCCGCCCTGCGCCAATCGGGCCACCGGCCGCTGCTGCTGCATTTCGGCGCGCTGGAAGACTGCCAAAGCGACCTCGCCACCCTGCTGCAGCAGTTCGACGTGGTGCACCACCATGCCACCGGCGCGGCGCCGCAGGGCTGGGACCCTGCGTCCCCCGGTGCGCTGCCGCCGGTCGACCGGGGGTTGCCGCAGGCCGTCGCGGCCATCGCCGCCGCCGCGGGCTGCGGCATGGCGATGGCGGTTTCGCCCGCGGGGCTCAGCGTGCTGGGCAAGCTGCCGCCGGAGCTGCCGCGCGGCGCGCTGCTGTCGCGCGGCTTCGTGCTGGCGCCGCGCATGATCTTCTCGCCCGTGCCGCGGGAAAAGGCGGCGGCGACGTTGCGCGGCATCCTGGCCGGCACCACCCTGGTGCTGGAAGATGAAGGCCTGCGGCTGGAACTCGGCAAATGGTTGCCGGCGACCCGGGCGGCGGTGCTGCCGCCGCTGGTGGCGCTGCCGGCGCCACCCGCCACCACCGCCGGCGCGGCGCCGCTGGTGCTGGCCGTCGGCGCCACGGCGGCGCGCGCGGTGGCCGGCCGGCTGCCGCCGGGCACCGCCGTGGCCTTGCTCGACGACACGACGCCGCTGCCCGTGCTGGCCGATGCCGTGGCCCGGGCCACGCGCGTGGTGCTGTGGACGGATGCCGGCGTGGGCGGCGAGGTGGCGCGACACCTGGCCGGGCTGCGCGGCGTGCCGGTGGTGGGGCAGGCGCCTTCGCCCCTGCCGCAGGACGGTGGCGGGGAAGCCGCCGTCGCGGCGCTGGAAGCCCTGCTGACGGAAGGCGCGGAACTGCCGCCGGCGCCGCTGCCGGCCTGGACAGCCGCCGGCTTCGCCGCCGAGCTGGGGCTGCCGCCCGCGGACGCTGCGGCGCCGGCGGATGGCGGCGGCCTGCTGGCGCGGCTGCTGGCCATGCGCCTGCACGGCCAGCCGGACCCGCGCCGCGTCGGCCTGCTGGTGGAGCCGCAGCGGCCCGATGCGATGTTGCTGGCCGCTGCCTTCGCGCGGGTGGCGGGGCCGGGCCGGGTGTTTGCCCTGAATCCGCCGCCGGGTGCCGCGTTGCTGCCGCTCGGCACCGCGCTGCAGGCCGGCGTGGACAGCGTGCTGCTGGACCTGGGCGAGGACGCGGCCGCCGGCCGGGCGGCCATGCAGCGGGTGCTGGATTGCGGGCTGCTGCCGGTGCCCCTGGTGCCGCGCGCGGGCTGGACCGATGCGGCCGGGCTGGCGCGGCTGCGTGGCATGGCGGCCGGGAAGGTGGCCTATGTCGGGCCGGGCCCGGTGCCGCCGGGCGCCGCGCTGGTGCTGGCCACCGGCGGTGCCGCCCTGCCCGGGGCCGATGCCGTGGAGCTGCAGGGCCCCGCCGACCCGCGCCGCGGCCGGCTGGCAACCATCTTCGCCGCGAATGACGATGCGTTCTGGCGGCGCCCGCCGGCACCCGCGCTGGGCTACGACCGCGACCCCGCCGCGCCGGGGCTGGCGATCACGCAGTCCCTGGCGGTGCCGCACGAGGCGGTGCCGATGCTGGCGCTGGCCCTGCTGCTGGGCTGCAGCCGCGTCCTGCTGCCGGCGGCGTGGCGCCGCCTGCCGGCGCTGGCCGCCGCGCTGGCGGCATTGGGCCAGGCAGGCATCGCCGTGGATGCGGCGCCGGACGTGTTGTTGGAGATGCGGGCGTGAGCGAGGTTGTGTCTCCCCCTGGCGGTGCTGCCGCGCTGCGTGTGGCGATTTTTGTGACGAATGCGGCGGGGACGTACGGGGGAGGGCGCCTGGCGGCGTTTCTGCTGGCGCATTGCCTGGCGCGGGCGGGGGCGGCGGTGAGCTTCGTGACCAACGCCAAGCCGGTGTTCTTCGAGGAGCTGCGGGCCTTCGGCGCGCCGGGGCGGGTGGCGCTGCATCTGACGCGCGACTTCCATGCCGGCCTGCCGGAAGGTGGCTTCGACGCGGTGGTGATCATCCCCGGCCAGTCGCAGGAGCGGCAGTTCTACATGGGCGCGCGCGGCTTCGCGCGGCGCCGCGGCGCCCGGCTGGTGCTGTTCAACTTCGAAACGCCCAACTGGTTCAACAGCCATTCGCCCGCGGCCCGCAGCGAGGATTTGTGGCTGGAATGGCGCCGCTGCATCGAGGACGGCTGCCTGGTGCTGAGCAACTCGGCGCAGTCCATGCGCTTTGCCGAGCGCTACTACGTGTCGCACCCGGCCACCACGCGCTTTGGCTTCTGGCACCAGCCGGTGAACGTGCAGGCGCTGGCGGGCGTGGCGGCGCAATACCGCGAGGACCGGGTGGTGTGCTTTGTGCGGGCGCGCGACCCGCACAAGGGCGGGCAGGACCTGATCGACCTGCTGTCGGAGGACCTGCGGGGCTGGACGCTGTCGCTGATCGTGGGCAGCGCCAAGCTGGACGAGGAATACCGCGAGGCGATCGTGTCGCAGGCGCGGCGGTTCGGCATCGGGGTGGAGGTCAAGCCGCTCCTGACGGACACGGAAAAGTTCGTCGAGCTGAAGCGGGCGCGGATGCTGGTGTATCCGTCGCTGTTCGAGGGCTACGGCATTCCGCCGATCGAGGCCTTGTCGGCGGGGACGCCGTGCGTGTGCTACGACCTGCCGGTGTTTCGCGAGGTGTGCGGGGACGCGCTGATCGTGGCGGCGCCGGGGGACGTGGAAGGGCTGCGGGCGGGGGTGCGGCGGGTGATCGCCAGCCGCCCGGAGGACTGGGCTCACCTGCCCCAGGCCGTCGCCGCCGTCCGCTCCATCGAACACTGCGGACAGCAGGCCCTCAACACCATCCACGACTATGTGCAGAACGCGCCGGGCATCGAAGCCCCCGGCGCCGTGCCGGAGCCGCGCGCGCAGCGGCCCGTGCCGGAACTGCTGCAGATCGACGACGTTCGCCTGGATTCCGGCGGCTTTCTGGAACTGCGCGGCTGGACTGCGCTGCGCGACCGCGCCCGGCTGGTGGTGTCCGTCGGCGGGCAGCGGCTGGGCGAGGTGACGCGCGGCCTGCCGCGGCCGGAGGTGCGGCAGCAGCACCCCTGGGTGGGCGGCGGCGATTGCGGCTTCGCGGCCTGCCTGCCGTTCCGCACCGATGCCAGGGAGATTGCCGTCACCGTCACCGCGCTGGGGCCGGATGGCACGCAGTTCGACAGCGCCACCCGCAGCTTCGCGGTGCCGGCCATCCGCAAGCCCACCCCCAAGCCGGACCCGGCGCTGTACCAGCGCGGCGGCATCAAGTGGATGCGCGAGGCCGAAACCGGCTTCGTGCATGGCTGGATCGCGACCGCGGCGCCGGTGCTGTCCATGGCGGCCTATGCCGGCGGCCAGCCGCTGTGGCTGCAGCGCGGCCGCTCGCGCCCGGACGTGATGGCCAAGCTGGATGGGATGCCGCCGCAGGCACCGGGCTTCGGCCTGTACCTGGATGCCGCGGCAACGGCGCTGCTCGACGCCGCGCCGGAGCTCGCGCTGGTCACCACCACCGCCGACGGGGTGTTCCTGGAACGCCTCAAGCTGAAGCCCGAGGCGGTGCCCGCCGGCGTGCCCGAGCTGTCGCCCGCCGAGGCGCCGCCCGGCCTGCCGCTGCAGGCCCGCATCCGCAGCGTCACCTATGACGAGTACGGCGTGGTGGAGTTCGAGGGCTGGGTGCTCGCGCAGCCGCGCATCGACGTCATGAAGTTCTGGCTGGGCGACGTGTTCCTGGGCGAGGCGGTGCCCGACCGCCTGTACCTCAACATCTTTGAAAAGAACCGCGCCTACGCCGATGCCTTCTGCGGCGTGCAGTTCACCGGCCGCGCCCAGGACCAGCCGCGCGACGCGGCGCATTGGCGCGTGGAGCTCTGCTACGGCGACGACCCCGCCCTGGTGCTGGAAGGCACCGCCACCCCCACCGCGCGCGCCAGCGCCGTTCTAGGCACGGATGCGGCGCTGCTGCCGGCGGACTTTCTGGCATCCGCCACCCTGCCGCCGGTCGTGGCGGTGGTGGTGGAGGACGCTTCGCCGCTGCGCGCCCCTTGCGGCGCCGTGTTGCGCGCGTTGCTGGCGCATCTGCGGCGGCGCGGCTTCGGCCTGCTGCTGTTGCTGCATGGCAATCCGCACCGCTTCAGCGACGACCTGCCGCAATGGCAGGCGCTGGCCGATGGCGTGCTGCTGGTCAACCCGCTGAGCCCGAGGCCGGGTGCCGCCCCGCTGCCGCATGCCGCGTGGAACCGCTCCTCCCCTGCGCTGCAAGGCGTGCTGGCGGAGCTGGCGGCCCAGATGCCACGGCTGGCGGCGGTGCTGGTGCAGGGCCAGGCCCTGGCCCCCGCGCTGGCGGCGGTGCCCGGCGCCGCCACGCTGGTGATGGACGACGCACCGCCCGTGCCGCTGCCCTGGCGGGACGCGGCGCCCCCCGGCACCCGGCTGCTTGGCACCGCCTTGCCGCCCGTGCCCGGCATTCTGCCGCTGGCGCTGGATGCCGTGGCGATCGCCGCCGGGGTGGCGCCGCTGCCGGCGCCGGACGCGCCGGGCTGGCTGGTGCTGAACGGCTGTGGCGCGGACCCCGGGCTGCTGGCGCGTGCCTGCGCCGCCGCCGCCAATGCCGCTGCCGAGGCGGGGCTGCGGCTCGGCGTGGTGGTCGACGCGCCGCCGCTGGAGCCCTCGCAGCGCCTGCGCGCCCGCCTTGGGCTGCCCGACGCCGCCGAGCCGTTGTGGCCGGCGCAGCTGGCGGCGCTGCCGGCCGCGCGGGTGCGCGCGGTGGTGGACCTCGGCGCGGCCGCCCCCGGGATGGTGGATGCCATCGCCATCGCGCGCGGCATGCCGCTGGCGCTGTGGCGGCTGTTCGCGCCAGCCGGGTTGCAGCGCCCCTGGCCCGCGATGGGCATGGCCGAGATCCTGGCCGGCCCCGCGCCCACGCCCCCCGCGGCCGACCCCTATGCCCCGCTGGATGCCTTGCTGGGCGCCGCCGCGGCCGGACGCGAATGCCCCATGGCCGCGGAATGAGCATGACCGAAACCCTGGCCTCCGCAGCGCCGGGCCGCCCCTGGCCCGACCGCTTCCCCGGGCCCGCGCCGCAGCCGCACGCCCCCGGCACCCGGCTGGACCTGCGCGAAGGCATCCGCGCCACGGGCTTCGGCCCGGTGGAGCGGCCGGGCGGCCTCAGCGGCCGCCGCATCGGGCCGGAGCCGGAAGCGCTGCTGCTGCTCGGCGCCATCGACCCCGCCGTCGGGTCGCTGCTGCTGCTGTTCCTGCCGGAGCCGGGCGCCGAGCCGCTGGACGTGCTGTTCGAGGGCCAGCCGCTGGCCACCGCCCCGGCCGGGCCGGTGGCGCCGCTGCACGACCGCCCCGGCGCCTGGGCCCTGCGTGCCACCCTGCCGCCGGCCGAGGCCCTGGCGCGCCCCGCCTGGGGGCGGCTGGAGCTCCGCCGCGTTCTCGTGCCGGGGCCGCTGCGCCACCCTGCGCCAGCGCTGCACGCCGTGGTGTTCGAGTGACAATGCGGATGCCCCCGACCAGGACCGGAACACGCCCATGCTGACCATCGCCTATGTCGCGGCCAGCGACCTCGACCTCGCGGCCGCGTGGCTGGCGCGGGCCCTGGCGGATGGCCGCGCGCCGGTGCTGGTGGCCGATGCCGCCGACCTGCCGGTGCTGCGCGCGCTGGCGCTGCGCTTCGGGCTGGAACACCACCTGTTGCCCGGCGGTCCCGACTGGCCCGAGGCCCTGGCGCTGCGGCCGCTGATGGCGCGCGTGGCGGAAGGCCCGGCGGAAGCGGTGCTGCTGTGCGACGCCGTGCCCTTCAACATGGTGTTCCGCAACAACGAGGTGGTGAATTCCTGGGCGGACCGCTTTCCGGCCGTGCGGGTGCTGCACCAGCTGGGCGTGCAGGACTTCCGCTTTGTCGGCCGCGACGGCGAGTTCAAGGTGCGCATTCCCTGGCTGCTGGACAGCCTGGTGGGGCGGCACAAGGGGCAACGGGCCTTTGTCATCGGCAACGGGCCCTCGCTGCGAAACACCGACATGTCGCGCATGAAGGACGAGATCACCTTCGGCTCCAACCGGTCCTTCCTGGGCTACGAGGACTGGGGCTTCGCCTTCAAGTACTGGGGCATCTCCGACCGCCTGCAGCTGGAGATGTACCGGGAGGAGTACGAGGACAACATCGACCGCGACTCGATCAAGTTCTTTCCCTTCGAGTACCTGCCCTTCTTCCGGGTGGAGAACGCCTGCCCGATCCCGGTGGCATCCGAGATCTTCTTCGGCCAGCCGGCGCCGCTGCGCTTTCCCTACTTCGCGGAAAAGCCCAGCATGGTGTTCATGGCCTTCACCGTCACCATCACGCTGATCCAGATCGCGGCGATGATGGGCTGCAACCCGATCGTGCTGGTGGGGATCGACCACAGCTACCCCATCGCGCGCGTGAAGCGGCGCGGGCAGGGGGAGGGCGCGGCGATGAACCCCACCGCGCTCGCCCCGCCGGAGGAGCTGGCGCGCAAAAGCAAGCTGGGCTGGGACTTCTGGGAAGGCAACGCCGCCACCGGCGCCACGCATTTCACGGACAAGTACACCAGCAACAAGGTGTTCGTGCCGCCGCGCACCGCCTGGTCCGAGGCCGCCTACGACTATTGTCGGCTGTGGGGCGAGCGCAACGGCGTCGAGATCATCAATGCGACGGTGGGCACGCATCTGCAGAGCTTCCCGAAGGTTGACTACAAGACACTATTCTAAAGAAAAGGTGCTGACCTTGTGATGAACGTAACGGGCGATACCGGGCAGAACATGGTGATCGGTGAATTTGCCGAAGGAAGCGCTGCCCAGGTCGTATTCCGGGGCAAGGGAGGCGTCCTGGAAATTGGGCCGAACGTTATCTTCCGATCCGGCACCATCAACTTTCGCGGTGATGGGCAACGGGTCGTGCTGGGTGGCGACAACGTGTTGCTAGGCGAGATTCATCTCTCGGGAAACAGCAGCCAAGTCGAAATTGGCCGAGGAACTAAGATGAATTCCGCCGTATGGATGAATCTCGGTGAAGCCAATGACCGCGTGACCATTGGGCAGGATTGCCTCTTTGCCAATGTGCGATTTCGTACGTCGGATTCTCATCCGATCTATGACGATACAAATGGCGAGCGGATCAATCCATCCAAGCCAATCACTGTCGGCAACAAAGTCTGGATTGCCGAGGATGTGCTGATCCTTAAGGGTGCCATTATCGAGGACGGCAGTGCGATCGGCGCTCGATCTCTGGTTGCTGGCCGTATCCCGAGCAAGTGTATTGCGGTGGGGTCGCCGGCCAAGGTGGTGCGGCAAAACATCCGGTGGGAAGAGAAATTTCCCCGCTAGTCCACCCACTGCATTCCGGCGCACCTCAGCCCTGCGCCGCTGGCCCCTGCAGCCCGGGCGGCGGCGTCGCCTCCTCCGCATCCGGGTCGCGCCCCTGCTGGCGGTCCAGCATGCGCATGATCGGCGTCACGGTCAGGCCATGCAGCAGGATCGAGAACAGCACCACCAGCCCGACCAGCCCCCACAGCCGCTCCGCCCCCGGCTGCTGCATGTGGTTCAGCCCGTAAGCCAGGTAGTACAGCGAGCCGACGCCGCGGATGCCGAAGAAGGCCAGCGTCAGCTTCTCGCCCCGCGCGGCGGGAAAGCCCAGCAGCCCAACCAGCCCCGTCAGCGGCCGCACCACCAGCAGGATGACCAGCGCCAGGCCCACCTCCATCCAGGTCACGGTGGCCAGCAAACCGCTGACCAGCGCGCCACCGAACAGCAGCAGCAGCACCATCATCGCCAGCCGCTCGATCTGCTCGGTCACCTCATGCATGCTGGCGTGGAAGTCGTGCTGCCGGTGGGCGTGGCGGAAGGTGGCGGCGGTGACGAAGACGGCCAGAAAGCCGTAGCAATGGATCACTTCCGTCAGCCCATAGGATACCAGCGTGGCGGACAGGCCGATCAACCCGTCCCCGGTGCGGGCCAGCTTGGTTTCCGCCGAGACATGGAAGGTCAGCCAGCCGAAGATCCGGCCGATCAGCCAGCCCGCGCCCACCCCGGCGCCGATCTCCCACACCACGCGGTAGGTCAGCCATTCGGTGAACCAGGGCTCGCCGCTGCCCGCCACGGCGGCCAGCGCGATGGCCAGGTGCACGAAGGGAAAGGCGAAGCCGTCGTTCAGCCCGGCCTCCGAGGTCAGGCCGAAGCGCACCTCGTCCTCATCGCCGGTCTTGGGCGGGCCGACCTGCACGTCGGCCGCCAGCACCGGGTCGGTCGGCGCCAAGCTGGCCGCCACCAGCAGCGCCACCGCCCAGGGCACCCCCATGCCCCAGCCCACCAGCAGCGTGATGGCCAGGATGCCCAGCGGCATGGTCACCCCCAGCAGCCGCCAGGTGACGGCCCAGCCGCGCCAGCTGAACACCCGGTCCAGCTTCAGCCCCGCGCCCATCAGCGCGATGATGACGACGAACTCGGTGAAGCGCTCGGTGATCTCGGGGAACTGCATCGGCAGGGGCTTGAGCGTCACCTGCGGCAGCGCGAACAGCGCGGCGCCAAGCGCGATGCAGACGATGGGCAGGGACAGCGGCAGGCGCTTCAGCACCATCGGCAGCCAGGCCACCAGCGCGATCAGCAGGCCGGCGCCGGTCAGGAACAGGATGTAGGGGTCGGGCAGCCAGTCGCGGAAGATCATGGCATCACAACGTGGCGGCGGCGGCGAAAGGCGGGCCGGGGCGGCGATTTCCTGCCCGGCTTCCGTCTTTTTCATGCGGCGGGCGGCGGGACCGCCCCGGTCGTCAGCCGATCAGCGCGTCGACCGCGTAACCAATGGCGGTCCAAAACACTGCGGACATCGCCACGGCGGCCATGATGCCGGTGGCGGCCGACAGGTCCGGGCGGGAGGGAGCCTCCTGCGGCGCGGACACGAGAACAAGGGCGGTGGTGGCGGAAGCGGTGGGGGTCATGGCGCGGCCTGTTGCGGGACTGCGGCCATGATGCCGGCAAATCCCTAACGCCCCGTGAACGCCCATGATCTTTTTTGAGACGCGTCGTCCGGACACGCCAACAGGGCCGCCAAAGCAGCATCAGGTCCGGTCAGGGTCGGGAAAATCCGGCGGGCGATGGTGGAGCCGAGGGGAATCGAACCCCTGACCTCCTCATTGCGAACGAGGCGCTCTACCAACTGAGCTACGGCCCCAAAGCCACGCGAGGCCCGGCTTATCCACGACGGCACAAGGACTGTCAAGCGGTGCTTGCCCCGCCGCGCCCGCCTCCGTAGATGATCCCCCGGGCCGGGTTGCCGGGCCTTCATCTTTGAAGGAATGACGATGTACGCACTGTTCTGGCTGATCGATCAGCTCATCGGCCTTTATGTCTGGGCGTTGATCATCGCCGCGGTGTTCAGCCTGCTGGTGTCCTTCAACGTGCTCGACACCCGCAACCGCTTTGTCTGGACCATCGGGGACTTCCTGTACAAGGTGACCGAGCCGGCGTTGCGCCCGCTGCGGCGCTTTCTGCCCAACATGGGCGGCATCGACATCTCGCCCATGATCCTGATCCTGCTGCTCTACGCGGCGCGGATCTTCCTGTGGCAAACGCTGTTCCCGCTGGTGGCCGGCTGAGCCGCCATCCCGCCTGGCGGGTGGTGGCGGAGGGGGTGGAGCTGCGGGTCAAGGCGCAGCCCCGCGCCCGCCGCCCCGGCCTGCAGGGCATGATGGAAGGCGCGGACGGCCCCCGCCTGCGGCTCGCGGTCAGCGAGGTGCCGGAGGACGGGCGCGCCAACCGCGCCATCTGCGCCCTGCTGGCCGCCGCCCTGCATGTCCCCCCTTCGCGCATCGCGGTGGTGCAGGGGCTGGCGTCGCGCGAAAAGACCTGCCGCATCGCCGGCGACCCCGGCACCCTCGCCCCCCTGCTGGCCCGCCTGGGCTTCGGAGAGCTCGCATGACCGCACGCATCATCGACGGCAAGGCCGTGGCCGCCGCGCTGCGCGCCACCCTGGCCCAGCGCATCGGCGGCCTCGGCTATGCGCCCGGCCTGCGCGTGGTGCGGGTGGGGGACGACCCGGCCAGCGGCGTCTACGTGCGCAACAAGGACCGCGCGGCGCAGCAGGCGGGCTTCAACAGCGCCACCATCCAGCTGCCCGAGGATACCTCGGAGGCCGCGCTGCTGGCCGTGGTGGCCGAACTGAACGCCGACCCGGCGGTGGACGGCATCCTGGTGCAGCTGCCCCTGCCGCCGCAGATCCGCGCCGATGCCGTGATCCAGGCGATCGACCCCGCCAAGGACGTGGACGGCTTTCACGCCACCAATGCCGGGCGCCTGGCGATCGGCCAGCCCGGCCTGGTGCCCTGCACGCCCAAGGGCGTGATGCACCTGCTGGCCGCCGCCGGCGCCAGCCCGCGCGGCGCCCGCGCGGTGGTGCTGGGCCGCTCCAACATTGTCGGCAAGCCGATGGCGGCCCTGCTGCTGGCCGCCGACGCCACGGTCACGGTGGTGCATTCGCGCACCCAGAACCTCGCCGCCGAATGCCGCAGGGCGGAGATCCTGGTGGCCGCCGTCGGCCGGCCCGAGATGGTGCGCGGCGACTGGGTGGCGGAAGGCGCCACCGTGATCGATGTGGGCATCAACCGCCTGCCCGACGGCCGGCTGGTGGGCGATGTCGCCTTTGCCGAGGCCGCGCGTCACGCCGGGGCCATCACCCCCGTGCCCGGCGGCGTCGGCCCGATGACCATTGCCTGCCTGCTGGAGAATACGCTGGACGCGGCGGTCGCGCGCCGGGGCTAAGGCTCGGCTCCGGCAAAGGGCCGCCGCGCGATCGCGTGGCCGTTCCCGCTGGCCTTCCTCAGCTTCCGGCCGGCAGGCGCAGCGTGCAGCGTTCGGCATCCGCTTCCACGACCGTGATCCCCGCGTCCAGCAGCGGCCCGTGGCATTCCGGGGCCACCGCCCAGTTCATGCGCAGCACCAGCCCGTCCAGCACCAGCGTGGCAGGCGTGCCGCGCGGCAGGGCGCGGGCGCCCTGGGCCGCCCGCAGCAGCGCCAGGTCCACCGCCGGGCGTGCCACCACGGTGGTGGCGGTGGCGGGAACCTCGACAGTCAGCGGGCGGCCGATGCCGGTGGCCAGCAGCGGGCGCACGGTGTCGAGAAAGCGGCCGGAGTCGAGCGTCGGCGTTTCGTCCGGGCGCCCGAGGCGCAGAAAGGCGCGCAGCAGGGCATCCAGGTCGCTGGTGGCCTGGGCGGCGCGGGACAGCCGGATGCTGGCGCGGTCGTCCGGCGGCAGGCTGGCCAGGACGCTGTCCATGTTGGCCTGCATCACCATGATCAGGTTGTTCAGCGCGTGCTGCATCGGCCGGGCCAGCCCCGCCATCGCCTCGCCTGCATCCTTCACCGGATCGTATCCTCCATGACGTCGTGGAACAGCCGCGCCGGCAGGGTGCCGCCGCTGACATCCTCCATCGGCCGGGCGTCGTCGTTGCCCAGCCAGATGCCCGCCACCAGCCCGCCGGCGATGCCGACAAACCAGGCGTCGCGGAAATCCTGCGTCGTGCCTGTCTTGCCTGCAACCATGCGGCCCGGCAACGCGGCGGCGCGGCCGGTGCCGCGGGACACCACCGCGGCCAGCATCCGCCGCATCTCGGCCGCGTGCTCGGCGCTGACGGCGCGGACCGGCGCCGGGTTGGGCACGGCCAGCGACCGCCCGCCGCCATGCGCGACCGCGATGCCATAGGGGGTGACCCGCATGCCGCCATTGGCAAAGGGCGCGTAGCCGGCGACGAGGTCGATCAGCGTCACCTCGGCGGTGCCCAGCGCCAGCGAGGCGTTGTTCGGAAACCGGCCCTGCACGCCGAGTCGCTCCGCCACCGCCGCCACCGCCCTGGCGCCGCCGGCGGCCAGCAGCACGCGCACGGCGGCGGTGTTGATGCTGTGCGCCAGCGCTTCCTCCAGGGAAACCTCGCCCCGCGCGCGCCAGCGGCCGTTGCCGGGGGACCAGCCGCCCAGCGTCAACGGCTGGTCGGACACCGTGCTGGACGGGTCCATCCCCTGCTCCAGCGCCGCCAGCCACACAAAAGGCTTGAAGGCGGAGCCGGGCTGGCGGCGGGCCAGCGTCGCGCGGTTGAAGGGGCTGGCGCGGTAGTCACGGCCGCCCACCATGGCGCGCACCGCGCCGTCGCTGGCCTGCAGCACCACCACGGCGCCCTGCGTCACCCCCGCCGCCGCCCCGGGGCCGGCCAGCAGCGCGCCGAGCCGTGCCTCCACCACCGCCTGCAGCCTGAGGTCCAGCGTGGTGCGCAGCGCCAGGTCGCCGCTGCCGGGAAAGCTGTCCGCCAGGTCGTCCTGCACCCAGTCGGAAAACCAGCCGGCATCGCCCGACGGGCGCGGCGGCAGCACCATCTTGGCGGCTTCCTCCGTGGCGCGTGCGGCGGTGATCAGCCCGGCATCGACCATGGCGCCCAGCACCTCCGTGCCACGGCGGATGGCGGCTTCCGGCGAACTGCGCGGATTGTAGCGCGATGGCGCCTTGGGCAGCCCCGCCAGAATGGCCGCCTGCCACAAGGCCAGCCGCCGCGCGGGCACCCCGAAATACAGCCGTGCCGCCGCGTCCACCCCATAGGCACCGGCGCCCAGGTACACGCGGTTCAGGTAGATCTCGATCAGCTGGTCCTTGCTGAAGCGGCTTTCCAGCCACAGCGCCAGCATCGCCTCCTGCACCTTGCGGCGCATGTGGCGCTCGGGCGTCAGGAACAGGTTCTTGGCCAGCTGCTGCGTCAGGGTGGAGCCGCCCTGCACCACGCGGCCGGCCCGCCAGTTGGCCACGGCGGCGCGCAGCAGCCCCAGCGGGTCCAGGCCGAAATGGCTGCGAAAGCGCCGGTCCTCCACCGCCATCAACGCGCCGGGCACGAAAGCCGGCAGGTCGGCCAGCCGCACCCGCTCGCCATACAGGTCGCCGCTGGTGGCCAGCAGGCGGCCGTCGGCGGCTTCCAGAGTCACCGCCGGGCGGCGGCTGGCCACCAGCGCCGTTTCCGGCCGCGGCAGGTCCCAGGCGAAGAACAGCACCCCGGCGGCCAGCGCCAGCCCGCCCCAGACGGTCACCAGCACCAGGACGCGCAGCAGGCGCCCCAGCCCCGAGCGGCGGCGGGCCGGTGGGGCGACGGTGGCGTGAGCGGCGGGCGCCTTGCCCCGCGGGGCATGCGCCTGGGGGCGGGGCATGGCTTCTTCTAGGCCATCAGCCGGCCCGGCAGAAGGGGAAGACGCTGATTTGCAAGGAAACATAAGCGTCGGAATTTTGCGCTTGGCCGCCGCCGCCGCCGCATGGCACCACCGCTCCATGTTGGGCGGGAAAACGACCATGCGACAGTCGGGAGCCCTGCTGCTGCTTGGCCTGCTGGTCCTGCCGTCGCCGCTGCGGGCGCAGGCGGGCGGGCCACAGGACAGCGCCCGTTGCCAGCAGCAATGCGGTGCCGTGCTGCCCCGCCGCATCGACAACACCCGCGAGGTGCAGACCTGCCTGCTCCGTTGCGAGGCCCTGAGCCGCCTGCAGCCCGCCCCGGCCAGCCGCAACGCGGCGCCGCGCGGCCCGCAGGGGAGAAGAAGGCTAGGGGGATAAATCCTGCCATGCTTCTGTCGGCTTCCAGGTGAAAGCTTTGGCGGCGCCGTGCCTTGCCCGGTCCGCGGGCGGGCGGAATGCCTTCGCCACTTTCCCCCTTTCCCGAACAGGCAGAGAAGCATCGGTCCGGGGAAGGCGTTGTGCCCCGGCCCGCCGCCGAACGCGTCCGAAAGAACCTTGCCGATGCCCCGCCCCACCCTGTCCAGCCTCGGCGCCCTGCGGCTGCTGCTGCCTTATCTGCGGCCTTATCGCGGGCGGGTGCTGCTGGCCGGCGTGGCGCTGCTGGCGGCGGCGGGGCTGACGCTGGGGCTGGGCCAGGGGCTGCGGCACCTGATCGATTCGGGCTTCGGCGAGGCCGGGGGCCAGTCGGCGGCGCTGGACCGCGCGGCGCTGGCCATGGGCGGCGTGGTCGCCGCACTGGCGGTGGCGACGGCCGCGCGATACCTCGCCGTCGCCTGGCTGGGGGAGCGCGTGGCGGCCGACCTCCGGCGCGACGTCTACGGCCACGTGCTGACCCTGTCCCCCGCCTATTTCGAGACGGCGCGCACCGGCGACATCCTGTCCCGCCTGACCGCCGACATCGCCGTGCTGCAGGCGCTGATCGGCGGCGCGGTGTCGCAGGGGCTGCGCTCGGCGCTGACGGTGGCGGGTGCCTTCGCCATGCTGCTGGCCACCAGCCTGAAGCTGGCCGGCATCGTCGCCGTGGTGGTGCCGCTGGTGGTGGCGCCGCTGATCCTGTTCGGGCGGCGCGAGCGTGCCCTGTCCCGCGTGGCGCAGGAACGGGTGGCCGACCTCGCCGCCACGGCGGAGGAAACCATCAACGGCCTGCGCACCGTGCAGGCCTTCACGCATGAGCCGCTGGAGCGTGCCCGCTTTGGCGCGGAGGTGGAGCGCTCGGTCGCCGCAGCACTCCGGCGCATCTCCACGCGCGCCATCCAGATCCTGGTGGTGATCCTGCTGGGCGTCGGCGCCATCGCCTTCAGCCTGTGGGTCGGCGGGCGGGACGTGGTGGCCGGGCGGATGAGCGGCGGCGAGCTGTCGGCCTTTGTGTTCTACGCCGTGCTGCTGGCGTCCTCCGGCGCCGCGCTCAGCGAGCTGTGGGGCGAGGTGCAGCGCGCCGCCGGCGCCGCCGTGCGGCTGGCCGAGGTCCTGCAGGTGGTTCCCACCGTCGCCGCCCCCGCCCGCCCGCTGCCGCTGCCCGAGCCCGCGCGGGGGCGCATCGTCTTCGAGGGCGTGTCCTTCCGCTACCCCACCCGCCCGCAGCACGCCGCGCTGCACGGCCTCAACCTGGTGGTGGAGCCGGGCGAGACGGTGGCCCTCGTCGGACCCTCCGGCGCGGGCAAGACCACGGTGCTGCAACTGCTGCTGCGCTTCTACGACCCGCAGGCCGGCCGCATCCTGCTGGACGGCGTGGACATCCGGGAACTGGACCCGGCCGCGCTGCGCGCCCGCCTCGGGCTGGTGCCGCAGGACCCGGTGATCTTTTCCACCGATGCCGCCGCCAACATCGCCTATGGCCGCCCCGGCGCCAGCCCGGACGAGATCCGCGCCGCCGCCGGGGCGGCCGCCGCGCTGGGCTTCCTCGATGCCCTGCCGCAAGGGCTGGCCACGCCGCTGGGCGCCCGGGGTGTCACGCTGTCCGGCGGGCAGCGGCAGCGCATCGCCATCGCCCGCGCCATCTTGCGCGACCCCGCCGTGCTGCTGCTGGATGAAGCCACCAGCGCGCTGGACGCGGAATCCGAGCAGGCGGTGCAGCAGGCGCTGGCCACCCTGTCCCGCGGCCGCACCACCCTGGTGGTGGCGCACCGCCTGGCCACCATCCGCCGCGCCGACCGCATCGTGGTGCTGGAAGGCGGGCAGGTGGTCGCGAGCGGGCCGCACGAGGCGCTGATCCGCGAGGGCGGGCTCTACGCGCGGCTGGCGGCGTTGCAGTTCACGGGCGAGGAGGCAGCAAGGCCGGGGGAATGAATTCCCCCAAACCCCCATCTTTTTTCTGTCAGTCTGGCCGGGCGCCGCGAGGCCGCGGGGCAGCGTTGAATGAATCATCGGGCCGCGCGGGCTGAACCGTCGGTCGCCGGAGGTCGATGACCTCCGGCGCACCCGGTCGGAGTGCCACGCGGAAACGGCCGCTCCCGAAAAACAGGCAGAAAAAAAGGGGGTTCGGGGGGAATTCGTTCCCCCGGCCTTCGGCCGTTCAGAACACCGCCGCGAAGGGCAGCACCGCCACGCTGTCCCCCGGCTTCACCTCCACCACATCCTCGCGCAGTTCCGCGAAGGCGTCCGACCGCGTCAGGGAGGTCAGCAGCCCGGCGCCCTCGCGCGGGTATTTCCGCGCCACGGGCAGCGGCCCCTCGCCGGACAGCGAGACGCGGACGTATTCGCGGCGCCCGGCCTTCTTGCGGTAGCTGAAGTCGGCCGTCGCGGCGAAGCGCGGCAACGGCGCGGCGGTGGCGCCGGCCAGACGCAGCGCCAGCGGGCGGGCGAGGTGCAGAAAAGTGACGATGGCGGCCACCGGGTTGCCGGGCAGGCCCAGCACGGGAGTGCCGGCGACGACGCCCATGGCCGCCGGACGGCCGGGCTTGAGGGCGAGTTTCCAGAACACCAGCCGGCCGCCGGCCTCGATGGCGGTGCGGACGTGGTCTTCCTCGCCGGTGGACACGCCGCCGGAGGTGAGCAGCAGGTCGTGCGTGGCGGCGGCCTCGCGGAGCGCGCCGGCGGTGGCTTCGGCGCGGTCGGGCAGGATGCCGAGGTCGTGGGCTTCCACCGGCAGGCCGGCCAGCAGCGCCAGCAGGGAAAAGCGGTTGCTGTCGTAGGTCTGCGCCGGGCCGAGCGGCGTGCCGGGCGCGGCCAGCTCGTTGCCGGTGCTGAACACGCCGACGCGCGGGCGGCGGGTGACGGGCAGGGTGGCGAAGCCCAGCGCCGCCAGCAGCCCGATCTCGGCGGGGCCCAGGCGGGCGCCGGCTGGCAGCGCGCATTCGCCCTGTGCCACGTCCTCGCCGGCGGGGCGACAGTTGGCGCCGTGCTTCAGCCCGGGGGGCAGGCGCAGGCGGGGGCCGTCCAGCACCGCGTCCTCCTGCATCATCACCGTGTCGGCGCCGGGGGGCATCGGCGCACCGGTCAGGATGCGCAGCGCGGTGCCGGGGGGGATGGGCCCGGCGGCGGCCTGCCCGGCGGCGAGGCGGCCGTGCAGCGCCAGCACGCTCTCGGCGTCCGGCACGAGGTCGGCATGGCGGAAGGCATAGCCGTCCACCGCGCTGTTGAAGAAGGGCGGCAGCGGCTGGGGGGCGTGCAGGTCTTCGGCGAGCACGCGGCCGCGGGCGGCGGCGAGCGGCACGGTCTCGGTGCCGGCCAGGGGCGGCACACGCGCCACCACCAGCGCGGCCGCGGCTTCCACCGACAGCAGCGCGCCGCCATGGGCGAAGCAGTCGTCGCTCAGCTGGGCCATGGCGCGGCGTGGGCGAGGATCAGGTCGGCGATCGCCTCCACCTCGCCCAGCGCGGCGAAGGGCAGGGCGCCGGGGGGCGGGGTGTCGGTGGCGGCGGCGCGGATGGCGGGGTCGTCCGGGTGCAGCCAGGGCTTGTTGTTGGCGGCGCGGTGCACCTCCACCTTGGGGTGGGCATCGCGCTTGAAGCCTTCCACGATCACCAGGTCCACCGGGTCCAGGCGGGCCAGCAGCTCGGACAGCGCCGGCTCCGGGGCACCGCGCAGCTCGCTCATGAGCGCCCAGCGCTGGGAAGAGGCGACCATCACCTGCCGCGCGCCGGCCTGACGGTGGGTGTGGCTGTCCTTGCCGGGGGTGTCGATGTCGAAGGCGTGGTGCGCGTGCTTGACGGTCGAGACCGCGATGCCGCGCGCGTTGAGCGTGGGGATCAGCCGGGCCAGGAGCGTGGTCTTGCCGGCGCCACTCCAGCCGGCCAATCCGATGACGCGCATGACGGCGGGCTTAGCGGGGGCGTTGGGGGCGTGCAAGGCGCAGGGGGTGGAGGAAGGTCGGGGGAAAGAATTCCCCCGAGCCCCCATCTTCTTTCTGTCGGTTTGGGGAGCGCCGTGGGGCGGGGTAGCGGCATGAAAATATGCAAGGCCGCGTGGGCTGAGCTCTCAGTCGCCGGAGGTTGATGACTTCTGGCGCATCCGGCCGCCACGAAGCAGGCCGGTGCCGGGGATACGACCGAAAACATCCCGGAAAAGGATGGGGGTCCGGGGGAATTCATTCCCCCGGCTTGCTTAATCCGCCCCGACCGCGCGCTGCGACGTGCTGCCCGGCCGCACCGTCTCATGCGCCTTGACCACCTCGTCCTCGACCCAAAGGCTGTGGTGCTCGCGCGCCCAGTTGTAGTCCACCTGGCCGCTGCCCATGGCGGAGAACGAGCCCTCGATGCCCAGCGTGCCGATGTAGATATGCGCCAGCATGGTGGCCATCATCAGCATGGACAGCACGCCATGCACCATGTGCCCCCACTGCTGCCCAGTCACGTCCGTGACCGTGAAGGGAAAGACCAGCAGATAGCCGGAGGCGGCCACCAGCGCGCCGCCGCCCACCGTCACCCAGAAGATCGCCTTCTGCCCGGCGTTGAAGCGGTGCGCGGCCGGGTGGCCGTGGCCCACCATGCCGCCGAACTGCTTGATCCAGACCCAGTCCTGCTTGTTGGGGATGTTGCCCTTCACCCACAGCAGGAACATCAGCACGACGCCCAGCGTGAAGGGAAAGGCCAGGAAGTTGTGCGCCAGCTTGCCGTAGTGCGACAGGGCGGTGAAGGCCTCGGGCCCGATCAGCGGGCGGATCAGGTAGCGCCCGAAGGTCAGGTTCAGGCCGGAGAACATCAGCACCAGAAAGGTGCTGGCGGTCATCCAGTGCACCGTGCGCTCCAGGAAGTTGAAGCGCAGCATCATGCGGCCCGAAAAGCCGCTGGCCACGCGGATGCGGCCGCGCAGCAGAAAGAACAGCGCCAGCAGCGCGATCATCCCCCCCACCGCGATGCCGCCGGTCCAGTTCAGGGTGCGGTTGTGGAACACCCGCCAGTCCCGCCCCGCCGGCTGCACCAGGTTGCTGGCCGTCTGGTTGGGGATGGAGATGCGGCCCTGGATGCGCTGGCCCTTGAGGGCGGCTTCCAGTTCCCGCTCCTCGGCGCTGGGCTGCCCCTGGTCGCCCAGCGGCGGCGGGGCCGGGATCGGCGCCACGGGCGTGGGGGCCACGCTGGGCTGCGGCGCGGCGGGCGTGCCGGTGGGCTGCTGCGGGGCGGTGGAATTGGGCGCCTGGCGCTGCTGGTTCTCGCCCGCGCTCTGGGTTTCCGGTACCGGGGCCTGCAGCTCCGGCGCGCCCTTGTCGGGGCCGGCGCCGTTGTCCTGGCCCTGCCGCTGGGTGGTGGGCGAGTTCTGCGGCACGGCCTGCTGCGTTTCGCCGGATTGCGGCGCGGGCGCCTGGGCCAGCGCCGGGCCGGCGGGCAGCCCCGCCGCCATCAGCGGCAGGGCGACCGAAAGGGAAAGAAGCGCGCGGCGCATCAGGCGCCCACCGTCTCGCGGTAGGCGGTGCGCCAGCCCCAGGCGCCGGCGCCATAGCCGCGCGTCTGCACCCGTTCCTTGTAGATGGAGGCGATGATGTCGCCGTCGCCCGCCAGCAGCGCCTTGGTGGAGCACATCTCGGCGCACAGCGGCAGCTTGCCCTCGGCGATGCGGTTGGCGCCGTACTGCGCCTGCTCGGCGGCCGAGTTGTCGGCCTGCGGGCCACCGGCGCAGTAGGTGCACTTGTCCATCTTGCCGCGGCCGCCGAAGTTGCCGACCTTGGGGTACTGCGGCGCGCCGAAGGGGCAGGCGTAGAAGCAGTAGCCGCAGCCGATGCACAGGTCCTTGTCGTGCAGCACGATGTGGTCGGCCGTGGTGTAGAAGCAGTCCACCGGGCAGACCGCCTGGCAGGGCGCGTCCGTGCAATGCATGCAGGCCATGGAGATGCTGCGCTCGCCGGGCTTGCCGTCGTTGATGGTCACCACCCGGCGGCGGTTGATGCCCCAGGGCACCTCGTTCTCGTTCTTGCAGGCTGTGACGCAGGCGTTGCACTCGATGCAGCGGTCGCTGTCGCAGAGGAATTTCATGCGGGCCATGATGGAGGTCCTTCCCGTCAGCTAGCGCGGATCTGGCACAGCGTGACCTTGGTTTCCTGCATCGCGGTCACCGGGTCGTAGCCATAGGTGGTCAGGGTGTTGGCGCTTTCGCCCAGCACGATCGGGTCGGCGCCCGGCGGGTAGTGGCCGCGCCGGTCCTCGCCCTGGTACCAGCCGCCGAAGTGGTAGGGCATGAAGGCGACGCCCTTGCCCACGCGGTCGGTCACCAGCGCCTTGACGCGCACCTTGGCGCCGTTCTCCGCGCCGTCCACCCAGACGTACTCGCCTTCGCGGATGCCGCGGGCGGCGGCGTCCTGGGTGTTGATCTCGACGAACATGTCCTGCTGCAGCTCGGCCAGCCAGCGGTTGGAGCGGGTTTCCTCGCCGCCGCCCTCGTATTCGACCAGGCGGCCGGAGGTCAGCACGATCGGGAAGTCACGCGCCACCTGATAGGAGCGCTGCTGCACCGTCCGCCCGATGTTGGGCATGCGGAAGCTGCGGCGGTCCTCCAGCGTCGGGTAGTCGGCGATCAGGTCGGTGCGCGGGGTATAGATCGGCTCGCGGTGCACCGGCACGGGGTCGGGCAGGTTCCAGGCGTTGCCGCGCGCCTTGGCATTGCCGTAGGGCACGCAGCCATGCTCCATCGCCACGCGGATGATGCCGAAGGACAGGTCGGTGGACCAGGATACGCGGTCGGGATTGTCGCCGCCGATGCGGGCGATGATCTCCTTTTCCCGCGCCGTCAGCTCGTCGAACCAGCCCAGGCGCTTGAGCACGGCCACCGTGAACTCGGGATAGCCGTCGGTGATCTCCGAGCCCTTGGAATAGGAGCCCTCGGCCAGCAGCGTCTGGCCGTTGCGCTCCACGCCGAAGCGGGCGCGGAAGGTGCCGCCGCCTTCCTTCACGTGCAGGTTGGTGTTGTACAGGATGTGGCTGCCCGGGTGCTTCATCTCCGGCGTGCCCCAGCAGGGCCAGGGCAGGCCGTATGTCTCGCCCGCCACGGGCGTGCCGGCGCGGCCACGCAGCGTCACCAGGTCGAAGTCCGCCTGGTGCTGCATGTGCAGCTTCAGCCGCTCCGGCGACTGGCCGGAATAGCCGGTCGAGATGGCGCCGCGGTTGATCTCGCGCAGGATGCTCTCGGCCACGGGTTCCTTGCCCCGCACCTCGATGGTCTTGAACATCTCGGCCGCGAAGCCGAGCTTCTCGGCCATGCGATACAGCAGCTCGTAATCGGTCTTGCTTTCGAAGATCGGCTTGACCACCGGGTCGTACCACTGCAGCGAGCGGTTGGAGGCGGTGCGGCTGCCGGCGCATTCGAACTGCGTGGACATCGGCAGCAGGTAGGTGCCGTTCCGGCGGTTGGACATGCTGGACAGGTTGGTGGGGTGCGGGTCGGCCACCACCAGCAGCTCCAGCTTCTCCATGCCCTTGATCGCCTCGGGCATGCGGCTGACGGTGTTGCCACCGTGGCCCACCGCGAACATCGCCTTCAACAGGTCGGGCTGGTCCACCTGGTCCTTCGGCAGCAGCACGGCGTCGAACCAGCGCGTGGTCGGGATGCCCGGCGTTTCCATCAGCGCCTTGGAGGCGAAGCGCTTGACCATGTCTTCGTAAGGCACGTCCCACACCCGGCACCAGTGGCGCCAGGCGCTTTCGTCGATGCCGTAGTAGGCGGGCAGGGTGGTGACATCGAGCCCGAGGTCGGTCGCGCCCTGCACGTTGGTGTGGCCGCGGAAGATGTTGGCGCCGGTGCCGGGCGCGCCGATGTTGCCGGTGGCCATCAGGATGATGGAGAAGGCGCGCACGTTGGCGGTGCCCACGGTCTTCTGCGTGGCGCCCATGCACCAGATCAGCGTCGCCGGCTTCTGCGTCGCGAAGATCTGCGCCACGCGCTTCATCTGCTCTTCCGGCACGCCGGTGACGCGCAGCACCTCCGCCGGGTGCCACTTGGCCACCTCGCGCCGCACGTCGTCCATGCCGTACACGCGCTGCTTGATGAAGTCCTTGTCTTCCCAGCCGTTCTCGAAGATGTGCCAGAGCAGGCCCCAGATGATGGGGATGTCGGTGCCCGGGCGGATCCGCATGTATTCGGTGGCATGCGCCGCCGTGCGGGTGAAGCGCGGGTCGATGACGATCATGTTGGCGCGGTTCTGCTCCTTGCCGGCCAGCACGTGCTGCATGGCGACAGGATGCGCCTCCGCGGGGTTGCCGCCCATCACGATGATGGTGCGGGCATTGCGGATGTCGTTGTAGCTGTTGGTCTGCGCGCCGTAGCCGAAGACGTTGGCGACGCCGGCCACCGTGGTGGAGTGGCAGATGCGCGCCTGGTGGTCGATGGTGTTCGTGCCCCAGAAGGCCGCGAACTTGCGCATCAGGTAGGCGCCCTCGTTGCTGAACTTGGCGCTGCCAAGCCAGAACACGGAATCGGGGCCGGACTTCTGCCGGATTTCCAGCAGCTTGTTGCCGATCTCCTCGATCGCCTGGTCCCAGGACAGGCGCTCCCACTTTCCGTCCACCAGCTTCAGCGGGTACTTCAGCCGCCGGTCGCCATGCACCAGCTCGCGCACCGAGGCGCCCTTGGCGCAATGGGTGCCGCGGTTGATCGGGCTGTCGAAGGCGGGCTCCTGGCCCACCCAGACGCCGTTCTGCACCTCGGCCACCACCGTGCAGCCGACGGAGCAGTGGGTGCAGATGTTCTTCACCCGCTGCACCGGCTGCGCGAAGTCCATGGGCCCGGCATGGGCGCGGCGGGCCGTGGTCAGCGGCAGGGCGCCGAGTGCGGCCAGCCCGGTGGCGCCGAGCCCCGCCTGGCGCAGGAAGGAGCGGCGGTCCAGCCCGCCGGAGGACAGGCCCTGGTAGGCGGCGGACAGGCGCTGCTTGGTGGCCTGCCGCTCGGAACGCTTGATCAGCATGCGCGGCGCCTCAGTATCGGTTGGTGCGGTAGAAGGCCTTCACGTGCTCGCTTTCGCGATAGCGCGCGGCGAGCTTCTCGTCGGCGGTTTCCTTGGCCGGCTTGGCGCCGTTCAGCCCGCCCTCGATGTTGAAGGCTGCGGCCGGCGCCGCCGTGGCCACGGCGGCGCCGCCGGCTAGGCCCAGGGCTTTCAGGAAGCCGCGCCGCTGGGGCTTGTCGTGCTCGCTCATCGCCGCATCCTTTCCGCTCATGCCGGCAGGCCCAGGGCCGCCAGCTCGATATCCATCAACGCCACGCCGATCGCCCCCACCGGGCGGTAAAGCTCGGCCGCCGCCGCTTTCTCCAGGTCCGCGAAGGCGCGGCCGGCCCAGGGTTGCAGGTGCCTTTGAAAGAACGCCGCAACCGCCTCCGGGGTGGCAAGGAACTCGCCGCCCAGCAGCCCGGCCATCGCCTCGCACAGAAAGCCCAGGTGGTCCTCGGGCTCCGCCACGCCGTCCGCCCGCTCGATCCCCAGGCGCCGCAGGTCGTCCCGCAGCAGCGCCAGCGGCCGCTCGTGCAGAAAGCCGGTCAGGTAGTAGGAGGCGAAGGGCAGCAGCTCGCCACGGCCGACGCCGATGAACAGCGCCGCGTATTCCCCGGCGGCACCGGCCGGGCTGGCCGTGGCGGCGGCCTGCGACAGCGCGGCGACGGCCCGGCCCAGCGGCGTGTCCTGTTGCGGCCCCAGCGCCGCCAGGCCGTGCAACAGCGCGGCATCCGGCGCCGCCAGCAGCAGCCGCCCGAGCAGCGCGAAAAGCCGCGCCCGCTGCAGGTCCACTGCGTCGGGCGGGGCGGCGGCGATGGTGGCGGTCGTCATCCCGGCGTGGCGTCCGTCCATGGTCTTGGTGGCCAGGGCACGCCGAAAAGGCCGCCCCGGGCCCGCCAATGTGGCCCAGATGGCCCCCCCGTCGCAAGCATCGGGCGCCGGAAGCCATTGTAACTTCTAAATAAATGCGAACCGTTCGCAAATGGCCGGGCGTCCCGCGCGCTGGCCCTTCCACCGGGGCCGGCATCTGCTGTAGGAACCGCCCCCATGCGCGCAGATGCCGAGGCCCTTCAGGGGCAGATCCAGGATTCCATCGCCCTGCTGCGGCGCCACCTCGACTGGGACGTGGCGCTGCGCCGGCTGGACGAGGTCAACGCCCGCGCCGAGGACCCGACGCTGTGGGACAAGCCCGACCTGGCGCAGGAGGTGATGCGCGAGCGCGGCCGCCTGGCCGACCAGATCGAGGGCGTGCAGAAGCTGGAGCAGGACGTCCGTGACGCGCTGGAACTGATCGAGCTGGCGGAAGCCGAGGGCGATGCCGGCACGGCGGATGCGGCCGTGGCCGACCTCAAGGCTTTTGCCACCGAGGCCAAGCGCCGCGAGATCGAGAGCCTGCTTTCGGGCGAGGCCGATATGCGCGACGCCTTTCTGGAAGTGAACGCCGGCGCCGGCGGCACCGAGGCGCAGGACTGGGCGCAGATGCTGCTGCGCATGTACACCCGCTGGGCCGAGAAGCGTGGCCTCAAGGTGCAGATGACCGAGGAGTCGGAAGGCGAGCAGGCCGGCATCAAGTCCGCCACCATTCAGGTGACCGGCCCCAACGCCTATGGCTGGCTGAAGACCGAAAGCGGCGTGCACCGGCTGGTACGCATCAGCCCCTTTGACGCCGCTGCCCGGCGGCAAACGAGCTTCGCCTCCGTCTACGTGTTTCCCGTGATCGACGACAAGATCGAGATCGAGGTCAACCCGGCGGACCTGAAGACCGACACCTTCCGCGCTTCCGGCGCCGGCGGGCAGCACGTCAACAAGACCGAATCCGGCGTGCGCTTCACCCACATCCCGACCGGCATCGTCGCCGCCTCCACCCAGGACCGCTCGCAGCACCGCAACCGCGTGATCGCGATGGATATGCTGAAGGCCCGCCTGTACGAGCTTGAGCTGCGCAAGCGCGAGGAGATCACGGCGGGGATCGAGGCCGGCAAGACCGACATCGGCTGGGGCCACCAGATCCGCTCCTACGTGCTGGCGCCCTACCAGCTCGTGAAGGACCTCCGCACCAACGTCGAGAAGGGCAACCCCGACGCGGTGCTGGACGGCGAGCTGGACGACTTCATGGCCGCGGCGCTGGCCAGCCGCGTCGGCACCACCCGCTCCGAGGCCAGCGCGAACGCCCGCTGATGCATCCGGCCTGGAGCGCGGCCCTCGCCACCCTGCCATCCTGCTGGCGGCAGGCCATCGGCGACGAGTTCGAGCAGCCCTACATGGCCGCGCTGGCGGAGTTCCTGGCCGCCGAGCGCGCCGCCGGCAAGACCATCTTCCCGCCCGAGCCCCTGACCTTCGCCGCCCTGGCCCGCACGCCGCTGCGGGCGGTCAAGGCGGTGATCCTGGGCCAGGACCCCTACCACCAGCCCGGGCAGGCCATGGGGCTGTCTTTTTCCGTGCCCCCCGGCATCCGCGTGCCCCCCTCGCTCCGCAACATCCACCGGGAGCTGCAGGCCGATTGCGGCATCGCGCCCCCTGAGCACGGCTGCCTGACCGCCTGGGCCGACCACGGCGTGCTGCTGCTCAACACCGCGCTGACGGTGGAGCAGGGCCGCGCCGGCAGCCACGCCCGCGCCGGCTGGCACCGCTTCACCGACCGGGTGATCCAGGCAGTCAATGACGGGCCGGAGCCTGTCGCCTTTATCCTTTGGGGGGGGCACGCGCGGAAAAAGGCCGAGATGCTGGATGCCACCCGCCACCTGGTGGTGGAATCCGACCATCCCTCGCCCCTGGCGGCGGCCCGGGCGGCCACCAGCCCGTCGCCCTTCGCCGGCGCCCGGCCCTTCAGCCGCACCAACGACTTCCTGCGCGAGCGGGGGCGGGAAGCGGTGGACTGGCGGCTGGATTAGACGAAAGGCTGGGGGAAGGAATTCCCCCAGGCCCCCATCTTCTTTTTGACTTCCCCAGGTTTCGCCAGCGGGAGCGGGACGCGCCCAAGGCCCCCTGAAACAGATAAAAATAAAGAAGGGGTTTCAGGGGAATTCATTCCCCTGATCTTGCTTCCCGCCCCACCCCCCGCCACACCGCCCCGCATGACCGACGACACCCTCCGCCCGTCCGGCCGCGCGCCCGATGCCCTCCGCACCGTCCTGATCGAGCCTGGTGTCGCCCGCCATGCCGAAGGGTCCTGCCGCATCCGCATGGGGCTGACGGAAGTGCTGTGCACCGCCAGCGTCGAGGGCCGGGTGCCCGGCTTCCTGCGCGGCAAGGGGGAGGGCTGGGTGACGGCCGAATACGGCATGCTGCCCCGTGCCACGCATAAGCGGGGCGAGCGGGAGGCCGCCAAGGGCAAGCAATCCGGCCGCACGCAGGAGATCCAGCGCCTGATCGGCCGCAGCCTGCGCGCCGTGACCGACCGCAAGGCCATGGGTGAGATGACCGTGACGCTGGATTGCGACGTGCTCACCGCCGACGGCGGCACGCGCTGCGCCGCCATCACCGGCGCCTGGGTGGCGCTGCACCTGGCCTTCGAGCATTGCATGGCCAAGCGGGTGCTGTCGCGCAATCCGCTGCTCGGCCAGGTCGCCGCCGTGTCCTGCGGGCTGTGGCGCGGCGTGCCGGTGCTGGACCTGGACTATGCCGAGGACAGCGCCGCGCAGGCGGACGCCAACTTCGTGCTGACCGGCGCAGGCGGCATCGTGGAAATCCAGGCGACCGCCGAGGCGGAGCCGTTCTCCGAACACCATATGCTGGGGCTGCTGGCCCTGGCGAAGCAGGGCACCGCGGCGCTGTTCGCCGCGCAGCAGGAGGCCATCGGCGCATGAGCACCCATCGCAGGCTGGAAGCGGACCGCATCCTGCTCGCCACCCACAATGCCGGCAAGCTGAAGGAGGTCTCGGCGATGCTGGCCGAGTACGGCATCGCCGTGAGCAGCGCCGCCGAGCTGGGCCTGCCGGTGCCCGACGAAACCGAGACCACCTTCCTGGGCAACGCCACGCTGAAGGCCCTGGCCGCCGCCCGCGCCGCCAACATGGTGGCGCTGGCCGATGACAGCGGCTTCGCCGTGTCCGCGCTGGATGGCGCTCCCGGCGTCTACACCGCCGACTGGGCCGAGCAGCCGGACGGCACCCGCGACTACGCCGGCGCCATGGCCAAGGTGGAAAAGCTGGCGCGCCATTCGCCCGACCGCACCGCCGCCTTCGTCTGCACCCTGGTGCTGGCCTGGCCGGACGGCCACACGGAAGCCTTCGAGGGCCGCTGCCCCGGCCAGTGGGTCTGGCCGCCGCGCGGCCCGGGCGGCTTCGGCTACGACCCGATGTTCGTGCCGGACGGCCAGGGGCTGACCTTCGCCGAGATGGACACGGCGGCGAAGAAGGCCATCGGGCATCGCGGGCGGGCCTTCGCGCTGCTGGCGGAAGGGTGCTTGGCGCGGGGGTGACGGGCGGGGGCCAAAGAGGGCTCCGCCCTCTCTGGACTCTCCCGCTGGGGTAGCAGTGCTACCCCAGACCCCGCCGTCAGGAAGCATTCGGGCGATACGGACGGCGCTTGCCCGGCGGGGCGGGGGCACAGGATTCTGACAAGGCCACGCGGGCCGCACCCGCAGACTCAGGAACTGGCCCCATCACCCGCGGCTGATGCCGGGGTCTGGGGTGGCTCAGCCACCCCAGCGGGGAAGTCCAGAAGGGGCGGAGCCCCTTTTGGCCCTCATCCCACCATCCGCGCCGCATCCAGCCGTTCCGCCAGCCGCTCCGCGAATTTCGCCGCCGCCACGGGCAGGGTACGGCCTTTGAGCTGCCCCAGCACCAGCGGCCCATGCGCGAGGTCCCGGTCGTCGATCGGCCGCACCGCCAGCCCGGGGTCGTCCGTTGGCGCGCCGATGGCGATCTGGAAGGTGATGGCCTCGCCGTGGCGCACGAACTGGCGCAGCAGCTCGAAGGAATTGGCTTCCAGCGCCACGCGCAGCTTGGCGGAATGGCCGGCCATGCGGGCGTCCAGGATCTGCCGGGCGCCGAAGCTGCGATCGGGCAGGGCGGCGGGAAAGGCCGCGCAGTCGCGCAGCCGCAACACGGGGCGGGCGGCCAGCGGGTGGCCGGCGGCCATGATGGCGACCAGCCGCTGGCCGAGCTGCAGCAGCGGCTGCCAATCGGCATTGGGCGGCGGGTTGAAGATCAGCGCGAGATCGGCCTCGAATTCCGCCAGCGCGCTGAGGGCGCCGTCGTGGTCGCGCACCGTCACGGCGAAATCGACCAGCGGTGCGCGGGCCTGGAAGGCGGCCATCTCGGCCGGCAGGAAGGACATCGCCAGGGCCTGGGAACAGGCGATGCGCACCCGGCCGCGCCGCAGGCCGGAGAGGTCCTCGATGCGGGAGCGCACCTGCTCCAGCTCCGCGCCCTGGCCGCGGATCCAGCCGATGAACAGCTCGCCCGCCACGGTGGGGCGCATGCCGGTGGGCGCGCGCTCGAACAGCGGGGTGCCGAGGTCGGCCTCGATGTCGGCGATGCGGCGCAGCAGGGCGGAGGCGGTGACGTTCAGCCGCGCCGCCGCCAGCCGCAGCGAGCCGGTGCGCGCCACCTCGTCCACGTAGCGCCAGACGCGCATGTGCCGCAGCGGATGCATGGGATGTCCCGTGTCGGTTCCGGCAACAGGCTTGCGCCAAAACGGCAATGGAAGGCAACACTTCGCGCCGCCTAGCCTCTGCCCCGGACAGACCGAGGGACACGACGCATGGATCGCCGGGCCTTTCTTCTCGCGGGCGCGCTGCTGGCCGCGCCCCATATCGCCGCCGCGCAGGCGCCCACGCGCATCCGCATGGTGCTGAACTGGAAGTACCAGGGGCCGCAGGGCTGGTTCTTCCTGGCCAAGGCGCGTGGCTTCGACCGGGAGGAAGGTATCGACCTGGTGCTGGACCAGGGCGAGGGCTCGGCCGCGCCCGTCACCCAGGTCGCCGCCGGCGCCTATGACGCCGGCTTCGGGGACATGAACGCGCTGATCCGCTTCGCCGCCCGCCAGCCGCAGGCGGCGCCGGTGGCGGTGATGATGCTCTACAACGTGCCGCCCTTCTGCATCGCCGTGAAACAGGACAGCCCGATCCGCGCGCCGAAGGACCTGGAGGGCCGCACCCTGGGCGGCCCCGCCAATGACGGCGCGCTGATGCTGTTCCCCGCCTTCGCCCAGGCCGCCGGCATCGACGCGGCCAAGGTGGCCATCAGCACCATGCAGCCCAGCCTGCGCGAGCAGATGCTGTTCCGCGGCCAGATGGACGGCGCCTTCGGCTACATCAACACCATCCGCTTCAGCGCCATGGGCGCGGGGCTGGACGCCAACGCCCTGCGCTACATCCGCTATGCCGACCACGGCATCGACCTCTACTCCAACACCATCCTCGTTTCCCGCACCCTGGCGACGCAGAACCCGGAGGCCGTGCGCGCCCTGCTGCGCACCATCAACCGCGGCCTGAAGGCAGCCCTGGCCGAGCGCGACGCGGCGGTGGCCGCCGTCCTGGCCCGTGAATCCCTGCTGGACGCCCGCGTGGAACGCGCCCGCTTCGACGCCACGGTGGCCGACGAGATGAGCGGCGCCGAGATCGCCCGCATCGGCCTGGGCGATATCGACGAGGCCCGCATGCAGCGCGCCATCGCGACCCTGGTGCAGGCGGATGCGCTGCCCCGCGCGCCAGGGGTTGGCGAGGTGTTCGACCGGAGTTTCCTGCCACCCCTGGCCGAGCGGCTGACGCGGCTTTGAGAACAGAAAGGCTGGGGGAAAGAATTCCCCCAGACCCCCATCTTTTTTCTCTCAGTTGGCGCCGGGTTGAACCCTCAGTCGCCGGAGGTCGATGACCTCCGGCGCGCCCAGCCGTCCTGAAGCGTCGACCCCACCACAGCCACCACCGAAAACTCGCAAAAAGAAGATGGGGGTTTGGGGGAATTCATTCCCCCAACCTTCTCCACCCCCGAGGGAAGCACCCGCTATGGACCTGAAGCTCCGAAACAAATCCGTGCTCATCACCGGCCCCGCCAAGGGCATGGGCGCCGCCATCACCCTGGCTTTCGCGCGGGAGGGATGCCGCCTGGTGCTGGTCGGCCGCGATGTCGCTGCCATCGAGCCCGTGGCGGAGCAGGCGCGGGCGCTGGGGGTGGAGGCCGCGGTGCTGCGCTGTGACCTGACGGACACGGCGGCGGTGGAGGCCACCGTGGCCCAGGCCGGCACCGTGGACGTGCTGGTCAACGTGGCTGGCGGTTCGGGGCCGATCGGCAAGACCGGGTGGGAGACGACGCGGGACGAGTTCGACGAGATCGTCACGCTGAACATGGCGGGCTGCTTCAACACCATGCGCGCCGTGCTGCCGGGGATGATCGCGCGGGGTGGCGGCAAGGTGGTGAATGTGGGGGGGACGTTCGGCATGCGCGGGCGGGCGGGGCGGATGGCCTATTCCGCCAGCAAGTGGGGGCTGCGCGGCATCACCAAGTCCTTCGCGCTGGAGGCGGGGCCGCACAACGTCAACGTCAACTGCGTGGCGCCCGGCATGGTGGACGGGCCACGCTTCCGCACCAAGGTGGTGCCGGAGATGGCGGCGCGGCTCGGCATCTCGGAGGAGGCCGCGGCTGAGAGGCACGCGGCGGACTACGCGCTGCGGCGCATCACGGTGGACGAGGACGTGGCGAATGCCTGCCTGTTCCTCGCCTCCGACGTGTCCCGCCAGATCACCGGCACGGATTTGCCGGTGGATGGCGGCTGGGCGATGCTGTGAGGGAGAAGACGATGCAAGCCGACCTGTTGATTGCCGGTGGCACTCTGGCCACCGAGGATGCCGTGTTTCCCGCTGATATCGCCATCAACGATGGCAAGGTGCTGGCCGTCGGCGCGCCCGGCTCGCTGGGCGCTGCGCGGGAGGTGCTGGATGCCACGGGGTTGCATGTGCTGCCCGGCGCGATCGACGCGCATGTGCATTTCCGCGAGCCCGGCTACACTCACAAGGAGGACTGGGACACCGGCACCGCCGCCGCCGCCATGGGCGGCGTGACCACGGTGTTCGAGATGCCCAACACCATCCCGCCCACCTCGACGCCCGAGGGGCTGCGCGCCAAGCTGGAGGCGGCGTCCAAGGCACGCGTCGACTTCGGCATCTATGGCCTGCTGGCCGAGGACAACCTGCAGCACATCGCCGCCCTGGTGGAAGGCGGCGTCGCGGCCTTCAAGCTGTATATGGGCAATACCTTCGGCAACATCCCCTCGCCGTCGACGGGCGGGATGCTGGAAGGCTTCGAGGTGGTGGCCAAGCACGGGCTGCGCATCTCGCTGCATGCCGAGACCGCCTCGATCATGGCGCTGCGGCAGCAGCGGCTGGAGGCGGCGGGGCGGCGTGACCCGCTGGCGCATCTCGCCTCCCGCCCCGCCATCGTGGCCAGCGAGGCGGTGTCCCGCGCCGCGCTGCTGGCGGAATGGACCGGCGCGCGCATCCACATCCTGCACATCTCCTCCGGCGACGAGCTGCGGCCGCTGCGCGAGGCCAAGGCGCGCGGCGTCGACATTACCGGCGAAACCTGCCCGCATTACCTCTTGTTCGACGAGCACGCCTATTCCGAGGTCGGCCCCGTCATCCGCGTCAACCCGCCGGTGCGCGAGAAGCATCACCAGGAGGCGCTCTGGGCCGGGCTGGCGGACGGCACCATCGACATGATCGCCACCGACCACGCGCCGCACGACCCGGAGGAGAAGACCCGCGCCAACATCTGGCAGGTCGATTGCGGCTTCCCCGGCGTCGAGACGCAGATGCCGCTGATGCTGACCCAGGTGGCGCAGGGCCGGCTGTCGCTGACCGACTACGTGCGGCTCTCGGCCGGCGCCCCCGCCCGCGCCTTCGGCCTGTTCCCGCGCAAGGGCGCGCTGGTGCCGGGGGCGGATGCCGACATCGCCGTGGTGGATCTGGCGGCGCGCGACAGCATCCGCGCTGCTGGCCTGCATTCCCGCGCCAAGGTCACGCCCTTCGAGGGCATGGCGGTCCAGGGCATCCCCCGCCACACCCTGGTGCGCGGCCGCTTCGTGATGCGCGACCGCAGGCTGGTGGAGGGCACCGGGGGCTGGGGCCAGTCCGTCCGCCGCGTCCAGGCCATGCCGGCGCCCGCGCCGCGCAACCTGGACCAGACGACGGAAACCATCACGGCGCGGTGACAAAGAAAGGCCGGGGGGAATTCTTTCCCCGGCCTTGCCGCCTTTTTGGGGCAGCCAACCCACCGCGTCGCCCCACATAATGGCTTCCCCGGGAAGGAGAGGCGGCATGCAGCGCTACAACGGCTTGGCACAGGCCCTGCACTGGATCACCGCCGCGGCACTGTGCTTTCTGCTGCCCTTTGTCTGGGTGGCGGAGAATTTCCCGCCCGGCGAGGTGCGGACCTTCTGGTACCTGCTGCACGAATCCATGGGCATCTCGGTCTTCCTGCTGGTGCTGCTGCGCCTGACCTGGCGCTGGCGCCATGCCGCGCCGCCACACCACCCCGGCGTCAGCCGCGTGCAGAACGCCTTCGCCAGCGTGAACCACGCATTGCTTTACGCCGTGCTGCTGGTCATGCCCGTGACCGGCTACCTGATGGCCGGCAACGGCCAGGGCGTGCCGTTCTTCCGGGTTGTCACGCTGCCGGGCTTCGCCCGGAACGACGCCCTGGGCGTGGCGGCGAACACCATCCATGTGTGGGGGCAGTTCGCGGTTTATACGCTGATCATCCTGCACGTGGCGGCCACGGTCTGGCACGTCGCGGTGCGGCGGGACGGGCTGCTGGACCGCATGCTGCCGGAACAGCGCATCCAGGGCACGCGCGGCCAGGGGGCGCTGCCCCCTGGACCCCCGCTGGGGGGATAGGATCCCCCCAGGCCCCGCCATCGGTTTGGCGCTTCCTGCTCCGCAGCGCCGCGCTGCGGAAAGCGGAGATATTTTTATCAAGGTTCGTGCCGGCACCACGCCGCGGCCATCAGCCCTGCATTCTTTCTGATGCCGGGGCCTGGGGTGGTTCAACCACCCCAGCGGGGGTCCAGGGGGCGGCGCCCCCTGGCGGCGCCACCCATCAGCCCCGTGCCGCTTCCCGCAGCTTGGCCTTCTGCAGCTTGCCGGTGGAGGTCTTGGGCACTTCCCCGAAGACCACGCGCTTGGGCACCTTGAACCGCGCCAGGCGGCCGCGCACGAAGTCCAGCAGCTCGGCCTCCGTGGCGTCCGCGTCGGGGCGCAGTTCCACGAATGCGCAGGGCACCTCGCCCCACTTGTCGTCCGGCACCGCGATCACGGCGGCCACCGCCACGGCGGGGTGGCGGTACAGCGCGTCCTCCACCTCGATGGAGCTGATGTTCTCGCCGCCCGAGATGATGATGTCCTTGGCGCGGTCGCGCACCTGCATGGAGCCGTCCGGGTGCTTCACGCCCAGGTCGCCGGTGCGGAACCAGCCGCCGGAAAAGGCCTTGGCGGTGGCGGGCAGGTCCTTCAGGTAGCCCTTGGCGACCATGTTGCCGCGCATCACCACCTCGCCCATCGTGGTGCCGTCGGCTGGCACGGGGGTGTCGCCGGGGCCGAACACGTCCAGTGCTTCCAGCGTCACGTAGCGCTGGCCCTGGCGGGCCATCAGCGCGGCGCGGGCGGGGCCGTCCAGGGCGTCGTCCTCGGGCTTCCATTCATTGACCACGGCGGGGCCGTAGCATTCGGTCAGCCCGTAGATGTGCACCACCTGCACGCCGGCCTCGGCCGCCTTGGCCAGCACCGCCTCGGGCGGCGGGGCGCCGGCCACCATGAAGCGCAGCGGGGCGGCCAGCGCCGGGCGGCCTGGCATGTCCAGCAGGGTGGCGAGCACGATGGGCGCGCCGCACATGTGGGTCACGCGGTGGGCGGCGATGGCTTCCCACATGGCGGGGCCGCGCACCGCCCGCAGGCAGACATGCGTGCCCGACAGCGCGGCCACCACCCAGGGAAAGCACCAGCCGTTGCAATGGAACATCGGCAGCGTCCACAGGTAGGTCGGCGGGCCGGCCATCTGGCAGGCCAGGATGTCGCCGATCGCCGAGAGATGCGCGCCGCGGTGGTGGTACACCACGCCCTTGGGCCGCCCGGTGGTGCCGGAAGTGTAGTTCAGCGCGATGGCGTCCCACTCGTCCGCCGGCAGCGGCCAGGCGAAGTCGGCGTCGCCGGACGCCAGCAGCGCCTCGTAGTCCTCGCCGCCCAGCGTGTGGGGGAAGGGCGCCTCGGGGTCGTCCACCTCGATCACCGGCGGCCTGACGGTGCAAAGCGCGAGGGCCGCGCCCAGCAGCGGCGCCAGCTCGCGGTCCACGATCACCAGCTTGGCTTCGCCGTGGTCGAGGATGTAGGCGATGGTCTCGGCATCCAGCCGCGTGTTGATGGCGCCGAGCACCGCGCCCGACATCGGCACGCCGGTGTGGCATTCCACCATGGCCGGCGTGTTGGGCAGCAGCACCGCCACCGTGTCCCCCCGCCCGATGCCGCGCCGGGCCAGCGCCGAGGCCAGCCGCACGCAGCGGTCCCGGTGCTCGCGCCAGGTGAAGCGCTGCGCGCCGTGGATCACCGCCACGCGGTCCGGAAAGGCCGCCGCGCTGCGCTCGGTGAACAGGGTGGGGGTCAGCGGCACGTGGTTGGCCGGCATGCGGGGCAAGGCGTCGAAGTCCCGGGCGGCCATCAGCGCTGCCCTTGGTCAGGATGCGGCATGCTTGTCGTTCTCCCTTGTGGTCCCGCCGCGGGGCGGCGCGCTTTAGGGAAACTGTGTCACGCCTGCGCGCCGGTGCGCCAGCCCTCCAGGCCGCGGCGCCGGTTCAAAGGCCGGCCGCCTCCTCCTCCAGCACCAGACGGTGCAGGGTGGCGAACAATGCGTCGCCGGCCATGCGGGACGGATCAAAGCCGCTGTCCCGCGCGATGCCGCCGAAGCGCCCGGCATCCGCCCGGTCACCGCCCACAAAGGCCATGGACCATGTCTCAAAGGCCCGGCCCTCCACCGCGCCGAAGCCGAGCAGGGACACGTCGCCATGCCGCTCGTCCTGCTGGATGCGCTCGAAGGTGTGCTCCACGGCGGCGCGGGGGCCTTCCAGCACCTGGGCGAAGCAGCCGGCGTTGAACATCAGCGCGCCGGACACGCCGGCATGGGCGTTGTTGCGCCGGCTGGCGGCCAGGATGTCGCGCAGCGCGTCGTCCAGCGACCCCCGCACGTGGTTGCGGCTGTAGTAGACGAGGCGGTGGACCGGGTGGCTCATGCGATGCTTTCTGCGGGTTCGAGGGGGTGGGACGCCTGCCGGGCCAGGGCCCCCGCGTCTGCCGCGGGCATCGGCCGGCCGGTGAGGTAGCCCTGCACGGCATCGCAGCCCGCGCCCTGGATGCGCGACAGCTGCTGCGGCGTTTCCACCCCCTCCGCCACCGTGCGCATGCCCAGGCTGGCGCCCAGTGCCGCGACGGCGCGGATGATGGCGCCCGCCTCGGCATCGGCATCGGCGCCGCGCACAAAGGACTGGTCGATCTTGATCTTGTCGAAGGGAAACTTGCGCAGGTAGCTGAGCGAGGAATAGCCGGTGCCGAAATCGTCCATCGAGATGCGCACGCCCATGCCGCGCAGCGCGTGCAGCGCTTCCAGCACCGGGGCGCTGCTGTCCATCAACGCGCCTTCCGTGATCTCCAGCTCCAGCCGCGACGGCTCCAGCCCGGACGCCGCGAGCGCCGCGCCGACCACGGCCACCAGCCGATTGCCGCGGAACTGCACCGGGGAGATGTTCACCGCGATGGACAGTGGCGCCGGCCAGCCCGCCGCCTGCAGGCAGGCCGTCCGCAGCACCCATTCGCCGATCGGCGCGATCAGGCCGATCTCCTCCGCCAGCGGAATGAACTCGGCCGGGGACACGGGGCCCCGCACCGGGTCGCGCCAGCGCAGCAGCGCCTCGAACCCCAGCAACCGGCTGGACGGCAGGTCCACCTGCGGCTGGTAGGCGAGGTCGAACTGCTTGAGCGCGACCGCCCGCCGCAGGTCGATCTCCAGCTGCCGGCGCGCCTGCATGGCGACGTCCATGCTGTCCTGAAAGAACCGGAAGGTGCCGCGCCCCTCGGCCTTGGCGCGGTACAGGGCCATGTCGGCGCGCTGCAGCAGGATGTCCGGCTCCGCCGCGTCGTCCGGCGCGCGCGCGATGCCGATGCTGGCGCCGATGTTGACGGCATGGCCGAGCACCACGTAGGTGCGGCCCAGCAGGTCCACCAGCCGGGTGGCCAGCGCCTCGGCCGCCCCGGGCTGGCCGGGGCGGGACTGCAGCACCACGAACTCGTCGCCGCCCAGCCGCGCCACCAGGTCGGTGCCGCGCGTGGCGTTGCGCAGCCGCTCGGCCACCTTCACCAGCAGCGCGTCCCCCACCGCGTGGCCCAGCGTGTCGTTCACTTCCTTGAAGCGGTCGAGGTCCAGGCTGATGACGGACAGCGGCACCGCGCCCGCCATGCCGGGGCCGAGCTGGCGGGACAACTCCGCCTGCAGGCCGCGGCGGTTGGTCAGCCCGGTGAGCGGGTCGCGCGCCGCCAGCTCCGCGTCGTGTACGTAGCCGGTGACATCGAACAGGGTGATCACGGCGCCGCCGCAGGGCAGCGGCTGGCAGCGGCTGTCCAGCACCTGCCCGCCCGGCAGGCCCAGGCGGCTTGGCGCCCCGGGCGTGCCCGCGCCGGCCGCCGCGGCGACGGCGCTGCCGCCGGAAGCCCCGCTCAGGCCGAACAAGCTGCGCAGGTCGAGCCCGACCGGCTGGATCGGCGCGAAGAACGCCACCGCCTGCGGGTTGGCGAGCGCGACCCGCCCGCCGCCGTCCAGCACCAGCACCCCGGCGCCCAGCCCGTCCAGCGCGTCGGCCAAGCCGGGCCGGTGGGGTGGCGGCGGGTCGTTGTCGCGGGGGTGCATCGTGCTGCCTGTCGGAATGCTGGACGCCATTCTCGGCCGGCAATGGTGAAGATTCCGTGGATGCCGGGCTCAGCCGGCATCCGGCCCGGCGGGCGCGAACACGCTGACGCAGCCTGGCAACAGCCGGAACATCGCCGGCGTCATGGTGGTCAGCTCGCCATCGGTGTTCACCGGCATGGGCCGCTTGGTCGCCACCGCGCAGGACTGGGCGGGAAAGGCGCGCACGTCCTTCCAGTGCCGGTGCGTGCCGCGTCGCAGCGCCGGCAGCAGCGCCAGCAGCCGCCACCAGTGGTCCACCTCCAGGCTGTAGACGTCGAGCTTGCCGTCATCCGGCGAGGCATGGTCGGCCACCGTCATGCCGCCGCCATAGTGACGGCCGTTGCCGACCGAGAGCTGGATGCTGCGGATCTTGCGCACCCGCCCCTCCTGCGTGATCCAGGCGGTGAAGGGCCGCAGGCGCCGCAGCAGGCGGAAGGCGGCGATGGCGTATCCCAGCCGGCCCCAGCGCCGCTTGGCCTCGGCCGTCAGCTCCTGCGCCAGCTCGGCGCTGAAGCCGATGCTGGCGACGTTGAAGAACGGAATGCCATTGACGGTGCCGAGGTCGATCCGCCGCGTATGCCCGGCCGCGATCACCCGCGCCGCCGCCGCCAGGTCCGGCCCGATGCCCAGGCTGCGCGCTAGGTCGTTGGCGGTGCCGAGCGGCAGGATGCCGAAGGGCAGGCCGGTGCGCAGCAGGGCGGGTGCCGCGGCGTTCAGCGTGCCGTCGCCGCCGCCCAGCACCACGGCCGAGAAGCGCTCGGCCGCGCGCGACAGAATGGCGTCGGCCGGCATCTGGCCGGGCGGGCCGGCATGCTCCACCACCTCGGCGCCGCTGGCGCGCAGGATCTCGATGGCCGGGGCCAGCGCGGCGGTGCCGTTGCGCGCGCGGGGGTTGGCCAGCAGCAGGAACCTTTGGGCGGGGGCGGTGGGCAGGGGCATGTCTCCGGCGGCCACGCGGCAACGCGCCAAAGCCCCCGGGGATGCGGCAACCCGATGCGGCAACCACGGGCGTGGCTCTTGCGCTAGAAACGGATCGGGCGGGAGACAGGGTCATGGCATCCATTGGCGCGCGGTTGCGGGAGCTGGCGCCGGCCGGCCACCGCCGCTGGCGGGAATTCAACTGGTCGCAGTTCGTGGTGCTGGCGGCGGTCTGCGTCTGCGCCGGCGGCCTGTTCGCCTTTGCGCGCATCATGGACGAGGTGGCGGAAGGCGAGACGCACGGCTTCGACCAGGCCATCCTGCTGGCGCTGCGCAACCCGGCCGACCGCGCCGACCCGATCGGGCCGCTGTGGCTGGAGATCATGATGCGGGACTACACCTCGCTCGGCAGCCACGCGGTGCTGGGGCTGATGGGGGTGCTGGCCTTCGGCTACCTGATGCTGGTGCGCAAGCACCTGTCCGCCGGCATGCTGGTCGTGTCCTTTGCCGGCGGCATGGCGTTGAACAGCCTGCTGAAGTTCGGCTTCGCCCGGCCGCGGCCGGACCTGGTGGCCCATCTGGTGGAAGTGCACACCGCCAGCTTTCCCAGCGGCCACGCCATGCTGTCCGCGGTCTGCTACCTGACGCTGGGGGCGCTGCTGGCGGGCGTCGCGCCCGCCCGGCGGTACAAGACCTACATCCTGGCCACCGCCATTGGCCTGACGCTGCTGGTGGGGGCGAGCCGCATCTACCTCGGCGTGCACTGGCCGACGGACGTGCTGGCGGGCTGGTGCCTGGGCGCGGCCTGGGCGATGGCCTGCTGGCTGGTGGTGCGGGGCGGGGTGCTGTGGATGCAGCGGCGGGCGGACCGGGCGGGGGCAGGCCAGGGGGTGCCGCCCCCTGGACCCCCGCCGGGGTGACAGCGCCACCCCCGCCATCCACCTTCGCGCCCCACCCCGAGGGTCGATGCCCCCGGGGACAGAGGGTCGAGCGTGGGTGAATTTTTACAAAAAGGACCCGCTGCAATCAGACGTCCGCCTCGGCCGGAAAGCCCGCATGCTTCCCCATGGCGGGGTCTGGGGGGACACTGTCCCCCCAGCGGGGAAGTCCAGAAGGGGCAGAGCCCCTTCTGGCCCCCTCAACCGTCGAGAAACTCCAGCAGCGCCTCCGCCACCTCCCCCGGCACCACCACATGCGCGTTGTGCCCGCCATAGGGCAGCACCCGCAGCGCCGCCTCCGGGATGGCGCCCGCCAGTTCCTCCGAGCATTCCAGCGGCGTGCTCATGTCGTCCGCGACGCCCAGCACCAGGGTGGGGGCGGCGATGCGGCCCAGGCTGTTGCGCCGGTCGTGCCGCAGGCAGGCTTCCATCCGGGCGACCATGGTTTCCGTGCCCGGAAAGGCGGCGATGGCGGCGGGCAGGCCGGCGGCCAGGGCGGCGTCGTGTTGCACGATCCAGCGCGGCGGGTAAATGCCGATGGGGCCGGTGCGCAGGAATTCCTCGACGCCAAGGCCCAGTAGCATCTGCCGCCGCATGGTCATGACGCGGGCGAAATAGGCGTCGGGCCCGGCCCAACTCGCGTAAAGCACCAGCCGGTCCACGCGGGCCGGATGATCGGCCGCCAGCGCCTGCGCCACGGCGCCGCCCAGCGAATGGCCGACGACGTGGGCACGCTCCAGGCCCAGGTGGTCCATCAGCCCCAGCACGTCCCGGGCGATCTGGTCGACCGAGAAGGCGCCGTCCCAGCGGCTGCTGCCGCCGAGGCCGCGATGGTCGTGGGTGATGACGCGGAACCGCCGCGCGAGGGCCGGCACCACCGCCTGCCAGGGCTGCGCCAGCCCGTTGAGGCCGGACACCAGCAGCAGCGGCGGCCCGGCACCGGCCTCCTGGTAGTGCAGGTCGCCCCAGTCCAGGGGTGCGGCGGGCATGCGTCAGCGCGCCTGGATCAGCGCGGCGGCGGAGTTCCGCTCCAGCCCGAACTTCGCCAGCGCGGTGGCGTAGCTGCCGTCGGCCACCGCCGCCTGCAGCGCCTGGGTCACCGCCTGGCGCAGCACGGTGGCGGATTTCGGAAAGGAGATGACGATGAGCTGCTCTGTCAGCGGCGCGCCGATCATGGCGTAGACGCCGGGCTCCTGGCTCATGGTGTAGGGCACGGATTCGCTGCTTTGCACGGTGGCGTCCACGCGGCCCTGGCGCAGCTGCAGCCGGGCGGCGGGGGTGCCGTCGGCTTCCTGCACCTCGATCGCGGGGCGGCCGGCGGGCAGGCAGTGCTCGGTGCTCCAGCGGCGCATGGCGGCGTCAAAGCGGTTGCGGCGATTGGCGCTGACCTTCAGGCCGCACAGGTCCAGCGGCGTGGCGATGGGGGCGTGGCTGCTCAGCGTATAGGGCTGCATGCCGGTGGTCAGGTAGGGCAGGTAGTCCAGCCGGTCGGCGGCTTCCGGCGCGTCCAGCATGCTGAAGGCGAGGTCGACGCGGCCGGTCGCCAGCGAGTTCACCGCGGATTCATAGGAGGTATCCTGCCAGGCGAGGCCGAGGCCGAGGCGGCGCGCGATGTCGGTGGCGAGGTCGACGTCGACACCGGTGAGCGTGTTGGTTTCGGGCACCTTGTAGGCCATCGGCGGAAAGGCGGCAAACAGCGCGATGGTCAGCGTCTTGCGGGCCGCGATCTCGGGCGGCAACGGCGGGGACCCGGTTTGCGCGGCGGCGGGCAGGGCGGCGAGACAGCAAAGCAGGCCGGCGGCGAGGAAGCAGCGGGGTGTCATGGCGGTGGTCCTGGGCTGGCGGTGACGGACCAAGCAAGCGTGGCGCAACAGCTTGCCCCGCCGCTACGCCTGCCGGTCACTGCTGCCGGCAGAAAACGACCAAGTTTCAGGCAAGGCATAACGGCAGCCTCTTGTTGCCCACGATTTCTGATAACAGAACGGCCTGAGTGCCTCATCGCTGAGCGAGACGCCCCACGCTTGGCAGGGCCGGTCATCAGCGGTATGGTAGTATCCCAACAGGCCGGAACCACCCGCCAGCTGCCCGGGAGCCCAAGCCCATGACCCCCTTGCAGGACATCCTGGCGCCGCTCGACGCCGGGGAACAGAATGGCCCCGTCGGGCTCGCCATCGCGCTGCTGCTGCGCGAGCACATCATCACCAACCGCCTGTCGCCCGGGCAGGCCCTGCCGGAAAGCGAGGTCGCCAGCCTGCTCGGCGTCAGCCGCCAGCCAGTGCGCGAGGCGCTGATCCGCCTGTCGGAAGGCGGGCTGGTGCGCATCCTGCCGCAGCGGGGCACGCTGGTCACGCGCATCTCGCGCCAGGCGGTGGAAGGCGGGCGCTTTGTGCGCGACGCGGTGGAGCGCGCGGTGGTGCGCGAAGCCGCGAAACGCGCCCCGCCCGGCGCCACCGACGCCATGCACCGGCTGATCGACGCGCAGCAGGCCGCCCTGGTCGCCGAGGACCACGCCGGCTTTCTGCGGCTGGACGACGCGCTGCACGCCGCCTTCGCCGCCGCCATGGGCCGGCCCGGCGCCTGGGCGGCGCTGGGCGACGTCAAGCTGCAGATGGACCGCGTGCGCTACCTCAGCATTCCCGACGCGACGCCCGCGGCGCTGCTGGTGGCGCAGCACCGCGCCATCGTGGATGCCATCGCCGCCGGCGATGCCGACGGGGCGGAGGCGGCCATGCGCACGCACCTGTCCGAGGTGCTGTCCGCCCTGCCGAAGCTGACGGAACGCTTTCCCGACCATTTCGAAAAGGCCGCGCCATGTTCACCGCCCCCCGCCTGAGCGCGGCGCTGCTGCCGGCATTGCCCGGCGCCGTCCGCCGCCCCGGCTATGACCGCGCGGCGCTGCGGACCGGCATCGTGCATCTCGGCCTCGGCGCCTTTCACCGCGCGCACCAGGCCGTCTACACCGAGGACCGGCTGGAGGCGGGGGAGCGTGACTGGGCCATCAGCGGGCTCAGCCTTCGCTCGCCCGCGGTGCGAAACGCGCTGGCGCCGCAGGATGGGCTCTACACCGTGCTGACCCGCGCGCCGGGCGGCGACGAGGCGCGCATCGTCGGCAGCGTGACGGAAGCGCTGACGGTGCCGGAGCAGCCGGAGCTGGCGCTGCGCCGGATGGCCGCGCCCGCCACGCGCATCATCGGCCTGACGGTGACGGAAAAGGCCTATTGCCGCGACGCGGGCGGCGCGCTGGACGAGGCGCACCCCGACATCCGCGCCGATCTCACGGGCGAAGGCTTTCCGCGCAGCGTGCCGGGCCTGCTGGCCGCGGCGCTTCGCGCACGGGCCGACAGCGGCGCCGGCGCGGTGACGCTGATGACCTGCGACAACCTGCCGGACAACGGCGGCACGCTGGCCCGCGTGCTGGCGCGCTTCGTGGCGCTGCGCGACCCGGGGCTGGCGGGCTGGATGGCCGACCACGTCCGCTGTCCCGCCACCATGGTGGACCGCATCGTGCCCGCCACCACGGAGGCCGAGCGCGAGGCCGTCGTAGCGCTGGGCTACGCCGACGCCTGGCCGGTGGTGGCCGAGCCGTTTTCCCAATGGGTGGTGGAGGACCGCTTCGCCGCCGGCCGGCCGCGCTGGGAGGAAGCGGGCGCGCTGCTGGTGGCGGAGGTGCAGGCCTTTGAGCTGATGAAGCTGCGCTGCCTGAACGGCGCGCATTCCTCGCTGGCCTATCTCGGTGCCCTCGCCGGCATTGCCACGGTGAGCGAGGCGATGGCCGAGCCGCTGCTGGCCGCCTTTCTGCAACGCCTTTGGACGCGGGACATCCTGCCCACCCTGCCGCCGGTGCCGGGCATCGACCTGCCGGGCTACACCGCAGAGCTGGAAGAGCGCTTCCGCAATCCCGCCATCCGGCACCGGCTGCTGCAGATCGCCATGGACGGCTCGCAGAAGCTGCCGCAGCGCCTGCTGCGCCCGGCCGCCGAGCGGCTGGCGCAGGGCGCGGTGCCGCGCGCCATCGCCGTCGCCGTCGCCGCCTGGATGGGTTTTCTGCTGGGCGGGGACGAGGCGGGCGGCAGCCACGTGATCGACGACCCGATGGGCGCGAGGCTGGCCGACGTGGCCCGCGCCGCCGGGCGGGATGCCGATGCGCTGTCCGCCGCGCTGTTCGCGCTGCCGGAGATCTTCGAGCCCGCGCTGGCCACGCATGCGGGCTTCCGCGCCGCCGTGCGCGACAGCCTGGCGCTGCTGCTGCGCGACGGGGTGCGCCCCGCGCTGCGCGCCGCGCTCGCCTGAACCACAACACCTGAGGAGACGCACAAGATGGAACAGACCTGGCGCTGGTTCGGCCCCGATGACAGCGTGACGCTGGCGCATGTGAAGCAGGCCGGCGCGACCGGCGTGGTGTCCGCGCTGCACCACATGAACCAGGGCCGCGCCTGGCCCGAGGACGAGGTGCTGAAGCGCAAGAAGCTCATCGAGGATGCCGGGCTGCGCTGGTCCGTGGTCGAAAGCATCGCGGTGCACGAGGACCTCAAGACCCGCACGGGCGACTTCAAGAACCTGATCGAGCAGTACAAGGGCTCCATCCGCGCCGTGGCCCGCGCCGGTGTGAAGACCATCTGCTACAACTTCATGGCGATCACCGACTGGACGCGCACCGACCTGCACTACAAGCTGCCCTCCGGCGGCCTGGCGCTGCGCTTCGACTGGACCGACGTCGCCACCTACGACCTGCACATCCTCAAGCGCCCCGGCGCCGAGGCCGACCACCCCGAGGCGCGGCGCCGCGCCGCCGCGGCGCGCTTCGCCGCCATGTCGGAAAGCGACCAGTCCAACCTCGAGAAGCTGATGATCGACTGGCTGCCGGCGCGCGAGTTCGTCTACGACCGCGCCGGCTTCCAGAAGCTGCTCGACGTTTACAAGGACATCGGCGAGGACGGTCTGCGCGCCAACATGATCGCCTTTGTCCGCGAGGTGTCCGAGACGGCGGCGGAGGAAGGCGCGCGGCTGTGCATCCACCCCGACGACCCGTCCTTCCCGATCTTCGGCATGCCGCGCGTCATGTCCACCGCCGCCGACGCCCGCGCGCTGATGGAGGCGGTGCCCGAGCCCGCCAGCGGCCTGACCTATTGCACCGGCGCCTTCGGCAGCAACCGCGCCAACGACATGGTGGCGATGGCCCGCGAGTTCGGCCCGCGCATCCACTTCGCGCACCTGCGCAACGTGACGATCGAGGAGGACGGCTCCTTCTTCGAGGCCGACCACCTGGACGGCAGCACCGACATGGTCGGCTGCGTCGCCGCCCTGATGGCCGAGGAGGACCGCCGCCGCGCCGAAGGCCGCGCGGATGCCGAGATCCCGATGCGCCCCGACCACGGCCACCTGCTGGTGGACGACATCGAGAGCGTGAAGAACGGCGTGAAGGTGAACCCCGGCTATTCCTGCATCGGCAGGCTGAAGGGGCTGGCGGAGCTGCGCGGCGTGATGCGCACGGTGGAAGCCTTCCGCGGCGGCCGCCTGGACTGAAGCCCCGGGCCTGGCGGCGGCGTTAAGCCGCCATGGCCCCCTTCCGCATCGGCACCGCCGGCTGGAGCATCCCCGCGCAGCACGCGGCGGCGTTCCCCGCCGGCGGCAGCCACCTCGCCCGCTACGGCGCGCGGCTGCCGGTGGTGGAGATCAATTCCTCCTTCTACCGCCCGCACCGGCCCGCCACCTATGCGCGCTGGGCGGCGACGGTGCCGGAGGAGTTCCGCTTCGCCGTGAAGCTGCCCAAGGAGATCACCCACGTCCTGCGCCTGGCGGGCGCGGAAGCGCCTTTGGCGCGCTTCCTGGACGAGGTCGCCCTGCTGGGCCCGAAGCTCGGCCCGCTGCTGCTGCAACTGCCGCCGGGCCTGGGCTTCGATGCCGCGCTGATCGGCGATTTCCTTGACCTCCTGCGCGCCCGTTTCAGCGGCCCGCTGGTTTGCGAGCCGCGTCACGCAAGCTGGTTCGACGGCGCCGCCGACGCGCTGCTGGCCGGGCGCGGCATCCCGCGTGTCGCGGCCGATCCGCCGCCCGCGCCAGGGGCCGCGCGGCCCGGCGGCTGGCCGGGGCTGCGCTACTGGCGATTGCATGGCTCGCCGCGGATGTATTATTCGCCCTATGCGGCGGAGCGGCTGCAGCGCCTCGCCGCCTTGCTGCGTGACGACCCCGCCGAGCACTGGGTGATCTTCGACAACACCGCCGAGGGCGCCGCCTGGGCGGATGCGCTGGCGCTGCTGTTTCTCACGCGCTGACCATCCGCCGCTCCAGCAGGTCCAGCAACGCCCGCGCCGCCGGCCCCGGCTCGGCGCCGCGCTTCAGCACCACGCCGGTCGCGCGGTCGATGCGCGGCTCGCCGAGCGGGCGGGCCACCAGCACCGGGTGCGGCCCGCGCGGCAGCGCCAGGCGCGGCACCACGGCGACGCCGAGCCCCGCCTCCACCAGCCCGAGGCTGGTGGACAGGTGCTCCGCCTCGTAGCGCCAGTTGGGCTGGATGCCGCGCGGCAGCAGCGCGCGGTCCAGGATCAGCCGGTTGCCGGAGCGGCGGGACACGCCGACCAGCACCTCGTCCGCCAGATCCTCCCAGCGCAGCCCGCGCTTGCGCGCCAGCGGGTGGTCCCGCCGGCAGGCCAGCACGAAGGGGTCGCGGCGCAGCGCGCGGAACTCCACCTCCGGGTGCACCGCGCCTTCCATGCCGATGCCGAACTCGACGCCGCCGCCGGCCACCGCATCCGTCACGCCGTCGGCCGAAAGGTCCATCACCCGCACCCGCACATGCGGAAAGCGGCGGGCGAAATCGGCCAGCGTGGCGGGCAGGAAGTAGTAGGCGGCGGTGGGGATGCAGGCGATCGTCACCAGCCCGCGCCTGCGCGCGGCCGTTTCGCGGATGCCGAGCAGGCTTTCCTCCAGCTCGTCCAGCAGGCGGCGCGCGCGGGGCAGGAACTCGCGCCCCGTCTGCGTCAGCGTCACGCGCCGGGTGGTGCGCGTCAGCAGCGCGATGCCCAGTTCCTCCTCCAGCGAGGACAGGCGGCGGGAGATGGCGGGCAGCGACAGGTGCAGCACCTCCATCGCGCGCGTCAGGCTTTGCGCCTCGGCGACGGCGACGAAGGCGCGGAGCTGGTCAAGGTCGATCGCCATGTGGGTCTTCTGCCAAACGCAAGAATACTGCCGATCTTTGCACTTAATGTATGGGTGGTTCCAGCGCACAAGGGCCGCAACGGTTCGAGAACCCTGGAAACGCCCATGCAAACCCGTATTCCCTGCGTGCTGATGCGCGGCGGCACCAGCCGTGGCCCGTATTTCCTGGCCGCCCACCTGCCGGCCGAGCCGGCGGCGCGCGACGCCGTGCTGCTGGCCGCCATGGGTTCCCCGCACCCGTTGCAGATCGACGGCATCGGCGGCGGCAGCACGCTGACCAGCAAGGTGGCCATTGTCGGCCCCTCGGCCGAGGCCGGGGTGGACGTGGAATACCTGTTCGCCCAGGTCTCGGTGGATGCCGGCGTGGTCGACACCAAGCCCAACTGCGGCAACATGCTGGCCGGCGTCGGCCCCTTCGCCATCGAGGCCGGGCTGGTGACGCCGACCCACCCCGAAACGCTGGTGCGCATCCGCAACCGCAACACCGGCGCGCTGGTCGAGGCCGTGGTGCAGACGCCCGGCGGCCAGGTGACCTACGAGGGCGATGCCAGCATCCCCGGCGTGCCCGGCACCGCCGCCCCCATCGCGCTGCGCTTCCGCGATGTCGCCGGCAGCAAGACCGGCGCGCTGTTCCCCACCGGGCAGCGGACCGAGTGGATCGACGGCACCGAGGTCACGCTGATCGACGGCGCCATGCCGATGATGCTGATCGCGGCGGCCAGCCTCGGCACCGATGCCAACCTGCCGCCGGCGGCCATCGAGGCGGATCTCGCGCTGCTGGCGCGGATCGAGGCGCTGCGCCTGGAAGCCGGCCGCCGCATGGGGCTCGGCGACGTGTCCGCCAGCGTCATTCCCAAGCCGGCGCTGGTCGGCCCGGGCACGGATGGCGCCACGCTGACCGCGCGCTACCTGACGCCCCACGTGGTGCACCGCGCCATGGCGGTGACCGGCGGCATCACGCTGGCCGTCGCCGCGCGGCTGCCGGGCACCGTGGCCTCGCCCCTGGCCAGCGGCACCGGCGATGCGCGCATCGCCCACCCCGCCGGGCAGCTGGAGATCGGCCTTTCCCTGGACGGCGAGACGGTGCGCTGGGCCAGCGTGCTGCGCACCGCCCGCCGCATCTTCGAAGGGCATCTGCTGGTGCGGGCGGATACCGGCATGGCGCTGCCGCTCGCCGCCGAATAGCCTTCCGACAAGAATCAACGAGGAAATGCCGTCATGAACCGTCGTCACCTGCTGCAGATGCTGGCTGCCGCGCCGCTCGCCACGCTGCCCGCCATCGCCCGCGCGCAGGACAGCTGGCCGCAGCGGCCCCTGCGCCTGCTGGTCGCCTACGCTCCGGGCGGCGGCACCGACAACGTCGCCCGCGTGCTGGCCGCCCGCCTGCAGGCGGTGCTGGGGCAGCCGGTGGTGGTGGAAAACAAGCCCGGCGCCGGCGGCAACCTGGCCACGGAGGCCGCCGCCTCGGCCCGCCCCGACGGCTACACGCTGCTGATGGGCAATCAGGGGCCGATGACGGTCAACCAGTCGCTGTTTCCCAACATGCGGGTGGACCCGCTGAAGGCGCTGGAGCCGGTGGCGCTGGTGGCGGACGCGCCGCTGGTGGCCGTGGTCGGCCCCGGCAGCAAGGCCCCCGACCTGAAGGCCCTGCTGGACGAGGCCCGCGCCGCCAAGGGCAACTTCAGCTATGCCTCGGCTTCCAACGGCTCGGCCAGCCACCTGGCGGCGGCGCTGATGTTCCAGACCGCCGGCATCGAGGCGACGCACCTGCCGTTCCGCGGCGCGGGCCCGGCGCTGAACGACGTGGTGGCCGGCCACATCCCCTTCATGATCACGACGCTGCCCTCTGTCGCGGGCCTGATCTCGGGCGATCTGGTGCGGGCGCTGGCCGTGACCGGCAACAGCCGCATCGCGGCCCTGCCGGAGGTGCCGACCGTCGCCGAGGCGGCGCTGCCCGGCTACAACGCTTCCGCCTGGTACGGCATCCTGACGCCCAAGGGCACGCCCGCCGCCATCCGCGACCGGCTGCAGGTCGCCATCTCCGACAGCCTGACGACGCCGGACGTGGAAAAGCGCCTGAGCGAGGAAGGCGCCGTGCCGTCCAAGATGGGCGGCGCCGCCTTTGGCGAGTTCATGAACACCGAGCGCGCCCGCTGGGCCAAGCTGGTGAAGGACGCCGGGATCACGGTGGACTGAGCACCGCCAGGGCGGGGGGGAGCGCAGGACCGCCCCCCCCCTGCCGCAGGCCTTAGAAGGCGATCACCACCTTCAGGTGCTTTTCCCGATCTCGCGCCGCCGCGAAGGCCTCGCTCGCCTGCTCGATCGGAAAGCGGCCGGTCAGCAGGGGCCGGATGTCGATCAGGCGCTTTTCCAGGCAGGTCACCGCGTCGCCGAACACGTCGCCGAAGCGGAAGGCGCCGCGCAGGTCGATCTCGCGCGCCATGATGCGGTTGGCCATCACCGGCGTTTCGCCGCCGGGCAGCGAGCCGACCTGCACGACGATGCCGCCCGCCCGCACCGCCATCAGCGCCGCGTTCAGCCCGGCGGACGCGCCGGACGCCTCGAACACCACGTCATAGCCGCCCATCGCCCCGGCGGCGTCGAGCAGCGCGCCGGTGCCGGCGCCGACGTTGAAGGTCTCGTCCGCGCCCATGCGGCGGGCGGCGGCGAGGGGGGCGTCCATCATGTCCGTCATCGCGAGAAAGGCGGCGCCGCCGCGGCGGGCGGCCAGCATGACCAGCTGGCCGATCGGGCCGGCGCCGGTGACCAGCACGCGGCGGCCCATCAGGTTGCCGGCGCGGGCGGCGGCATGCAGCGCCACGGACAACGGCTCGGCGAAGGCCATCTCCTCGAAGGGCAGGCTGTCGGACACGGGGAAGCACTGGGTGTCGCGCACGGTGGCATGCTCGGCGAAGCCGCCCTGCATGTGCGGGAACTTGCTGGCCGAGCCCATGAAGAAGACGTTCTCGCAAAGGTTCGGCCGGCCTTCGCGGCAGCGCGGACAATGGCCGCAGTTGCGCCCGGGGTTGACGCAAACGCGCTGGCCCGGGCGCACGCGGGATACCTCGGCGCCGGTTTCGGCCACTTCGCCGGAGAACTCATGGCCGGGCACCAGCGGCTCGCGGATCACGAAGTCGCCGATGCGGCCGTGGAAGAAGTAATGCAGGTCCGACCCGCAGATGCCGCCGGCGCGCACGCGCAGGCGCACGTCGTGCGGGCCGAGAGGGGCTTCCGGGCGGTCCTCGATCCGCAGATCCCGGGCCGCGTGCAGGACACAGGCGCGCATGGTGGGTTTCTCCTCCGCAGTCATTGACATGCTACCATGGTAGAATGCACCTTGGCTTCCAACAAAGGAACCCCGGGGCACCGGCGGGCCGCTCACTGGAAGGAACCGCCGCCCGAGGGCGGCTGCCGTCCGGCGACCGCACCCCCGCGCCCCGTGGCGGGGAGCAGGGCGGCATGTTCAGCAAACGACGGCGACTGGTGATCTTCCTGCTGTTTCTGGCAGGCATCATCAACTACATGGACCGCAGCGCGCTTTCCATCGCGGCGCCCGCGGTTTCAGCCGACCTGGGGCTGACGCCCGCGCAGATGGGGCTGGTCTTCAGCAGCTTCTTCTTCGGCTACGCCATCTTCAACTTCATCGGCGGCTACATGGCGGACCGCGCCGGGCCGCACCGCATCTTCTCGCTGTCCATGGCGGTGTGGTCGGCCTTCTGCGCCTTCACCGGCATGGCGGCGGGCTTCGTGTCCATGCTGCTGATCCGCATCGGCTTCGGCGTGGGCGAGGGGCCGTTCTCCTCCACCGCCAACAAGATGGTCAGCAACTGGTTTCCGCGCCGCGAGGCGGGTTCCGCCATCGGCGTGGCCAATGCCGGCACGCCGCTCGGCGGCGCCATCGCCGGCCCGCTGGTCGGCTACTGCGTGGTGCAGTTCGGCTGGCGCGTGTCCTTCTTCGTGGTCGCGGCCATCGGCTTCGTGTGGCTGGTCTTCTGGTTCTTTCTGGCCAGCAACGACCCCCAAACCGACCCGCGCGTGACGCCCGCCGAGCGCGCCGAGATCGCGGGCGACCGCCCGGCCCCCGTGGTGCGCGGCAGCGACGGCGCGGGCCTCGGCACCTACCTGAAGAACCCGGTGGTGCTGGCCACCGCCTTCGCCTTCTTCGGCTACAACTACATCCTGTTCTTCTTTCTGACCTGGTTCCCTTCCTACCTGACCAATGCCCGCGGTCTCAGCCTGCATGACATGAGCCTGGTCACGGTGATCCCCTGGATCCTGGGCTGCGTCGGCCTGCTGTGTAGCGGCTTTCTGACCGACCTCATCTACCGCCGCACCGGCAACGCCCTGTTTTCCCGCAAGATCGTGCTGACCACGAGCCTTGGCGTCGCCGCCGTCGCCATCATCCTGGCCGGCTTCATGACCACCGCCACCAGCGCCGTCGCCCTGGTCGCCATCACGGTCTTCGCGCTGTACCTGACGGGCGCCATCTACTGGGCCATCGTGCAGGATGTGGTGCCAAGCCACTACGTGGGCGGCGTCGGCGGCTTCGTGCACGGGCTCGCCAACACCGCCGGCATCATCGGTCCGGCGGTCACGGGCTTCATCGTGCAGGGCACCGGGTCCTTTACCTCGGCCTTTATCCTGGCGGGCGGCATCGCCGTGCTGGGGGTGGTCGCGGTGCTGGTCTTCGTGCGCGCGCCGCGCGAGGCGCACTGAGGGGGGCGGTCCAGGGGGCGCTGCCCCCTGGGCCGCCGTCGGGGTGGTTGAACCACCCCAGGCCCCGACATTTGTTTTTGCTCGCCGCCCCGGGAGCGTGGGTTCCCGGCGAGTGAGAACTCCGCGTGGACAGCTCTACTTTTTTGTAGAACCCTCGGCGCATCGCTCAGGCTTTGATGCCCCAGATGCGGGGTTCGGGGCGGCTCAGCCACCCCTTCTGGCTTGCTTCACCGCAGCCGAAACGCCGCCTCCGCGTTCAGCGCCCCTTCCGGCATCCGCCCGGCCGCCAGGGCTTCCACCTGCCGCACCGTGTCCATCGCCTGGTGCTCCGTCGCTTCCACCGTCAGCCCGCCCACATGCGGCGTGGCGATCACGTCCGCGCGCCGGGCCAGGCGGGGGCTCGGCATCTGGTCCGGGGCGGAGCCGACATCCAGCGCGGCGCCGGAAAGGTGGCGGGCGTCCAGCGCCGCTTCCAGCGCCGCCTCGTCCACCAGCTCGCCGCGCGACAGATTGAGAAAGAAGCCGCCGGGCCGCATGGCGGCAAAGGCCGCCGCGTCCATCATGCCCGCCGTGCCGGGCGTGGACAGCGCGAGCAGGACCACGAAATCCGCGCGCGCCAGCAGCCCGGGCAGCGAAACGGGCTCGGCCTCGGGGCCGGGGGCGGCGTGGGGGTCGTGGGCCAGCACGGTCATGCCCAGCGCGCCGGCCAGCACGGCCAGCCGTCGGGCGATGCGGCCATAGCCCACCAGCCCCAGCACGGCGCCGCGCAGCTGGCGGCCCTGGCGCGGGGTCGCGGCCTCGCCCCGGCGCTGCGCCACCACGGCGTCGGAGATGCCGCGGGCGAGGTCCAGCATCTGCCCCAGCGCCAGCTCCGCCACCGCGTCCGTGAAGCCGGGGGTGGCGTGGGTGACCAGGATGCCCTGGGCGGAGGCGGCGGCGATGTCCACCGTGCTGACATCCACGGCGCAGCGCAGAAAGGCGCGCAGGTCGGGCGCGGCGGCGAAGAGCTCGGCGGTGCCGGGAGTGGCGCGGTGGGCGATGATCGCCTGGCAGCCGGCCGCGGCCTCCGCCAGGGCGGCGCCGGACAGCACGGCGTCGCCCCGGTGGCGCACCACCTCGGCGTGCCGGCGCAGCGCCGCCAGGGCGCGGTCGCCGAAATAACGGGGGAAGGCGTCGTCGGTGTGGCTGAGGAAGACCTTCATGGCGGTATAGGCCCGGCACCCGCGCCAAGGTTGCTTCACCCTGGCCCCTGCGGCATCTTGCCGCGCCCATGACCAGCCCGACGCAGGACCCCGGCGACGGCCAGCCGATGGCCGAATCGCATTCCGAGGAAGCGCAGCATGCCGCGCGCCATGCTTCCGCGCGCGCCGGCCGGGCCTCGGCCGTGCTGGAAGACTACGTGGAGCTGATCGACGACCTGCTGCGCGCGGATGGCGAGGCGCGGCCAACCGACCTGGCGCGGCGCATGGGCGTGGCGCACGCCACCGCCATCAAGGCGATCGCGCGCCTGAAGGCGCTGGGGCTGGCGCATTCCCGCCCGTATCGCGGCGTGTTCCTGACCGAGGAAGGCCAGGCCCTGGCCTGCAAGGTGCGCGCCCGCCACCGCGTGGTGGTGGACCTGCTGATGGCGGTGGGCGTGCCGCCGGAGGTGGCGGAAAGCGATGCCGAGGGGCTGGAGCATCACGTCAGCGACGCCACGCTGGAAGCTTTCGCGGCGTTCCTGAAGCGGTGAACAAGGCCGGGGGAAAGAAATCCCCCCGGACCGCCGCCACGGCCGATCGCGCACATAGACCAGAAAAAAGATGGGGGCCTTGGGGGAATCCATTCCCCCCCAACCTTTCCCTTTATTTCTGCCCCAGCACCCCATCCACCCGCCGCGCCAGCCCCAGCGGATTGCCGTCGCGCAGCGCTTCCGGCAGCAGCGCCTGGGGAAAGTCCTGGTAGCAGACCGGCCGCAGAAAACGGTCGATCGCCAGGCTGCCGACGGAGGTGGTGCGGCTGTCCGAGGTGGAGGGCCAAGGGCCGCCATGCACCATGGCATGCCCGACCTCGACGCCCGTCGGGTAGCCGTTGACCAGGATGCGGCCGACCTTGCGCTCCAGCACCGGCACCAGCTGCCGGGCGGCTTCCAGGTCCTCGGGCTCCATCTGGATGGTGGCGGTCAGCTGGCCTTCCAGCTCATGCGCCAGGCGCAGCATGGTCTCGGCGTCCGGGCAGCGCACCACCAGGGAGGAAGCGCCGAACACCTCGTCCAGCAGGGTCTCGTCTTCCGCGAAATGGGCGGCGGTGGTGCTGAACAGCGCGGCGCGGCCCTGAAAGGGGCCGGGGCCGTCGATGCCCTCGGCGATGGTCTGCACCCGGTTATTGGAGGACAGGCGGGACACGCCTTCCACATAGGCGGCGTGGATGCCGGGCGTCAGCATGGTCTGGGCGCCGGCGGCGCGCAGCGCGGTGCCGGCGGATGCCAGGAAGCCGTCGAGATCCGCGCCCTCCACCGCCAGCACGAGGCCGGGATTGGTGCAGAACTGGCCGGCGCCCATGGTCAGCGAGCCGACAAAGCCCTTGCCCATGGCGTCGGCGCGCTTGGCCAGGGCGGCGGGCAGCAGGAACACGGGGTTGATGCTGCTCATCTCGGCATAAACCGGGATCGGCTGCGGCCGGCCCTGCGCGATCTTGATCAGCGCCGTGCCGCCGGCGCGCGAGCCGGTGAAGCCCACCGCCTGGATGCGCGGGTCCGCCACCAGCGCGCCGCCGACCTTGGAGCCGGAGCCGAACAGCAGCGAGAACACGCCTTCCGGCAGGCCGCATTTGGCCACGGCGGACTGGATGGCGCGGCCCACCAGCTCGGACGTGCCGGGATGCGCCGAATGCGCCTTGACCACCACCGGGCAGCCGGCGGCCAGTGCCGAGGCGGTGTCGCCGCCGCCCACGGAAAAGGCCAGCGGAAAGTTGGAAGCGCCGAACACCGCCACGGGCCCGAGCGCGACGTGCTGCTGGCGCAGGTCGGAACGCGGCAAAGGCTGGCGGTCCGGCTGCGCCGGGTCGATGCGCGCCTGCAGAAAGCCGCCGTCGCGCAGCACGCCGGCGAAGAGCCGCAGCTGGCCGACGGTGCGGCCGCGCTCGCCCTCGATGCGGCCGCGGGGCAGGCCGCTTTCGGCGCAGGCACGGGCGATCAGCTCGTCGCCGATGTCGAGGATCGCCTGGGCGCAGGCTTCCAGAAAGGCGGCGCGGTCTTCCAGGCTGGTGTGGCGATAGGTTTCGAAGGCGGCCTCGGCCAGGGCGCAGGCGCGTTCCACCTCGGCGGCACCGCCGCCGCCGAAGGCGGGGTCGAGCGTGCTGCCGGTGGCGGGGTCGGTGGCGTGGATCTCGCCCTCGCGGCCCCGCAACGCGGTTGCGCCGATCAGCATCTCGCCGGTCACGGTCATGGACATGTCTCCCTCGGGCCCGGTGTGGTTCGGGCGATTGCCCGCATGATCGGCGGCCGAAGGGGCGGGCGCAAGCAGGGCGGTGCTATCCGCCCCGGGGCGCGGGCAGGGCGGCGGCCTCGAAACACGGCGTCACCAGCAGGTGCGGCATCGCCAGGGCGGCGATGGCGGCGAACAGGGGGCGGATGCCGGTCTGGTCCGCCGGCAGCAGCCACAGGCCGATGGCGGCGGCCAGGGCCACCGCCAGCAGCAGCACCGGCCCGGTGGCCCGCAGGTATCCGGTCAGGCTGCGGCATCCCAGCATGGCCTGCCGCGCGGCGGTCTGCGGCAAGGCATGCAGCACCAGAAAGCCGACGGAAAAGCCAACCAGCGGCGGCAGCGCCAGCAGGGCCACGACGCCGCCAAGGAGGCGTGGGTCGCGGCGCCGCCACGCCAGCCCCAGCAGCACCGCCCCCGAAACGCCGCCGGCGGCGCCCAGCATGGCGGCCAGGGGCGCCCAGGCGCCGGACGGCCCGCCGGCCGCCGCCAGCACCGCCGTGTATTGCGGCAGGTGAAGGGCGGCGGGCAGGGCGATCATGGCGATGCCGCGCGCGGCCTGCTCCCACACAGGATGCCCCGGCGCATCCTCCAGGGCGAAGTGCAGGGCGGAGGCCGCCATGAACAAGGGCAGCGCCATGGCTGGCCGCCAGGCCCACCACAGCAGGCAGGCGCCCAGCACCAGCAGATAGGCGGCAACAAAGCCAGGCCGGCGCGCGGGCGGAACGATGGCCAGGTCGCTGGCGCCGTGCGCCATGCCGACAATGCCGATGGCGACAATGGCGAAGGCCAGCTGCAGGGCGGGCGGCGCACATGCCGCGGCAGCGCTGGCGGCGGCCAGGCCGCCCAGCGCCAGCGGCCGGGCGTGGCGGGTCATGCCCGCCGGCGGCCGGACCCGTCCGGCGCGCGCAGCGCCGTGTGGAGGTTGGCGGCGGCGTAAAAGGCGTAGACGACCTTGGCCACCACATCCAGCACCAGGATCACCCAGACCGAGGTGGGGTCGCTGACCATCCGCAGGCCTTCCGGCCCGACCAGAAACACGATCGGGTACAGGAACCAGATGACGGTGAGAAAGGACAGGTTTTTGAGATAGGCCCGGCCCAGCGCCGTGCTGTGCTCGCGCGCCATGGCGAGCAGCGGCACCCACAGCAGGTACAGGACGCCGGCAAAGGCGGCACAGGACCATAGGTACCAGACCCATTTGCCGGAAGCGCTGGGCGACAGCGCCGAAACCAGCCCCGCCACGATCATCAGCACGTCGAGCACGATGATGGCCACCAGAAAGCCGCCGATCTCCCCGGTCCGGCCACGCTCGTGAAAGGCCAGCAGCACCAGCCCCGACAACAGGATCGGCGTGGTCACCGACCAGTCGGCATAGCGCGCGAGATACACGGCGGCGCCATCCTGCAGCAGCGTGCCGAAGCCGAAGGCCATGGCGAGATAAGCCGTCGCCGCGATGAACGGGACGCTGCTGTGCAGCAGAACATGGTGGCGTGCCGGCGGCCTGCGCTCGCCGGTCGCGTAAATCGCGAGCGATGCCAGCGACATGATCGAGAAGCCGATCAGAAAAGCCGTCCTGTCCATGGGTGCGGTCCTGTTCGCGATGCGGCCCAAGGCGAGCCTGCCGCGACAACGTGGCCCGGCGCGGCACAGCACGGCGATGAAAGGAATTTCATGTGCCCGGCATCCGGACGTCACGTGAGGATGCGCGGGGGGTCAGCCGCCGGGGGGCGCCGCGGCGGCGTGCAGCAGCCGTTCGCGCAGCTGGTCGATCTCGTTCCGCAGCCGCTCCAGCGCGGCGAGGTCGAGGCCCGATGCATCCAGCACGCAGGCCGGGATGGTGGCGGCCTTGAGCTGCAGCGCCCGCCCCTGCGGGGTCAGGCGCAGCCGCACCTGCCGCTCGTCCCGCGGGTCACGCGTGCGGGTCAGGTGGCCGAGCGCTTCCAGCCGCTTGAGCAGCGGGGTCAGGGTGCTGCTTTCCAACAGCAACTGCTGGCCGACCTGGCTGACGGTGCGGTCGTCCGCCGCCCACAGCACCACCATCACCAGATATTGCGGATAGGTCAGCCCCACCGCATCCAGCAGCGGCTTGTAGATGCGGTTGAACGCGTGGCTGGCCGAATACAGGGAAAAGCACAGGAACTGGTCCAGGGCGGGCGGCGACACAGGGGGCGTGCGGGGGGACTTTGCCATGCCGGATAATAAATCGTGCGCGATGGGATTGCCAGCGATTGACGCCACCGGAGCGAGGCTATAAACATCGCACACGACATGATCGCAGCCGATGTTTTAGCTGCCAACCGGGAGACAGTCAGATGACCGTTGACGTGAAGTACACGACGACCGCGACCGCGACGGGTGGCCGCGACGGCCGCGCCACCACCAAGGACGGCGCGCTGGACGTGAAGCTGGGCGTGCCCAAGGAGATGGGCGGCAACGGCCAGGGCAACAATCCGGAGCAGCTGTTCGCGGCCGGCTACTCGGCCTGCTTTCTGGGTGCCATCAAGGCCGTGGCGGCCAGCGACAAGACCGGCCCCAAGGTGCCGCAGGACGCGACGGTGACGGCGACGGTGGGCATTGGCCCGCGCTCGGAAGGCGGCTTCGGCATCACCGCGGCGCTGGACGTGGCGCTGCCCGGGCTGGACCGCGCGCAGGCCCAGGCGCTGGTCGACAAGGCCCACCAGGTGTGCCCGTATTCCAACGCCACCCGCAACAACGTCGACGTGCAGATCACCCTCGTCTGACGCAGCGGCGCCGCTCAATCCAGCTGGATGTCGAGCGGCCCCGCGACCGCCTGCGGGAACCGTGTTTCCCGCCGGCGGTGCCCCGTGCCTCAGGCACCCGGAAATCCCACGAACACGTAGCCGATGCCGCGCACCGTGCGGATGCAGCCATCCACCCGCTCGTCGCCCAGCTTGCGGCGCAGCACCACGATGGCATTGTCGACCGAGCGATCGCCGAACCGCCAGGGGCGGCCAAAGGCGAGCCGGGACAGGTCCTCGCGCGACACGGGCTGGCTTTGGGCGCGGACCAGCGCCTGCATCAGCTCGAACTCCGCCGTGGTCAGGTGGATCGGCTGCCCGTTCGGGCGGAACAGGTTGCGCGTCGCCACCGCGAAGCGCCAGCCGGGCGGCTCGGCTTCCGCTTCCGCCGGGCGGCGCAGCCGGGCGCGCAGCCAGGCCACCACTTCCCGCCCCGACACGGGCTTGACCAGAAAGTCGTCGGCGCCGGTTTCCAGCCCCAGCACGCGGTCCACCTCGCTGCGGTTGCCGGTGACGATGATGATGATCGCCTTGGTCGCCGCCCGCAGCTGCGCCAGGCGCGACACGGTGTCCACCTTGCCCAGGTGCTGGTCCAACAGGATCGCTTCCGGCTGAGCCTCGGCCAGCAGTGCTTCCAGCCCCGCCCAGTCGTAGCTGGTGCGGATGCGGAAGCCGTAGCGCCCGACCACGTCGGACAGCTCGTCCGCCCATTCGCGCTGGTCATCGACCACGTAAACCAAGGGCTCGACGGCGCGGGCGCCGCCATCCTGCGCCGTGTCCGCGATGCGGGCTGCGCCCTGCTGCTCCGCTTGCATGCATGTGCCTTTCAGGATTGGCCGCCAGGGGGCTGCGTCGCATCCTCTGCCGTGCTAGCCCCGGGCGGGCCGGCGGTCGGCAGGCGGATGGTGAAGACGGCGCCGTGCTCCGCGTTCTCGCCGGTGATCTCGCCGCCGAAGGAACGGATGATGCCGTGGCAGATGGACAGGCCGAGCCCCATGCCCTGTCCCGGCCCCTTGGTGGTGAAGAACGGCTCGAACAACCGGGCCATCGCCTCGGGCGGCAGGCCGCGTCCGCTGTCGGCCACCTGCAGCGCCACCCGGCCGTCGTCCAGCGCCTGGGCGCGGATGGTCAGGCTGCGCTGGTTGTCGGGCATGCGCAGCAGGGCATCGCGCGCGTTCAGCAACAGGTTCATCACCACCTGCTCCAGCATCACCGGATTGGCGGCCACCGGCGGCAGGCGGTGCGGCACCAGCACCTCCACCGCCACGCCGCCGCGGTCCAGCGCGCTGGAACACAGCAGCAGCGCGCTTTCGACCACGCAGGCGAGGTTCACCGCCTCGGTCTTGCCCTCGTCGCTGCGGCCGAACATCCGCAGGTGCTCCACCAGCCCCTGTGCCCGCCGCGTCTGCTCCAGAATGCGGCCGAGCTTGGCGGCCATCACCGGCGCTGCGCCGGCACCCATCGTTTCATGCGCGTCCAGCCCGTTCTCGGCCGCCAGCATCATCACGCCGATCGGCTGCGTCATCTCATGCGCCAGCGAGGAGGCCATGCGGCTCAGCGTCGCCAGCTTGATGCTGGCCAGCGTCTGCGCCTGCAGCATCCGCTCGCCCGAGATGTCCGCCAGGTAGCCCATCACGTCGGCGCCGCCATGCTGCCCGACGGCGACGATGCGGGCCTGCTCGCGCAGCCACACCGTGCGGCCATCGCCGTGGCGGAGGCGGTATTCGATGCTGGATTCGCCGTCGCGGTACAGCGTGTCCAGGTGCTGCGCCAGCGCCGGCGCGTCGGCCGGGTGCACGCGGTCGCGCCAGGCGCCTGGCGGCGCGATGTCCGCCCAGCGCAGCCCGGTCATGCGCTCGACGTTCTCGCTGACGTAGGTCAGGGACAACGACCGGTCGGCGAAGATCTCGGCGCGGTACAGCGTCGCCGGCAAGGCATCCAGCATGTCCTTGATGCTGCCCAGCGCGCGGTCGCGCACCGCGTCGGTTTCAAACGCGTGGCGCGCTTCCATCTGCCGCAGCCGGCGGTCCAGCCAACCCAGCAGCAGCAGGGTCACCACCAGTTGCAGCCCGGCCAGCACGGCGCCGATCACCAGCATGTGCCGGCGCAGCCAGTCCTGGCCCCGGGTTTCCAGCAGCACATCGGCCCCACCGAAGGACAGCGGCGTCATCAGGCGCAGGCCGAGCGGCGCGTCGGGCGAGGGGGTCGCGGCATCGGCTTCCGGCAGCGCGGCGTTGCGTTGCAACAACCGCGCGCTGTCGCCCGCGATCGCCACCAGCGCACCATCCGCCAGACGCAGGGCCACGAAGCCCGGCTCGCCGCGCAGCGCATCGCTCAGCGTGGCGGGGCGCAGGGTTCCCACGTAGAGGCCATCGCTCGCGCGGTCCGCGCCGCCCGGCAGGCGGCCGGCCAGCAACAGCCGGTCCCGGTGCCACAGCAGGCCGGGCAGCGTGGCGACGCGCAGCGCCGCGTCCGGCACATCAACCGGCTGGCCCACGGACAGCGTCCGCCGGCCGGACGCATCCAGCATCTGCAATCCGTCGAAATCCGAGGCCGGGCCGATCAGCGCGTTGCGCAGGCCGGCTTCCAGCGCGGCATGCCCGGATGGCCGCGCGTCGCCCGCCTGCAACTGCACCAGCAGCGCACCGACATTGGCGGCGCGGCGTTGCGCGTCCACCAGGGCCTCCTGCAACCGGGTGGCGATGCGGGCGGCCTCGATCTGCTGGCCGACATCGTCCTGCTGGCGGCTCCATTGCAGCGCGATGCCCGTCCAGATCGCCGCCGCCAGCAACAGGCTGCCGCCGACCACCATGACATGCGGCCAGAACCGCCTGCCATGGGTCGCCCGAAGCCCGGTGGCGCCTGAACCCTGTTCCCGCATGGATGATGCATCATGCCGCTGTTCGGCACCCTGCGCCGCTGCTGGCTTTATCATCTCCGATCCCTGGTCTTGAAACGCCAGACTGACCTGTGCGGTCCGCGAATTGTGGCACCGGGCGCAAGACGGGCGCAACCGGCGCCCCGGCCGGGACACACCGCCACCCGGGCATGGCCACCACCGCCATGGCATGCTGCGCGGCGGCCCTGATCCGCGACGCCGAGAATGCTCCACGGCAGTTCCGCAGTGATAATCGACAAAGCATCAAAGGAAAACGTTTTACTTCCGATATGGCGCCCGGTTCCGTCCATGCGCTGCGGCAACGGTCCCGATCCCTACATAACCCGACAATTCCACGACAGAAATTTGCGATCCCGTCCGACATTCCGACAATTCGCGGTCATTCGGGACTGTCGCGCCGCCCGACCGGCCAGCCATCCTGCCGCCACCGAAAACGCGGCGCCGCCGCTTGCTATATCTTCGCGAAGGACCGTCTCCATGGCCGACGATTCGGCGAGCATCGTGATGCCGGGCGCATCTCTGGTCGACACGCATGTCGCCCGCCAGCTGCGGCGGCTGCGGGTGGCGCGAAACGTCACGCAAACCCAGCTGGCCGCCGGCCTTGGCGTGTCCACCCAGCTGATCCACAAATACGAGGTCAGCCGCACGCGCATCAGCCCGGGGCGGCTGTATCTCTGCGCCCGGCTGCTGAACGTGCCGGTCAGCTATTTCTTTGATACGCTGCACACGGCGGGGGGGCCGTCGCCCTTGCCGCCGCGCCGCCCGGCCCGCGCCGATGACTGGATCACCACCGCCGCCGGCCACGACTGAGGCGCCGCGCGAACGCTACGCCGCGCGGCGTTCCAGCAGCTCCAGCACCACCCCGTCCGGCCCTTCCAGAAAGGCCATCCGCACGCCGGGCCGCACCTGCTGCGCTTCGGTGATGATGCGCGTGCCGCGGGCACGGTGGGCGGCCATCGCGGCATCGAGGTCATCCACCGTGAGCCCGAGATGCTCGATGCCGACGAACGGCATGGCGGCAGGGGCGCGGGCGGTGTCGGCCGGCACGTCCTCGATGAACAGGTTCAGGCCGCCGAGGTCGAGGATCACGCGCAGCCGGTCGCGCACCGTCATCCGCGCGGTTTCCTTCGCGCCCATCGCCTCCACGTAGAAGCTGGCGGCGGCGGCGGCGTCGAGGCTGCGCAGGTGCAGGTGGTCGCAGCGATAGGCGATGGTCATGCGGCAGGGTCCTTTCCCGGAAGGCCGCCAGCGTCGCCGCCCGGATGGGCGCGGTCAATGCGTGGCACCTGGTGAGGAATCGTGAACCTTGGGCGGTGCAGGATGCCGCGCCACGCCTGGAGAGTTCGCCGCCATGACCCCGCCCGCCGGCCTGACCGCCATCGCCCAAGACCTGCGCCTTGCCCATGCGCCACTGGAAGCGGATTTCAGCGCCGCCGGCCGCCAGCTGGAACGCGCGGCCGGGTCGCTGGGCGGGCTTGGCCGCTGCTTCGAGGCGCTGGAGGACCAGCTGCGCGGCCCGCAGCTGCACGGCGCCATCGAACAATTGCAGCAGGCTTCCGGGCAGGTGCGCGGCATCGACGCCGTGCTGCGCGCCGAACGGCAGGCGCTGGAGCACATGGGCGGCCAGCTCGGCGCCATCGGGGCGGCGCTGGGGCGGCTGGACGGCACGGTGCGCGCGGTCGGCATGCTGACCGTCTCGGCCAAGGTCTGTGCCTCCGGCCTGGCCGAAACGCGCGAGGATTTTTCCGCCTTCACCAGCGAGATCGCCCGGCTGTTCGACCTGTCGCGCCGCAGCCTGGAAGGCTTCCAGCACGCCGTGCTGCGGCTGCAGGAGGAGGTGCGCGGCGGGCTGGCGCGGCAGGACGGCTTCGCGCGCACGCAGGCCGACGCGCTGCAGGGCATTCCAGGCTGGCTGGCCGACAGCGTCGCCGCCGTGGACCGCCGCCTGCAGGCGGGGGCCGAGGCCTCGGCCGAGGTGCGGCTGCGCTCGGCGGCCATCGCGCGGCGGGTGGCGGAATCCGTGATGGCGCTGCAGATCGCCGACACCACGCGCCAGCGCGTGGAGCATGTGGAACACGCGGTTTCCGCACTGGCCGGGCACAACATGCCGGCGGCACCGGCCGACGCGGCGCTGGTGCTGGCGCAGGTCTGCCACCTGCAATCCGCCCTGCTGCAGGACGCGGCGCGCAACCACGCGCAGCAGGGCGAGCGCGCGGACGCGGCGCTGCGCGGCATGGCCGCCGACGCGCGCGCCATCTGCCAGCTGGGCGCCGAGGCCTATGGCGCCGGTGAACGGCGTGGCAGCCTGCTGGGCCCGCTGGAAGCCACCGTGCGCCAGGCCCTGGCGCTGCTGCGCGAATTCCGCGTGGCGCAGGCGGAGGTGGACACGATGTCGCGCGGCATCGCCTCCGCCGTGGCGCAGCTGGTGCGCCACATCGCGACGGTGCGCGGGCTGGAAACCGACCTGCGGCTGATGAGCCTGAACATGACGCTGAAGTCCGGCCGGCTGCACGATGCCGGCCGCACGCTGCACACCATCGCGCGCGAGCTGCGTTCCTGCGCCGACCAGACCACCCAGATCGTGGCGCAGATCGCGGACGACCTGACCAGCGTGACCGCCCTGGCGCAGGACCGCGCCAGCCGTGGCCGCAGCGCCGAGGAAGCGGCGCTGGACCAGCTCGACCAGCTGATCGGCGGCGCCATGGAGCGGCTGGAAGACACAGGCCGACAGATCGGCTTGGCGCTGGCGACGCTGGAAGACGAGGGCGGCGGCGCGGCCACGGCGCTGGCCGCCGCTGCGGCGGCCCTGACGGCCACCGATCTGCCGGGCACGCTGCGCGACGCCGCCCGCCGCCTGCTGGAGCTGGCCGGCGGCCCGCCGCCGGACGAGGCGACGCTGGAACGCATCCGCCCGCTGCTGCCGGCCGGTGCCAGCTACACCATGGACAGCGAGCGCCAGGTGCAGGCGCGCCTGGGCGGCGGCGGTGGCGGCCCGGCCGCGCCGGTGGCGAGCGAGGAGCTGGAGGACATCCTGTTCTGAGGGGAAGAAGGGTCAGGGGAATGAATTCCCCCTGACCCTTCTTTTTCTGTCCGTTGGCCGATCGGATATGGCGGCGCTTGGTCTTCAGCCGAAAGCGTCAGTGGATAGATGAGGTTAGTGGGCTTTGCCGCACAGGATCTCGGACGCCAGAGATTCCAGCGGCAGCACGCGTTCCACGGCGCCGGCGGCGATTGCTTCCTTGGGCATGCCGAACACCACCGAGGTCGCCTCGTCCTGCGCCACGGTATGGGCACCGGCGCGGCGCATCTCCAGCAGGCCGCGCGCGCCGTCGTCGCCCATGCCGGTCATGATGATGCCCGTCGCGTTGCCACCGGCGCATTGCGCGGCGGAGCGGAACAGCACGTCCACCGAGGGCCGGTGGCGCGCCACCAGCGGGCCGTCCTTGACTTCCACGTGGTAGCGCGCGCCGGAACGGCGCAGCAGCGTGTGCCGCGCCCCGGGGGCGATCAGCACGCGGCCGCGCAGCACCGTGTCGCCATCTGCAGCCTCCTTGACCTCCACGGCGCAGAGGCCGTTCAGCCGGTGCGCGAAGGCGGCGGTGAAGCGCTCCGGCATGTGCTGCACGACGACGATGCCCGGGCTGTCGGCGGGCAGGGCCTGCAACACCTCGCGCAGCGCCTCGGTGCCGCCGGTGGAGGCGCCGATGCAGACCACCGACTCCGTGGTGCGCGCCATGGCGTGCCGCCCGCTGGGCGGCGGCAGCACGGCGTCTGCGGTCAGCTTCTTCTCGACGGCGCGGATCTCGCCGCCGCGCGGCCGGGCCCCGCGGTTCAGCCGGGCGCGGGCGGCACCCTTGATGGTGTCGCAGATGGTGACGCGCGCTTCCAGCAGCCCCTGCCGCGTATCGAGCTTCGGCTTCAGCAGGATGTCCACGGCGCCGGCTTCCAACGCCTGCATCAGCGTTTCCGAGCGCGCTTCCACCAGCGAGGAGCACATCACCACCGGGATGGGGCGCTGCGCCATGATCTTGCGCAGAAAGGTGATGCCGTCCATGCGCGGCATTTCCACATCCAGCGTGATGACGTCGGGCACTTCCTGCTGGATGCGCTTGGCGGCGACAAAGGGGTCGGACGCAGCACCCAGCACCTCGATCTCCGGGTCGGACGCCAGGATGTCGGTCAAGGTCTGCCGCACCACGGCGGAATCATCGACCACCAGGACGCGGATCTTGCCGGGCATGTCAGGTCCTGCGGAACACGGTGGCGGCGACGGCTTCCACCGGCAGGCCGAAGCCGGCCAGGGATTCCGAATGGCCGAGAAACAGGAAGCCGCCCGGGCGCAGCTGCGCGCAAACCCGTTCCAGCACCGCCTGCTGCGTTGGCTTGTCGAAGTAGATGAGGACATTGCGGCAGAAGGCGATGTCCATCGTGGTATCCAGCCGATACGCGCCGTCCATCAGGTTCAGGCGGCGAAAGCGCACGAACTGCCGCAACTCCGGCGCCACCCGCACCAGGCCCGACGACTCGCCACGCCCGCGCCGCAGGTAGCGCCCGCGCATGGCGGGCGGCACGGGGGCCGCCATCTCTTCCGGGTAGATGCCGAGCAGGGCGGTTTCCAGAACGCGGCTGGAAATGTCGGTGCCCAGGATGGAAGGCGTGAAGCGCCCCCGCGCGGTGGCCACGGCATCCAGTACCATGGCCAGGGTATAGGCCTCGGCACCGGTGGAGGCGGCGACGCTCCAGGCATTGAGCACCGGCACGCGGCCCGCCGGCGCGTCCCGCAACAACTCGGGCACCACCTGCTCGGCCAGAATGCGGAAATGCTCCGGCTCCCGGAAGAACTCGGTCTTGTTGGTGGTGACGGCGTCGATCAGCGCCACCACCTCCTCCGCCATGCCATCCCGCTCGAACAGAAAGGCGCAGTAGTCGCGCAGGTCGTCGCAGCCGGTGGCGGCCACGCGCTTGCGCAGCCGGCCTTCCAGCATGGTGCGCTTGGTGGGCGGCATCTTGATGCCGCTGTGCTCCTCGATGAACCGGGCGAGGCGCAGGAAGTCGGCGTCCCGCAGCCGGTCCAGACGGTCGGCCATGTCCTGCTGCATGGCGTCAGAACCGTTCGAAATCGTTGTCGCGGCTGTCGGGGCCGGCGGACATGTCGAGGGTGGCGCCGGTGGTGGCGGCGGGGCGCGGCCTGGGGCGGGCGGGGGCGGCGGCGACGGGGCGCTTGGCCAGGCCGCGCGCGGCCACCTGGGCGCGCTGCGCCGGCTGCGCCGCCGGCACGGTCCGCACCGCCTCCACCGCCACGCCGCGCGCTTCCGTGCGGAAGTAGGCGATGCTGGATTGCAGCTGCTCCGCCTGCGCCGCCAGCTCCTCCGACGTCGCCGACATCTGCTCGGACGCCGAGGCGTTCTGCTGCGTCACCTTGTCCAGCTGCTGGATCGCCTGGTTCACCTGCTCGCCGCCGATGTCCTGCTCGCGGCACGCCGCGCTGATCTCTTCCACCAGCTCCGCCGTGCGCTTGATGTCGGGCACCAGCCGCGCCAGCATGCCGCCCGCTTCCTGCGCCACCTTGACCGACTGGAACGACAGCCCGCTGATCTCGCTCGCCGCCGTTTGGCTGCGCTCGGCCAGCTTGCGCACCTCGGAGGCGACCACGGCGAAGCCCTTGCCATGCTCGCCGGCGCGCGCCGCCTCGACGGCCGCGTTCAAGGCCAGCAGGTCGGTCTGGCGGGCGATCTCCTGCACGATGGTGATCTTCTCGGCGATGGTCTGCATGGCCTGCACCGCGCGGCCCACGGCCTCGCCGCTGTTCTGCGCGTCGGTGGCGGACTGGCGGGCGATCTTCTCGGTTTGCGCGGCGTTGTCGGCGGTCTGCTTGATGTTGGCCGCCATCTGCTCCATCGAGGCGGAAGCCTCCTCGGTGGACGAGGCCTGCTCCGTCGCCCCCTGCGACAGCTCCTCCGCCGAGGCCGACAACTCCTGGCTGCCCGACGACACGTTGTCCGCAGCCTGCAGCGCATCGCCCACCACGCCGCGCAGGCGGCCGATCATCTCGTTGATCTGCTGCATCAGCTGGCCGATCTCGTCGCTGCTGCGAACGGTGCCGGTGCGGGTCAGGTCGCCGCCCGCGACCGCCTGGGTCAGCGACACCGCCTGGCCAAGCCCGCGGCTGATGCTGAGCGACAGCCACAGAGCGATGCCGGCGCCCGACAGCGTGGACAGCAGCAGCGCCACCATCAGAATGGTCCCGGCGCGCTCGGCATCCTGCGTCGCGGTGTCGCGCGCTTCCTGCATGCGGGCCTGCGCCATGGCGTTGTAGGCCGCGATCTGGCCGTCGATCTCGGCCCGTGCCTGGCGGGCACCACCGATCGACAGGTCGATGGCGGTGATGACGCCACCTTCGCGGACCACTTCCACGGCGCGGCTCATCAGCTCAAACCAGCGCTCCAGCGGCGGCAAGGCGGGTTCCAGCCCGGCGGTGCCGCGCAGCCCGTCCCGCTGCTCGCGCACCGCCGCCAGGCCCGCGCTCATCCGACGGACATTGCCGGCCAGCTTGTCCTGGGTGGTGCTGAGGAGCGCGTCCTTGACGGCGACATCCACCAGCAGCATCGCTTCGCTCAGCGGGGCCGCGGCCGACAGCCGCGCCAGGGCGGCGCGCGCATCCCGCAGCGCCGGCCGGGCCTCGTCCACCAGCAGCTGGCCGCGCACGGTGGAATTCTGCAACGCGCCCGTCCGCACCTGGTCCTGCAGCGGCATGTAGCGTTCCAGCATCATCTGCAGGGTGTCGAGCAGCCGCCGCGCCTCGGGGTCGGAGATCGCCTGCAGGTTGCTCAGCGCCTGCAACGCGGCGCGGCGCTTTTCCACCAGCAGGTTCGCCTGCGCCTCGATCGGCCCGGCGTCGGACAGCAGGATGGCGTTCTTTTCCGCCTGCACGCTTTCCAGCAGGTTGATGCGCAGCTCGCTGGCCAGCCGCGCCTGCTGCGCCCGGGTGGTGGCGAAGTCCTGGATGGTCGCCTGCAGGGACTGCTGGTTGCGCCATGCGACGCCGCCGGCGGCCAGCGACAGCAGGATCACCAGGCCGAAGCCGCCCGCCAGCTTGAGTTTGACCGAGACATTCATGGAGCCAGATCCGTTTTGGAAGAGAGGGTGGCCGACGGGCCGGTTCAGAAGCTCAACTCGCCGGCGGCGAACAGCCGCCCGACGTCAAGCAGCAGCACGAAGTCCTCGCCCTGCCGGCCGACGCCGAGCAGGTGATCGGACCGCCAGGGCGCGCCGAGGTCCGGCGGCGGCGCGATGTCGCCGCCGCCCAGCGCCGTGACCTCGAACACGCGGTCCACCATCAACCCGACCACCCGGCCACCGCCGATGTCGAGCACCAGGATGCGGGTGTGCTCGGTGGTCCCGGCGTCCGGCATGCCGAGGCAGGCGCGCAGGTCCATCACCGGCACGTTGCGGCCGCGCACGTCGATCAGTCCGAGCACCCGGGCCGGTGCCTCGGGCAGCCGCGTGATGCGGCGGCTGTCCAGGATCTCCAGCACGGCGGAAACGGGGATGGCGAAGATGTCGCCATCCAGGCCAAGGGTCACAAAGGGCCCGCCAGGAGCAGGGGCGTCTGGCATGGCGTCAGAACCGTTCGAAGTCGCTGTCGCGGCTGTCGGGGCCGGCGGACATGTCGAGGGTGGCGCCGGTGGTGGCGGCGGGGCGCGGCCTGGGGCGGGCGGGGGCGGCGGCGACGGGGCGCTTGGCCAGGCCGCGCGCGGCCACCTGGGCGCGCTGCGCCGGCTGCGCCGCCGGCACGGTCCGCACCGCCTCCACCGCCACGCCGCGCGCTTCCGTGCGGAAGTAGGCGATGCTGGATTGCAGCTGCTCCGCCTGCGCCGCCAGCTCCTCCGACGTCGCCGACATCTGCTCGGACGCCGAGGCGTTCTGCTGCGTCACCTTGTCCAGCTGCTGGATCGCCTGGTTCACCTGCTCGCCGCCGATGTCCTGCTCGCGGCACGCCGCGCTGATCTCCTCCACCAGCTCCGCCGTGCGCTTGATGTCGGGCACCAGCCGCGCCAGCATGCCGCCCGCTTCCTGCGCCACCTTGACCGACTGGAACGACAGCCCGCTGATCTCGCTCGCCGCCGTCTGGCTGCGCTCGGCCAGCTTGCGCACCTCGGAGGCGACCACGGCGAAGCCCTTGCCATGCTCGCCGGCGCGCGCCGCCTCGACGGCCGCGTTCAGGGCCAGCAGGTCGGTCTGGCGGGCGATCTCCTGCACGATGGTGATCTTCTCGGCGATGGTCTGCATGGCCTGCACCGCGCGGCCCACGGCCTCGCCGCTGTTCTGCGCGTCGGTGGCGGACTGGCGGGCGATCTTCTCGGTTTGCGCGGCGTTGTCGGCGGTCTGCTTGATGTTGGCCGCCATCTGCTCCATCGAGGCGGAAGCCTCCTCGGTGGACGAGGCCTGCTCCGTCGCCCCCTGCGACAGCTCCTCCGCCGAGGCCGACAACTCCTGGCTGCCCGACGACACGTTGTCTGCGGCCGCCACGGCCTCCTGCACCACCGCGCGCAGCTTTTCCAGCATCTGCCTGAGCGCGATGCCCAGCCGGTCACGCTCGGACTGCGGCTGCACCGCCACCGTCAGGTCGCCGCCGGCGATGGCATCCGCCGCCAGGGCCATCTGGCGCAGGTTGCCGGTCATGTTGTTCAGCGCCACCACGAGGTCGCGGATCTCATCGTTGCTGCGCACCTCGATGCTTTGGTCTAGATCGCCTTGCGCGACGCTGCCGGCGAGGCCGACGGCCTTGGTCAGGCCACGGCTGATGCCGAGCGAGATCACCAGGCCGGCGCCGACCGCCACCAGCAGCGCCACCAGCATGGTGGCCAGCAGCATGATCTTGGCTTCGCCGTAGCGCTCGGTCAGGCCGGCGCGGGTTTCGGCGAGCCGGGTCTGGTTCAGCTCGATCAGCGCCTGGAGATGCGTCTGTGCCTGCCGGGTCAGCTGCCGCAGCTCGTTGGTGGACAAGGCCACGGCCCGCGCGGTTTCCCCGCCCTGGACCAGTTGCCGCACGCGGTCCTGCAGGGCCAGGTACTGCGCCCAGCTGGCATCGAACTCGCCGATCATCCGGCGGCCCTGGTCGCTTGCCAAACGGAACAACTGGTCGCGCGTGGTTAGCACGCTGGCGCGCTGCTCCAGCAGCTGGCTTTCGGCCACCGCCGCCGCTTCCGGGGTCGTGGCCAGCAGCAGGTTCTTTTCCGCGCGCACCACCATCAGCATGGCGGTGAAGGTGTCGCGCGCGATCTGCACCCGCTGCACGGGGCCCTCCATCGCGCTTTCCACCCGCTCGTTGAAAGCGGACAGCTGCTGGGTGCCGATGAAGGCCGTCCCCGCCGTCAGCAGGATGACGAGGCCAAAGGCGGCGGCCAGCTTGGCCTTGATGGTGAATCGCATGGTCTGCTCCTGCTCAGGCGGCGGGGATGGGCAGCGCGTCGGCCGCGCGCGGCTGCGCGAAGATCGGCCCGGGGTCGAGCACGACGACAAAGTCGTCGCCCAGCTGGCCGATGCAGCGGACGTATTCGGGGCGGCAGCGCAGGCCGAAGCGCGGCGTCTGGGTCATGCCGACCAGGGCGATGTCGCGCACCTCGTGCACCTTGTCGGCCTGCACCGCGACGGTGACGGGCTCATCCTCCAGCGGCACCTCCAGCACGATCACGCGGGTGTCGATGGTGGTGTCGCTCGGTGCCAGGCCCAGCTTCAGCCGCAGGTCGGCCAGCGGCACGATGCGGCCACGCACGTTGATCAGCCGGTCCAGAAAAGCCGGCGCATTGGGCACCAGCGTGCTGGGGCCGGGGTCCAGGATTTCCCGCACGTGGCGGGTTTCCAGCGCGAAACGCTCGCCTTGCAGGTCGATGGTCACGACGCGCAGCGTCGGCGTGATGTCGGGCGTGCTCATGCTGCGCTCCTCAGGCCGCGGCCATCAGCCGTTCCTCGTGCGCCTGCCCGAAGGCGACGAGGGGGGCGATGTCCAAGATCAGCGCGACGCTGCCGTCGCCCAGGATGGTGGCGCCGGAAAACATCTCGACCTCCGCATGCAGCCGCGACAGCGACTTGATCACCGTCTGGTGGTCGCCGATCACCTGGTCCACCACCAGCCCGACCCGCTGGTCGCCGGCCGAGACGATCACGGCCTTCTTCAGCTTCTCGGGGTCGCGCGGCGTGGCGAAGACCTCGTTCAGCCGGAGAAACGGGATCAGGCTGCCGCGCAGGTTCAGGAAGTTGCAGCGCGCGCCACCGGCTTCCGCGTCCGCATCCAGCTCGACGCATTCCTCGACGGCGGTGAGCGGGATCACGTAGCGGCCCTCGCCCACGCGCACCAGCAGGCCGTCGATGATCGCCAGCGTCAGCGGCAGGCACAGCGTCACCTCCGTGCCGGCGCCAGGGGAGCTGCTGACCTCGATGGAGCCGCGCAGCCCCTCGATGGTGCGCTTGACCACGTCCATGCCAACGCCGCGCCCCGACAGGTTGGTGACCGCGGCGGCGGTGGAGAAGCCCGGCTCGAAGATCAGCTGGAACACCTCCTGGTCGGTCATCGGCTGGTCGGGCGCCACCAGCCCGCGCTCCTCGGCGCGGGCGCGGATGCGGGCGCGGTCCAGCCCGCGCCCGTCCTCGCGGATGGACACGCGCACCTGCGCGCCGGCATGGCGGGCGGAAAGCAGCAGCCGGCCGCGCCGGGGCTTGTCGCCACGCTCCTCCGGCCGCTCCAGTCCGTGGTCCAGCGCGTTGCGGATCAGGTGCACCAGCGGGTCGTTCAGCCGCTCGATGACGGTCTTGTCGAGCTCCGTTTCCTCGCCCTGCATCACCAGCTCGACTTCCTTGCCGAGGTCGCGGCACAGGTCGTGCACCAGCCGGCGGAAGCGGCCGAACAGCTGGCCGATCGGCACGGTGCGGATGCCCATGGTGGTGTCGCGCAGTTCCAGCGCCAGGCGCTCGATCTCCTCCGCCACCGCGCGCAGCTGCATGTCGTGGCTGCCGCCCGCCACCTGCCGCAGCCGCGATTGGGCGATCACCAGCTCGCCCACCCGGTCCATCAGCTCGTCCAGCTTGTTGGCGGGCACGCGCACGCTGTCGGCCGCGGGGGCGGGCTTGGCGGCGGGCGCGGCGCCGGCGGATGGCGGCGGCACGGCCATGGCGGCGGCGGGCGGCGCTTCCACGGGCGCGGCACCCAGCGGCTCCAGCGTCAGCGTCATGTCGTCGATCACGAACATGAACACGTCCTCGACGGCCGCGCGGGGGCAGGGGGCGTCCAGCTCCACCTGCCAGCCGATATGGCAGTCGGTCGGCTCCAGCTCCTCCAGCGGCGGCACGTCGCCGGCCAGCGCGGATACGCGCGCGGGGCCGAGGGCCCGCAACTCGTCCAGCAGCAGCAGCGGGTTGGTGCCCATGGCCATGGCATCGCGCGGCAGGCGGATGCCGATCCTCCAGCCCCGGGCAGCATCGTCCGCCGCGGCAGCCGCGGCCACGGCGGCGGATGCCCCGCCACCGCCCTGCACGATGGCGCGAAAGCCGTCCAGGATCGCGCTCTGCGTCGCGGCATCGGCCTGGTCCGGCCGGTCCAGCAGGATGCGCAGCTGATCCTTGGCCGACAGCGCCAGGGCCACCAGCTCGCTGCTCGCCGCCAGCTTGCCCTTGCGCACCTCGTCGAAGGCATTTTCCACATGATGCGTGAAGGCGGCCACGGCATCGAAGCCGAACATGGCGCCCGAGCCCTTGATGGTGTGCAGGGCGCGAAAGGCGCTGTCGATCAGCTCCATGTCGCCTTGCCGGTGCTCCAGGTCCAGCAGCGCCTGTTCCAGCTGCTCCAGCAGTTCCTGCGATTCCTGGCGGAACGTCTCGACAGGGTCGGGCGCGCCCATCAGCCCAGCACCTTGCGCACCACCGCCAGCAGCTGCTCCGGCTGGAACGGCTTGGTGATCCAGCCGGTGGCGCCGGCCGCCTTGGCCTGCGCCTTGATGCCAGCATCGGATTCCGTGGTCAGAAACAGGATGGGCACGCCGCGATAGGCCGGCAGCTTGCGAAGTTCCGTGATCAGGCCGAGACCGTTCATGCGCGGCATGTTCAGGTCGGTCACCACCATGTCCACGGCGCGGGCATTGGCCTTGGCCAGCCCGTCCACCCCGTCCTCGGCCTCCACCACCGCGAAGCCGGCGCCGGACAGCGTCATGCGCACCATCTGGCGCAGGCTGGCGGAATCATCGACGGTCAGAATGGTCTTGCTCACGACGTGGCCTCGCCTTGCATCCAGTGGGAGAAGCCCGCCGCGTCGGCGACGGGGGGAAAGCCGGCGCGTTGCAGCGCGGCGCACAGGGCCGGGGCGGGCTCGCCGCGCAGGACCACCGGCTTGCCGCCGCGCCGCGCGCTGCGGCCGGCGGACAGCAGGGTCTGGACGGTGGAAAGATCGGCCTCGGTCACGCCGCCGCAGTCGATCTCCAGCCGGTCATGCGACTGCACGGCCTGCAGCAGCCGGGCCCGCAGATCCTCGGCCTGCCGTAGCAGCAGCGGACCTTGCAGCAGCAGGCAGGAATCTTCCGCGGCACATTCATCGCGCATCGCCGATCGGCCCTCCGTCACGGGCCACGCGGCCCCCTGCGCCCGTCTTAGGGTGCGGGGGTAAATTTCCGATGTATCGACGGGGCGCGGCGGCTGACGGAGCGCGAAAGTTTCCCGCCGCCGTGGCTTTTTTTGCGGGCGGCATGGCCGGCACAAGGCGTTGGGGCAAAGCGCCCCCGGGCCTCACCCCTGCCTTGTCGACCCCTTGGCCATGCCAGGCGGCGGCGATGCCGGACGCGGAAAGAAGGGCTGGGCGCCCTTACGCGTCACGATCCGTGCGCGTTCGCGGCCGCGCCGGCCCCGCATAGGGGTCGATCGCCGTCTGCGCGCCGTCGCCCGTCGCGGCGAACACGCGGCAATCCTCGCACAGGTCGAGCAGCGCCAGCCGTACCGGGTCGGCGAACATCCAGTGGCCGCTGGCCGACAGCTTGCGCTTCACCCGGTCGATGGCGCTGCGGGTGCCGAACAGCTTGTGGCATTGCGGGCATTCGGCCGGCGCTTCCTGCCGCAGCACGACGCGCTGCCCGGCTTCCGGCAGCAGGCTGATGCGCGGCTCCAGCGTGATCACCTTTTCCGGGCAGGTGGCGGCGCAAAGGCCGCATTGCACGCAGGCATCTTCCAGGAAGGACAGCTCCGGGCGGTCCGGGTTCGCGGCAAAGGCGCCTGTCGGGCAGACGGTGGTGCAGGACAGGCACAGCGTGCAGCCATCCGCCACCAGCGCCGCGCCGAAGCCGGCGGCGGGCGGCAGCGGGATGATGGCGGCGGGCGTTTCCAGCGCGCCGCGCAGCGCGGCCAGCGCGGCCTTCAGCATCTCGCGCGGGGTGCCGAGGGGCAGGAAGTCGGCGTCGCGCGGCAATGCCACGCCAGGGGGCGCGGCGCGCAGCGCGTCCAGCATCGCGAAGGGGTCATCCTGCTCGATCGCGTCCGGCACGGCCTGCAGGCCGAGGCCCCCCAGCAGCGCGGCGGCGGTGTCCAGGTTGCGCAGCACGCCTTCCGCGCCGTGCGGCCGGCGGGCGGGCAACAGCACGCGCACGCGGCCGGCGCCCCAGGCATAGGGCGCGACCAGGGTGGCCAGGTCCAGCGCGCTGGCCTCGCCCACCCGCAGCGGCAGCACGTCGGCCGGCAGGCCGGGGCCGTGGCGGGACAGCGCATCGAACATCGCCTCCCCCGCCTCGCCGTGCAGCAGCAGGGTGGGGGCGGTGCCGCCGGCGGCGTGGAATGCGCGCAGCAGCACGCGGGCGCGGCGCAGCAGCGCGTCCGGCGGCGGCAGGGCGTAGGTGGCGGCGCCGGTGGGGCAGACGGCGGCGCAGGCGCCGCAGCCGGCGCAGATCTCGGCGCTGATCGCCACGCTGTCCCGGTGCCCGGGCGCGGCGGGGGTGATAGCGCCGGTGGGGCACAGGTCCAGGCAGCGGGTGCAGCCGGTGCGGCGGTTGCGCGAATGGGCGCAAAGCCCGGCGTCAAAGGTCACGAAGCGCGGCTTGTCGAACTGCCCGACCAGCGCCTCGGCGTCGCGCGCCAGGCGGGCGACGGCGGCGGCATCCCCCGGGTCGGCCCGCAGGTAGCCGAGCCGGACCTCATGTGCCGGAAACAGCGGCGGGCCGCCCGTCAGGTCCAGGATCATGTCGCAGCGGCTTTGCGCCCCGTCCTGACCGCGCCCCCAGCGATAGGCGCCGCGCGAGGAGGGGGCGGCCGCCGCGTAGCCATCGATGGTGACGGCGAAGTGGCCCAGCCAGCCGGTGGCCGCGCGCGCCCGGCCGCGCAGCACGGGAAAGGTGCCGGTGGCCAGCGGCTCCACCTCTTCCGCGCCGGTCAGCAGCACGGTCAGGTCCAGGCTGGATTGCAGCGTGGCGGCCAGCCCGAGCGCCGCCGCGTCACGCCCCAGCACCAGCGTGACGCCTTCGCTGGACAGGGGCACCAGCGGCGTGGCGGGCATGGGGACGCCGGCGGCGGCCAGCAGCGCGGCCATCTTGGGCCCGGCCCTGTCGCCCTGGTCGGACCAGCCGGCCTGCTCGCGCACGTTCACGAAGTCCAACGCGCCGCGGTGGCCTGCGGCCTCGGCCTCCTGGCGGAACAGCGGCGCTTCCTGCGTGCAGCCCACGGTCACCGCGTCCTCGCCCAGCGCGGCCAGGAAACGGTCGAGCTGCGAGCGGCAGAGTTGCTCGCCGGTGCGCAGGCGGCCGCCGCAGCCGCGCGTGAGGGCGGCCTCGTCCAGCACCATGGTATCCTCGCAGGAACAGGCGAAGACGGTGCGGGGGCGCGTGCTGTCCATCAATCAATCCTTCGGCCGGTCGGTGGCAAGGCCCGGCCTCAGCGCCTAATATGCTGCCGGTGGACACACGCACAAAGACCCCGGCCAACATGAGTGCCACCGCGCCCGCGCAGGGCCTGCCGCCGCTGCCCAGCCTGTTCGCGCCCCACGCCCTGCCCGCGGGCGCCGACGCGATGGTCGAGGCCGCGCGCATGGCCCCCATGCTCGGCGCCGGCACGCTGGCCTGGGTGGATGCGCCCGACAGCGTGCAGGCCGCCGTGGTGCTGGAACCCGAGCTGCCGCTCGCCGCCGCCCGCGTGGCGCTGCTGGCCGCCGCCACGGCCGCCGTGGATGCCCTGGTGGTGCTGGGTCCGCCGGAAATCCCCATGGCGCTGCGCTGGCCCGCCACCGTGCTGGTCAATGGCGGCACGGTAGGGCAGGCCCTGCTGGCCACGCCCCCCGGCACGGCCGAGACCGCGGTGCCGGACTGGATGGTCGCGGGCATCCGGCTGGACATGCACGGCCACGCCGCCGAGCCCGGCCTGTTCCCCGACCGCACCGCCCTGGCCGAGGAAGGCTTCGCCGAGGTCCCGGTGCCGGAGCTGGTGGCCGCCTGGGCGCGACACCTGATGGCGGGCCTCGCCGAATGGCAGGAGGAAGGCTTCTTCCGGCTGTCGGAACGCGTGCTGGAACGGCTGGAGGACGCGCAGGGCGCGGCGCTGGACCCGCTGGATGGCAGCCTGCTGCTGCCCGGTGGGCGGCGCTTTTCCGTGATGACGGACAGAAAGGCCGGGGAATGAATTCCCCGGACCCTTTCTTTCTTTTTGGCCGTTTCCGGTCACGCCCGTGGTGCGGCCGGGCTTCCGGCGCGACGGCAACGCATGTGTCAGGCAGGCAGAAAAAAGGTGGGGGTCCGGGGGAGTTCTCTTCCCCGGCCTTTTCCGCGCCCGGAGTGCACGCATGAAGCTCCCCCGCACCCTGCGCCTCGACCCGTCCGACACGGTGGTCTTCGGCCAGGCCGCGCCGCCCGGCGAATGGGCGGTGCCCGGCGGCTTCGCCTTCTGGGACGACGACCTCGCGGCGTTGAGCGGCCAGCGGCGGCAGGCCTTCCGCGCCGGCTTTCTGGGCCTCGGCAGCTTCGGCTGGTCGACGCTGGTGGAAGTGGCGGAAGCCAGCGCCGCTGAGCGCGAAGCGGCCGTCGCCCGGCTGGCCGCGCATATTCGCGCGGCCTATGGCGCGCCGGACGAGGCCAGCGCCCGCGCGGCGGCGGAGGACGAGCTCGGCTTCGCGGAATCGCTGTGCGACCACCCGCCCGGCACCGTGCTGGCCCTGGCGCGCAGCGTGGTGGATGGCCGTGTCTCGGAGCAGTTCCGCACGTTGCACCGGCGCGAGGCGCCGCACCGCGACTTCGGCAGCCTGCCGGTCTTCGGCATCGTCGAGGTTGAGGATGACGAGGCGCCGGACCACATGCCCGATCTGACCAGAATGGGCCCCGGAGCAGACCGATGACCGACTTCTGGATCGCCTCCGGCCACCACCTGTGCGACCGCGACGCGGCGGGCCGGCTGCTGCCGACGCCCGACCTGTGGCGCGCCTTTCTGGCCCGCCCCGAGCTGCGCCCGCCGCCCGAGGCCTGCAACGCCGAGCGCGCGCTGCACGCCAGCCTGCTGCGCGACCCGTTGCGGGCGGTGTCCGGCGCCAGCCTCGCCGCGTTGGCCGATCCGGACGCGGCGGAGAACTGGCAGGTCTTCCTGCGCTTCCGCGACCGCGTGGCGGCGCAGCCGACGCTGGAAGCGGCCTGGATCGATTTCTTTCGCGGCGACGTGCGCGGCGTGCCGCCCCTGTTCCTGCAGATGCTGACGCAGCTGGTGTGCCGCGCGGCGCTGGACGGCGTGACCGACGCCTATGTGCTGCGCGCCGCCGAATGCCTGTTCCGCCCGCAGCGCGCCGCCATCCACCAGGGTGCCCTGCTGCTGGCCGACGAGGAGACGGTGGACCTGCGCGCCCGCGACGGCGACCTGGGCGCGCTGGGCCAGTTGCTGACCGAGGCCGGCGCCGCGCCGCGCGCGGTGGAGCTGGACGTGCTGGCCTCGCCCGACGTCGCCGCCTATGCCGCGCGCGCCGACGCGCATGACCTGGCGCTGGACATCGCGCAGAACCGCCCCGGCCAGCATGCCCTGGCCCGCGCGCTGGAACGCTTCATCGAACACGTGCTGGGCGAGCGCACCGCCATCCGCCCCGCCGCCGTGATCGAGGACCCGGACTGGTCCTGGCATGTGGGGCTGGACACGGAAGCCACGGCCATCGCCAACGACCTGTGGCACGGCAAGGACGTGGCGCAGGCGCGGCTGGCGCGCATCGTCTGGCTGGGCGTGCTGGATTTCGCCGAAGCCAGCCGCGTGCTGCCCCGCGCCGCCGGCCGGCCGGTGTATCTGGCGCTGGCGATGGACACCGCCCAGCGGCTGCGCCTGAAGCCGCAGAACTTGCTGGCCGGGTTGCCGCTGCTGGCGGCGGAGGCGGCATCGTGACGCGCGTGAAGCAAAAGGCCGGGGAAGGAATTCCCCGGACCCCATCGTCTTTTTGTTTCGCTTCCGGTCGCGCCGCTGGGCCGCGTCCGTGTCAGACCGCCGCATGCCACGGCCGCACCCTGAATCAGACAGAAAAAAGCAGGGGTTTCAGGGGAATTCATTCCCCTGACCTTTTCCCCCGGCCCGCCGCATGAGCGACGCCTTCGGCACCCCCGACACGCTGCGCATCGGCCTCGCCGTCGTGGCCGAGCGCCGCCCCGCCACCAGCCCCTGGGCCGACTGGGTGTGGCGCGTGGTGGACGTGATCGAGCATGCGCCCGACACCCCGCCCTGGACCGTGCTACGGCAGGAGCCGTCGCGCACGCTGTTCCTGGCCGGCCATGCCGTGCTGTCGCTGCACCCGACCGATACGGACAACTACCGCCAGAACCTTCACAGCGACGACCCGCGCGTCTGGGTGGTGCTGCGCGATGCGCCGGGCGAGCCGGGCATGGCGCTGCATCTGGTGACGCTGGACCCGGGCGAGGCACATCTCTACGCCGATGTCGGCAACGACACGCTGGAAAGCCTGCCGCTGCCCGCGTTCCTGATGGGCCCCGCACAGCGTTTCGTGGCCACCCACCACAAGGAACGCAGCTTCCACAAGCGCCGGCGCGACCGCGCGGACCCCGAGGCCCTGGCCCGCCGCCGCCCCGGAGACGACGACGCGTGAGCGGCTTTCTGGGCCGCTGGTCCCGCCGCAAGCGGGGCGAGGATCTTTCGGAACCCGGTGCCGCTCCGCCGGTGCCGGAAGCGGCGCCCGCGCCATCGCCGCCGGAGCCGGCCTTCGACCCGGACAGCCTGCCGGCGCTGGACAGCCTGGGCGCCGGGTCCGACCTGTCCGCCTTTCTGCACCCCAAGGTCCCGGAACTGCTGCGGCAGGCGGCGCTGCGGCGCGTTTGGGCAGCCGACCCCGGCATCCGCGACTTTGTCGGCCCGGCCGACTATGCCTGGGACTTTAACGCCCCCGATGGTGTGCCGGGCTTCGCGCTGCAGGTGGGCGGCGACCTCCGCAAGCTGCTGGCCCAGGCGATCGGCGAGGTGACGGCGCCCGAAACCACAGCCGAAGCCGTGCCCGAGGACACCCCCGTGGTGGCGCCGCCCTCCAGCCCCGTGCGGTTGGCGGAGCCGGCCCCGCCCGGGATCGCGGCCGAGGAGGAGCCGGAGCCGCCGCCCTTGCGGGAGCGGCGGCATGGCGGAGCCCTGCCGGTGCCGGGTGGCGAAACAACGGGCGAGGAGCCGCGCGTGGCCGGGCGCGACGATCCTGGGCGCGAACAGCAAGGCCGCCAGGGCTGACCCTGGCGGCCTGATAGCCGTCGCCGCACCCGTCCGGCGGGTCAGGCCGTTCAGTCGTAGGCGACGCGGCCCTTGGGCGCGCCCGCCTTGCCGCCGAGATAGCCGCACAGCGCCGCCAGGATCAGCACCACGAAGCTGATCAGCGCAGCGCGGGACACCACCTCGGCCGCCGTCTGTGCCGCCTGGGCCGCCTGGTCGCGCAACCGCTGCGCCGCGGCGCGGTACTGCTGCTCATATTGCGTGATCTGCGTGCGGGCCTCGTCCACCGGGATGGACCGAGCACGGGCCAGCGCCTGCGCCGCGCGCTCGCGGGCCTGCTGCTGGTCGGCGGCATCGCCGGTCAGCAGCGAACGGACGGCGGAAATGGCGCTGTCGCGCAGTTCGGCCGGGTCCTGGCCGCCGGTGGTTTCGCGCAGCTGCTGCTCGATGCCCGCGAAGGGGTTGGCCTGCTGCGCCAGCGCGGGGGCCGCGCCTTGCACCGCCGAGCCGGCACCCTGCGCCACGCCGCCCAACACGTTGGTCACGCCGTTCAGCGCGCCGCCCACCAGCCCGCTGACGGCGCCCGACAGCATGAACAGCACGACCAGCGTCGTGGTGGCCCAGGTGGCCAGCCCGTGCAGGCCGCCGGTGCCGCCGGCCGGCTGCGCCGACAGGCGACCGGCCACCCAGCCGCCGGCAAAGGCGGCGATCAGCCCGGACACGCCGTACCAGGCGGCGGCGGCGATCGACAGCGTGCTGGCGTTGGGGCTTTGCCCGGTGGCCGGGTCCAGCGTGGCGACGCCGATGCCGATGCCCAGTAGGCTCAGCGCCGCCTGGACGACCAGCGCGATGGCGACGCCGGCCAGGATGGCGCCCCAGGACATGCGCCGGAGGCCACGCTCCATCCCGCCATAAGGGGTGGCGTAGGCCGCGCCCGGGGCGGGCTGGGCCAAGCTTGGGTGAGCATGGGGGGTCGTGTAATCGCTCACGTCGCGTCTCCTGCCCGTGTGACCGGTGCCTTTGCCCTGGACGGGGCGGAAGCGCCGTCCACTGCGTGTCGCAACGCCGGGAAACAGGAAAAGTGGCAGGTGCCGGCGGCTATCCGGCGTCCGGCGCGGGGTTGTTGCGTGGCTGCAACACGTACAGCGTCGCGCGTTCCTGCATCGGGCCGGCGGCATGGGCGGCGGCCTCGCCCCATCCCCAGAACAGGTCGGCCCGCGCCGGGCCACGGATGGCGCCGCCGGTATCCTGCGCCAGCACCAGCCGGCGCAGCGGGGCGCCGCTGCGCGGGTCGCGCGCCACCACCCAGACGGGGCTGCCCAGCGGGATCTCGGCCCGGTCCACGGCGATGGAGCGCAGCGGCGTCAGGGGCACGCCCTGCGCGCCCGTGGGGCCCTGGTCCGGCCGGGCGGGGACGTCGCGGAAAAACACATAGGACGGGTTTCGGTCCATCATCGCCCGCGCCCGGTCCGGGCCGGCGGCGGCGAGCCAGGCGCGGATGGACTGCATGGACACCTCGGCGCGCGGAATGGCGCCCTCGTCGGCCAGCAGGCGGCCGATCGGCACGTAGGGCCGGCCGTTCTGCCCGTCATAGCCGACGCGGCGCACGCCGCCATCCGGCAGCACCACCCGGCCCGAACCCTGGATCTGCAGAAAGAAGCGGTCCACCGGGTCCGCCAGGAACAGCAGGGCGCTGCCATCGCCGGCCTCGATCGCGGCACGGTCGGGGTAGGGCCGCAGGCGGCCGCCTTCCACCCGCCCGGCGGTGCGGCGGCCCTTCAGGTCGGGCGCGAAGGCGCTCAGGTCGACCTCCACCAGGTCGGCGGGCCGGCGGTGCAGCGGCACGGAATAGTCGGGGGAGGCGGTGGCGGCGCCGCGCAGCTCCGGCTCGTAGTAGCCGGTCATCAGACCCTCGCCGGCGGGGCGCAGGGTGAAGTTGCGTTCAAAGAAGTCGCGGGCGGCGGCATGGTCGCCCGGCGGCAGGGCCGCCGCCTCGGCGCACAGGGCCGCGGTCTGCACCGGGGTCCGCTTTCCGCAGCCGGACAGGTAGGCGGGAATGGCCTCGGCCAGGGCGTCCTCCCCCCAGCCGGGCAACTCGGCCACCCGGCGCGGCTCGGGCGGCGTGCAGGCCGCCAGCCCCAGCAGGGCGGCGGCCGCGACGGCGAGGCGCAGCAAGCGTTACGCCGCGCCGGTGCTGACCAGCTTCCAGACGGGCTCGCCGCTGCGCAGGTCGCGCTGGAAGGTCCACAGGTCGGTGATCTCGGTGACGCCGTCATGGCCCGAGGCCACGCTGCCATCCGCCGCCGTGGTGATGTTGATCTGGTCGGACACGATGCGCACCGTGATCTCGGCCACCGTGCCGCGCAGGTCGGCGGCCTCGATCACCATGTCCTGCACGTTGCGGATTTCGGTGCGCTGGCGCTCGCCCGCCGTTTCGCGCGCCACGATGGCGCCCTCGAAGCCGGCATAGGTGTCGTCCGACAAGAGGTTGCGCAGCGTCGCGCGGTCGCCGTTGGCGAACGCCTCGACGATCATGCGGAACGCGCCCTCGGCCCCGCCCAGGAACAACGCGGGGTCGAAGCTGCCGTCCTGCGCGCGGATGCGGGCCAGCCCCTGTCCGGCCGGGGTGCGGGCATCCGGCACGCCGCGCGCCGGGACCGCCGGCACGGCGTCCGGGACCGCCTGCGGACCGGGACGCACGGCTTCGGCGGGCCCCTGTGCCTGCGGCGTCCGCTCAAAACCCTGGCGACGGCCGAGCACGCTCCGCAGCCGAAGCACCAGGAACGCCGCGATCATCGCGAACAGGATCAGTTCGACTGGAAAGCCGCCAGACATTGCATTCTCCTCATGTGGCGTCACTTAGGGTGCGCCTGTCACGGCCGCAACGCCCGGCGGGGCCGATTCGCCACCAGCCCGGTGGAATCGCGCCGCCCGGCCGCGGCGCCCCAGCGAAAGTTCCCCCATGATCCTGCTGCGCCACGGCCAAAGCGAGTTCAACCTGCACTTCACCGCCACCCGCCGGGACCCCGGCATCGAGGACCCCAAGCTGACCGAGCTGGGCCACCGGCAGGCGGAAGCGGCGGCCGAGGCGCTGCTGGCCGAGGCCGGGCCCGGCGGCATCCGCCGCATTCTGGCCAGCCCCTATACCCGCGCCATGCAGACGGCGGCCCCGCTGGCCCGTCGGCTCGGGCTGCCGGTCACCATCCAGCCCCTGGTGCGCGAGCGCTTCGCCTTCGCCTGCGACATCGGCACGCCGCGCAGCCGGCTGGCGCTGGACTGGCCGGACCACGAGCTGGCCCATATCGACGAGGTCTGGTGGCCCGCCGCCGAGGAGCCCGCCGACCAGGTGGAAGCCCGCGCCGCCCTGTTCCGCGGAGAGATGTCGGCGCTGGAGGACTGGGCGCAGACGGTGGTGATCACCCACTGGGGGTTCATCATGTCCATGACGGGGCAGTCCATCGGCAACGGCGAATGGCTGCGCGTGGACCCCACCGCGCCGCCGCCGGCGGTCATCAGCTGGAAGCACGGCTGAGGGCCGGTCGCTCCTGACAGCCGCCCCCCGGCGTGCTACCCCGCGCGCCTGATCGCCGCACACCCCGCGAGGCCCAGCCCATGTCCGACACCACCCCGCCCGTCCCCAACGGCGCCGCCGCCCCCCAGCCCGGCCAGCCCCAGGGCCCGCTGCTGCTGAACCTGCAATACACCAAGGACCTGTCCTTCGAGGTGCCGGGCGCGCCGGAGATCTTCACCACGCTGCGCGAGCAGCCGCGCATCGACCTGCAGCTCGACGTGCAGGCCCGCGCCCTGCAGGACGGCGGCAATGTCTTCGAGGTGTCGCTGAACATCCGCGCCGACGCCCAGGCGCACGGCCAGACCGCTTTTATCGCCGAACTGGTCTATTGCGGCATCTTCACCGTCAACGTGGAGCCGCAGATGGTGGAGCCGCTGCTGCTGGTGGAATGCCCGCGCCTGCTGTTCCCCTTTGCCCGCAACATCCTGGCGGACGTGACGCGCGACGGTGGCTTCCCGCCCGTGCTGCTGACGCCGATCGACTTCGTGGCCCTGTGGCAAAGCCGCCGCGGCGGCCAGCAGGGCGCGGCCGCGCCGGTCGCCGACGCCTGAAAGCCTCCCCCGCCGACGACGTTGAAGGTCGGGGAATGAATTCCCCGAACCCTTTCCTTTTCCTGTCTGTTCTCGGGATGGGCGCTGGACGGCGCCGCCGCTATGAGCCGGCTTTCCAAGTGAAAGACCGCCCGTTCCATTCCGCCTGACCGAAAGCGGATAGAAAAAAGAAGGGGCTTCAGGGGAATTCATTCCCCTGACCTTCCGGTCCCCACCTGCGCCACGCTTCCCGCTTTACATCCCCGGCCCTGCACGGCACACGGCCCCGCATGTTCCGCAACATCGTCACCATCGGCGGCTGGACCTTCGCCAGCCGCATCCTCGGCTTCGCGCGGGACATGCTGATCGCAGCCTTTCTCGGCGCCGGGCCCGTGGCGGACGCCTTTTTCCTGGCGCTGCGGCTGCCCAACATGTTTCGCCGCCTGTTCGGCGAAGGCGCCTTCAACGCCGCCTTCGTGCCCGCCTTCACCGCCGCCCTGACGCTGGACGGCCCCGCCAAGGCGCGCCTGCTGGCCGAACGGATGGCGACGCTGATGACGCTGTGGCTGTCGCTGCTGGTGGTCATGGGCATGGTGTTCATGCCACAGCTGATGTCCGTGCTGACGCCAGGCCTGCTGGACGAGCCGTTCCGCTTCGAGCTGGTGGTGGAGCTGTCGCGCATCACCTTCCCCTACCTGCTGTTCATCTGCCTGACCGCGCTGGTGTCCGGCGTGCTGAACGCGGCCGACAAGTTCGCCCTCGCCGCCGGGGCACCGCTGCTGTTCAACCTGTGCGCCATCGTTTCGCTGTTCGCGCTGACGCCGTTTGTCGCCACGCCCGCCCACGCGCTGGCCTGGGGCACCATGGCGTCCGGCGTCATGCAGCTGGCCGTGGTGGTGTGGGCCGCGCACAAGGCGGGGCTGGGCTTCCGGCTGATCTCCTTTCCCAAGCTGACCGAGGACACGCGGCAGGTGATCCGCCGCATGGTGCCCGGCGTGCTGGGGGCGAGCGTGACGCAGCTGAACCTGGCGGTGGACATGTTCATCGCCTCCTGGCTGCCGGCCGGCGCCATCTCCTACCTGAACTACGCCGACCGCCTGGCGCAGCTGCCGCTCGGCGTGGTGGGCGCGGCCATGAGCACGGCGCTGCTGCCGGTGCTGTCGCGCCAGCTGCGCGGCGGCAAGGCGCTGTCCGCCCACCGCTCCATCAACCGCGGCATCGAGCTGTCGCTGGCGCTGACCCTGCCCGCCGCCGTGGCGCTGATCGTCACCGCGCAGCCCATGCTGACCGTGCTGTTCCAGCGCGGCGAATTCACCGCCGACAAGGTGGCCGCCACCGCGCCCGCCCTGGCCGCCTACGCGCTGGGCCTGCCGGCCTATGTGCTGATCAAGTCCCTCGCCCCCGGCTTCTTCGCGCGGGGGGATACGGGAACGCCGGTCAAGATCGGCATCGCCACGGTGGCCTTCAACCTGTGCCTCAACCTGGTGCTGACGCCGCAACTGCAGCACGTGGGCATCGCGCTGGCCACCGCGCTGTCGTCCTGGGCCAATGCCGGGCTGCTGGCCTTGATCCTATCCCGCCGCGGCCATTGGGTGGCGGACCGCGCGCTGCGCCGCAACGCCTGGCGCCTGCTGGCCGCCGCCCTTGCCATGGGCGCCGTGCTGTGGGGGCTGGACCAGATCCTGTTCCCGGCCGCCGGGCTGTGGCGATTCGTGGCGCTGGGCGTGCTGGTGGCGGTGGGGATCGCCTCCTACTTCGGCGCCACCCTGGCGCTGGGGGCCTTCGACCTGCGGGAATTCCTGCGCAAGCGGAAGCGCCGCGCGGTGGCGTGACGAAGACCGCGGGCGCTGCCCCCAGACCCCGCCATCAGAAAGCATCGGAGCGAAAAGACCGATCCGGACGCTGACCGCAGGCGGGATTGTTCAGAAATATTCGCGTGTCACGGCCTGCATCGATCCCCGGCAAGCCCCGCATCACTTTCTGCTGCCGGGGTCCGGGGTGGCTCAGCCACCCCGGCTGGGTCCAGGGGCGGCGCCCCTGGCCCGCGCTAGCCCAGCACGCGATACACCGTCACCTCGCGCACGTCCCGGTCCTCCAGCTCCCGCGTCACCGGCACGGGAAAGCGCTGCACGGCTTCCAGCCCCTGCTTGGGCAGGTAGGCCCGCCCCGGGTCGGCCAGCAGGACGGTCGCGCCCGCGGCGGCCATGCGGCGCAGCCAGGGCATGATGTGGCCGGTCATCGGCGCCTCGTAGCAGACGTCCCCGGCCAGCACGGTGTCCCAGCGGCAGGCGCTGCCCACCACGTCGCCGTCCGGCGTCGCGACGGCCACCCCGTTGTGGCGGGCGTTGAGGCGCGTCGCGGCCAGGGCCAGGGGGTCGATCTCGGCGGCCTCGGCGAAGGCGGCGCCGGCCCGCATCGCGGCGATGGCGGCCAGCCCGCCGCCGGCGGCGAAGTCCAGCACCCGGTGGCCGCGCACCGCCACGGTGCCGTCCAGCATCAGCCGGGCCAGCGCCTGGCTGCCGGGCCAGGCAAAGGCCCAGAAGGGCGGCTCGATGTCGCGCTGCGCCAGCCAGTCCTCGGTGGCCTGCCAGATCGGGGTGATCTCGGTGGCGAGGTAGAGCTCCACCTCCGGCACCAGGGCGGGGCGGGCCAGGGCGGTGTGGGCGGCGATAAAGGCTTCGGGGTCCAGCAGGGCGGGGCCGGTCACAGGCGGCCGGCCAGAAAGGCGAGGGCGATCAGCAGGCCGGTTTGCCGGTTGCTTTGGAACAGCCGGAGGCAAAGGGGCGCGTCGTGGATGTCGAGCCGCGCCACCTGCCAGGCGAGGTGGGCGGCCGGCACCAGCAGGGCGGGCCAGAACCAGGGGCCGCTGCCGCCGAGCCACCCCGCCAGCGCCAGCAGCGCCACCACGCCACCGTAGCAGGCGACCAGAAAGGGGCGGGTGCGCTCGCCCAGTGTCAGCGCGGAGGAACGGATGCCGACCATGGCATCGTCCTCGCGGTCCTGGTGGGCGTAGATGGTGTCGTAGCCCAGGATCCACAGAAAGGCGGCGGCGTAGAGGGCGAAGGCGGCGCCGTCCAGCCGGCCGGTGGCGGCCGCGTATCCCATCAGCGCGGCCCAGGAGAAGGTGAGGCCCAGCACCGCCTGCGGCCAGTCCGTCACGCGCTTGGCGGCCGGGTACAAGGCCACCGGCAGCAGCGACAGCACGCCAAGGCCGATGGACAGGAGGTTGAGGCTGAGCAGGATGGCCAGCCCGAGCGCCAGCAGCAGCACCAGAAAGGCGGTAGCCCGCTTGGCCGAGACGGCACCGGACGCCAGCGGCCGCGCGGCGGTGCGGCTGACCAGCTTGTCCAGGTCGCGGTCCCACAGGTCGTTCACGATGCAGCCGGCACCGCGCATGATGGCCGCCCCCAGCCCGAACAGCAGCGCCAGCCACAGCCCGCTGCCCCAGCCCGGCGCCGCCAGCGCGAAGGCCCAGAGCCCGGGCAGCAGCAGCAGCCAGATGCCGATCGGCCGGTCCAGCCGCATCAGCAGCGCATAGGCTTGCCAGCCCCGGGGCAGATGCGCCACCCAGCCCTGGGCGCGGATGTCGGTATGCGGCACCGCGCCGCCTGTTCCTGTGGAGCCGCCCATGTCCATCCCCCGCCTGTTCGTCGAAGCCGATCTCGCGCTGGGGGAGGATGTGCCCGCTTTGCCCGGCCAGGGCCACTACCTGGGGCAGGTGATGCGCAAGGGAGAGGGCGATGCGGTGCTGCTGTTCAACGGACGCCATGGCGAATGGCGCGCCCGCATCGGCACGCTGCGCAAGGACAAGGCGACCCTGGTGCCGGAGTCGCAGTCGCGCCCGCAGGCCGCCGGCCCCGACATCCGCCTGCTGTTGGCCCCCCTGAAGCGGGATGCCATGGAGTGGGTGGTGGAAAAGGCGACCGAACTCGGCGTGGCCTCCATCCACCCCGTGCTGACGGCGCGCGGCGTGGTGGGCCGGGTGAACGAGCAGCGGCTGGCCGCCATCGCGCGCGAGGCGGCGGAGCAGTGCGAGCGGCTGGACCTGCCGCGCATCGCGCCGGCGCTGGACCTGCACCGGGCGCTGGATGCCTGGGACGGCACGCCGATCCTGCTGGGGCATGAGCGCGGCGCGGCCCCATCTTTGGCGCAGCGGGTGGCCGGCCGCGCGCCACCGCTGGCCCTGCTGATCGGCCCCGAGGGCGGCTTCGCGCCAGAGGAACTCCAAGCCCTGGCGCGGCGTTCCTGTGTCTCCTCTGTCGCCCTTGGCCCGCGCATCCTGCGGGCCGAGACGGCGGCGGTCGCGGGGCTCGCCGTCCTCCAGGCCATGGCGGGCGACTGGACCGTGGCCTGATCATGCGGCAAACCCCGTTTCCAAGACGGGCTTTCCCGGCCCACGCTGAAACGGATCGCAGGTTCCCAGAATGTCCAATCCCGGCGAGGCCGATCTCACGCCGATCACCGACCGGCGGCAGCTCGCCGCGTGGTTCGATCAGGGCTCCAAGCCCCGCTCCGAATGGGGCATCGGCACGGAGCACGAGAAATTCGGTTTCTATCACGACGACCACCGGGCGCCGCCCTATGACCCGGGCGCGCCGCGCGCTGGCGGCATCCGGCAGCTGCTGGAAGGCTTCCAGCCCAAGGGCTGGGCGCCGATCCTGGATGCCGGCAACCCGATCGGCCTGACGCGAAGCAAGGCCAGCATCAGCCTGGAGCCCGGCGGGCAGTTCGAGCTGTCCGGCGCGCCGCTGGCCGACCTGCACGCCGGCTGGGCGGAGCTGCAGAACCACCTGGAGGAAACCCGCGCCGTGGCGGGGCCGCTCGGCATGGGCTTCGCGCCGCTGGGCTTCCACCCGCTGGCCCGACGCGACGACATGCCCTGGATGCCCAAGGGCCGCTACATGATCATGCGCAACTACATGCCGCGCGTCGGCCGCATGGGGCTCGACATGATGCTGCGCACCTGCACCGTGCAGGTGAACCTCGACTTCGGCAGCGAGGCGGACATGGTGAGCAAGCTGCGCGTCAGCTTGGCGCTGCAACCCGTCGCCACCGCGCTCTTCGCCAACTCGCCCTTTCTGGAAGGCAAGCCCAACGGGCTGCGCACGCTGCGCGGCCGCGTCTGGACCGAAACCGACCCCGACCGCACCGGCATCCCCGCCGTGGCCTTCGAGCAGGGCTTCGGCTTCGAGCGCTTCGTCGACTACGTGCTCGACGTGCCCATGTATTTCATCATGCGCGACGGCCGCTGGATCGACTGCGCCGGCGCCTCGTTCCGCGACTTCATGGCCAAGGGCCTGCCCGCCCAGCCCGGCGTTTCCGCCACCATGGGCGACTGGGCCGACCACGTGACCACGGTCTTCACCGACGTGCGGCTCAAGCGCTTCCTGGAGATGCGCGGCGCGGACGCCGGCAGCCCCGAGATGCTGCATGCCCTGCCCGCCTTCTGGACCGGCCTGCTCTACGACCCCGCGGCGCTCGCCGCCGCCGGCGCCCTGGTGCGCGACTGGCCGGTGGCCGAGATGCAGGCGCTGCGCGTGGCCGTGCCCGAAGGCGGCCTGACCACCCCCTTCGGGGGCCGCACGGTGCGCGAGGTGGCGGCCGACGCGGTCGCCATCGCCCGCGACGGTTTAAAGGCGCGCGGCCTGGGCGAGGAGGTGTACCTGGCGCCGCTGGAGGAGATCGTCGCCACCGGCGAAACCCAGGCGGACAAGTGGCTGCGGCTGTTCCACGGCGAATGGCGGGGGGACGTGTCCCGCATCTTCGCGGCGGCGGCGATCTGAGGCGTCGGCCAGGGGGCGCCGCCCCCTGGACCCCCGCTGGGGGGACAGTGTCCCCCCAGACCCCGCCATCTGTTTTTCCGCATCGCGCCAGGGGTTTTCGATCCCCCGCGACCGACGATCTGCCTTTGGGATCATCATGAAAATCCCGCCCGCGGCTCTGGCTTCCTGTGGATAGCAGACAACACGCTTTCTGATGCCGGGGTCCGGGGTGGCTCAGCCACCCCGGCGGGGTCCAGGGGCAGCGCCCCTGGCGGCGCCCCGCCCCGTCACCCCCCGATGAACGGCCGCAGCAGCGCCACCGCCGCCACCCCCACGATGATCGACAACCCCAGGTTCCCGGTCTTCCACTGTGTCGCCACCACGGCGAGCGCCGCCAGCCACGAGGCCGGCCCTAGTCGCGACAGGGCCAGCGCCACGTAGGCGGCGAAGAGTGGCCCCGGGATGTTGCGCAGCATGGCGTCCAGAAAGGGCGGCGGCCGCACCACGCGCAGGATGGCGTAACCGCCGACGCGGCACAGAAAGGTCACCACGGCCATGACCAGGATGGCCAGCAGCACGTCGGTGCGCAGCAATGCCTCGGGCGTCACGCGCGGCGCTCCTGCCAGGCGGCCAGCGCGGCGCCGGACAGGGCGCCGCCCAGCAGCGGCACCGGCTGCGGCAGGCCGAGGCGGGCGGCGGCCAAGGCCACGCCGGCGGCCAGCAGCCAGGGCCACAGCTCGCGCCGGCCACGCCACAGTGGCACCAGCAGGGCGCAGAAGGTGGCGGTGGCGGCGAAAAACAGCGGGCTGCCCGCCGGCAGCCGCACCAGCCCGCCGAACACGTGGCCCAGCGTCGCGACCAGCACCCAGGCGAGCCACAGCACCACGCCGATGCCCAGCAGAAAGCCGCCGTCCCGCGCGCCCCCGCGCATGTCGGCCACGCCGAGCGCGAAGGAATGGTCCACGATGGTGCCGGCCGCCAGCCAGCGCCGCCAGCCGCGCATGCGGTCCAGCACCGGCGCCAGCGCGGCGCCCATCGGCACCATCCGCACGTTCACGGCGAAGGTGGCGAGGGCGGCGGCCAGCAATGGCGCCGGGTCGGCCCAGAGCTGCATGGTCAATAGCTGGGCGGTGCCGGCATACACCGCGGCGGACATCAGCAGCGTCTCGAACAGCGTGAGGCCCTGGCCCTGGGACACCACGCCCACCACCAGCCCGAAGGGGGCGAGGCCGAGCATCAGCGGCAGGGCCGCGCGCAGCCCGCGCCGGAAGCCGGTCATGCTGAAGCCGTCGGGCGGCTTCAGGGGGTCGGGCGGCTCATCCACGGCGGGCGGCCAGCAGGCGGTCGGTGGCTTCCTCGGGGTCGAGGTCCAGCGCGCGCTCGGCCAGATCGCGGGAAAAGCCGGCGCGGGCCAGGGCGGCCAGGGCCTTGAGGCGGGCCTCGGGGGTGGGCGGGTGCCCGGCCGCGAAGGGGCCGGCGCGGCGGCGCTTCAGGTGGCCCAGCGCGGCGTTCAGCTCGTCCACCTCCTCCAGCAGCGCGCCGGCGGTGCCGCCGTCGACGCCCTTGGCCGCCAGGTGGGCCGCGATGGCGCGGCGCGACCGGCCGGATTGCGCCAGCCGGCGGGTGCGGGCGGCGGCGAAGGCCTCGTCGTCCACGGCGCCGACGCTGGCCAGCGCGCGCGCGACCTCGGCGGCGGCGGCGCGGCCGGCGCTGGCCAGCGGGGCGATGGTCTCGGCCAGCTGGCCTTCGCCCTCGGCCCGGCGGGCCCAGCGGTCCACGCGGCGCTCCAGCACGCGGCGCAACCCGGCCTCGGTGGTGCCGAAGCGGGCGAGATGCGCCAAAGCAGCCTCCCGCAGCCGGGACGCATCGGGCGGCTTGCCGGCGGGAATGTCCCGCCGGGGGCGGGAAGGCTTGCGGCCCGGTGGGGTGTCCATGATGGCAGGCAGTTTGCCACGGGGGCGGGGGGCGGGAAAGCGGGGGCCGCCGGGTTCTGGACGATCTATTCTAGAACGTGTATTCCATTTGCATGGTCAGAACCGCCCGCTTCGCCGCCGGCCACTTCGTGGACGCCGCCACCGCCCTGGTGTCCGAGGGCGGCCCCGGCGCCGCGACCCTGCAGGCCATCGCCCGCCGCGTCGGCGCGCCCACCGGCTCGATCTATCATCGCTTCGAATCGCGCTCCGCCATCCTCGCCGCCGCCTGGAACGCCGGCTACGGCGCGCTGGCGGCGGTGCTGGTGCCGCTGCTGCGGGCCGGCCGGCCGCGCGAGGCCGCGCTGGCGTTGTTGCCCTGGGTGGCCGAGGACGGGCACCGCGCCCGCTTCGTGCTGTTGCACGAGCCCGTCGCCTTGTTCGAGGACGCGCCGCCGCCCGAGGCGCTGCGCCGGGAGATGGAGCGGCTGGAAGAGGACATGGACCAGGCCTTCCGCGCCTGCGTCGCCCGTTGCGGCGACGGTGCCGTGCGGGACGAGGACCTCGCCCGCGCGCGCTTTCTGATCTTCGACGCGCCCATCGCCATTCTGCGCCCGCACCTGCTGCCGGGCGCCGCCGTGCCCGCCTTCGCGGGGCAGATGATCGCGGAACTGCATGCCGGGGTTCCCCTGGCCGGCGCCGGCCGGCAGGCGGCCTGACGCTTCTTCTTCGGAACAGCCATGAACGACACCAGGGCCGAACGCCGCATCACCCTGCACGCGCCGGAGGATTTCGCCGGCATGCGGGCGGCCGGGCGGCTGGCCGCCGCCACGCTCGACATGATCACGGCGCAGGTGCGGGCGGGCACCACCACGGCGGAGCTCGACCGCCTGTGCCACGCCTTTATCCTGCGGCAGGGCGGCGTGCCGGCCTCGCTGGGCTACCGCGGCTACGCGCATGCCACCTGCATCTCGCTCAACCACGTGGTTTGCCACGGCATCCCCGGGGGGCGGGTGCTGGCGGAAGGCGACATCCTGAACATCGACCTCGCGGTGATCCTGGACGGCTGGCACGGCGACAGCAGCCGCATGTATGCGGTCGGCCGCATCGGCACCCGCGCGGCGCGGCTGATCGCGGTGGCGCATGAGGCGATGATGCGCGGCATCGCGGCGGTGCGCCCGGGCGCGACGCTGGGCGACATCGGCTTCGCCATGCAGAGCCATGTGGAGGCCGCGCGCTTCGCCATGGTGCGGGACTTCTGCGGCCACGGCCTCGGACGCCGCTATCACGATGCGCCGGACGTGCTGAACCATGGCCAGCCGGGCCAGGGCCGCCGGCTGAGCGCCGGGATGTTCCTGACCATCGAGCCCATGGTGAACGCGGGCCGCGCGGAGGTGAAGGTGCTGGCCGACGGCTGGACCGCCGTCAGCCGCGACCGCAGCCTGTCCGCGCAGTTCGAGCACAGCATCGGCGTGACGGCGGAAGGCTGCGAGATCTTCACCCTGTCCCCCGCCGGGCTGTCCGGCCTGCCTGGCGGCTAGCCGTCGAGCGCCCGCAGCAGGATCGATTCGGTCAGCACCTGCGGCAGCACCACGGGCGCGCCGCCCCCCGCGGGGTAGAGCAGGTACAGCGGAACGCCTTCCCGCCCGTGCTCGCGCAGCAGGTTGCCGATGGCCGCGCCGCCGCGCGTCCAGTCGCCGGTCAGGGCCAGCACGTTGCGGCGGGCAAAGGCCGCCCGCACGACCTCGGTATCCAGCGCCACCCGCTCGTTGACCTTGCAGGTGATGCACCAGGCGGCGGTGAGGTTGACGAAGACCGGGCGGTTCTCCGCCCGGCCGGCGGCGACCCGCTCGGCCGACCAGGCCTCTTCCCCGGTGCGGGCGGCGGCGGCGGCGCTGCCGGCGGGCGGGGTGTCGCGCAGCAGGGCGGGCAGCAGCGCGGCGGCGCCCAGCAGCGCCAGGCCGCCGGCAAGGCGCCCCAGCCAGCGGCCCCGGCCGCGCGACAGCTGCGCGAGGCCCAGGGCCCAGGCCGCGAAGCCCACCGCCAGCCCGCCGGCCAGCGCCGCCGCCAGCGCGCCCGGCCCGGCCAGCTGCGCCAAGACCCACAGCAGCCACAGCGCGGCGCCGTACATGGGAAAGGCCAGCGCCTGCTTCAGCCGCTCCATCCAGGCGCCGGGGCGGGGCAGGCGGCGCGCCAGCCCGGGCAGCAGCGCCAGCACGCCATAGGGCGCCGCCATGCCCAGCCCCATGGCGCCGAACACCGCCAGGGTGGCGGCCGGCGGCATGGCCAGCGCGGCACCGATGGCGGCGGCCATGAAGGGCGCGGTGCAGGGCGTGGCCACCAGCACCGCCAGCGCGCCGGTGCTGAAGCTGCCCAGGTGCCCGCCCCGCCCCGCCAGGGCGCCGCCGGCCGCGACCGGCCTGCCCATCTGGAACACGCCGGACAGGTTCAGCCCCACCGCCAGCATCAGCCAGCCCGCCAGTGTCACGAATAGGGGCGAGGTGAACTGAAAGCCCCAGCCGGCGCTTTGCCCCGCCAGCCGCAGGGCCAGCAACAGCCCGGCCAGCGCCAGAAACGACAGCACCACCCCGGCGCTGTAGCTGGCGGCATGCGCACGCACCTCGGCCCTGGCGGCGCCGGACAACCGCGCCAGGCCCAGCGCCTTCATGGCCAGGATGGGAAACACGCAGGGCATCAGGTTGAGGATCAGCCCGCCCAGGGCCGCCCACAGCAGCGCCCGCCCCAGCGGCAGGCCGGGCGGCGCCGCCAGCACCGGCGGCACCGGGCCGGGAATGGCGGACACGGCATAGGCGCTGCGGCTGCCGGCGGCATCGGTGATCGCCACGACGCCTTCCACCGTGGCGGGCAGCGGTTGTTCGCCGCGCGGCAGGCCGAGCCGCAGGCCGCCCGCGGCCACCTGCAGCGGCTGCGCGGCCGCGTGGTCCAGCACGCCGCCCTCGGCCGCAAAGAAATATGCCTCCTTCACCGCCGCCGGCGACAGGTCGGCGCCTTGCAGCAGCAACGCGCCCTGCTGGCCGTCGAAGCCGATTCGCGCCGGCCAGGGGGCGGGGCGGGGCAGTTCCGACTCGGCTTGCAGGAACAGCGGTGCCATGGCCGGGTCGGGGCGGGCGGAGGCTTCCACCGGCAGGGTCAGGCTGAAGCTGCCTTCCTCGGGGATGCAGACCTGGGCGCAAACCAGCCACTGCCCGCTGGCCTCGACCGTGAAGGATTGCCCGGGGCGCAGTCCGGGCGGCGGCGTCACCACCAGCGGCAGGAGCACCGCGCCCTCGTAGCCATAATTGACCAGCGGCCCGAACGGGATGCGTTGCGGCGCCGGCCAGGAGAAGGCCCCCGCCGAGGCCCCGTCCGGCAGGGACAGCGCCAGCTCGGGCGGCAGCCCGGCGTCGCCCGGGTTCTTCCAGTAGGTGTGCCAGCCGGGCGCCAGCCGCTGGCGCAGCCCGATGCGGAAGGGTTGCCCCGGCGCCACGCTGGCAACCTCGGCCGCCAGGGTCATGGTGGCGCGCTCCGACCGCACCGGCGCGCTTTCGCCCGCCTGCGCCAGGGCGGGCAGGGCGGACAGCAGCAGGGCGAGGGCGAGGGCGAGGAAGCGCGGCATGCGGCAGGGGTAGGCCGGGTGGGGGCGGCAGGTCCAGCGCCAGAGCGGCGGCGGCGGCTTTCGCCCCGCCTACGCCGGGTAGGGCCTGCTGCCGAAGATGGCGCTGCCCACCCGCACATGGGTGGCGCCCTCGGCGATCGCGTCCTCGAAGTCGCCGCTCATGCCCATGGACAGGGTTTCGAGTCGCAACCTGCCGGCCAGGCTGGCCAGGGCCGCGAAATGCGGCCGCGGCGGCTCCCCGGCGGGCGGGATGCACATCAGGCCGTCGATGCGCAGCCGATGCGCCTCGCGGCATTCGGCCAGAAAGTCCTCTGTCGCGTCGGGGTCGATGCCCGCCTTCTGCGGCTCGCGGCCGATGTTGACCTGGATCAGCAGGGCGGGGCGGCGGGCTTCGCGCGCCATCGCCTCGGCCAGGGCGGCGGCCAGCCGGGGGCGGTCCAGGCTTTCGATCACGTCGGCCACCCGCACGGCGTCGCGCGCCTTGTTGGTTTGCAGCGCGCCGATCAGGTGCAGCCGCAGCGCCGGGTGGGCGGGGCGCAGGGGCGGGAACTTGCCGGCCGCCTCCTGCACCCGGTTCTCGCCGAAGCAGAGCTGCCCGGCGGCCAGGGCCTCGGCCACCGAATCGGCCGGATGGGTCTTCGACACGGCGACCAGCGTGACGCCGCCGGGGCTGCGGCCGGCATTGGCGCAGGCGGTGGCGATGCGGTCCTGGATCCGCTGCAGCGCGGGGGCGATGACATTCATGATGCACCGGACGGTAGAAGCGGCGCGCCCGCGGCTCAAGCCGGGCCTGCGGGCCCCGGGGCTGTGGCCCTGGCGCCACAGTGTCTCGTTGATGTCGCGCCCGACCGTCGCAGGGCATTGCCCCCATTCTTTGCGGTGAACCATAGTCCGCCCGGGCCTGACCCTGCGCTGCGTGCAGTGCTGGGTAGCTTGTCGAGGGGGACAGGTGGGCCGCGGGAACAGCCGGCAAGTCCGGCGCGTGAGGAGGTTTTGGGATGCGCAAGATTTTGCTGGCGACCACCGCTGTGGCCGCCGCCGCTTTGTTTGGCCCGGGTGAGGCTGTCGCCCAGCAGGCGCCGACGGTTCGCGTCGGTGGTTACTTCCGCTTCAACTACGCGTTCACCAACCAGGACGGCTCCTCGGTTGGCACCACCCCGGCCACCACGGTCCGCAACGGCAAGTCCGACTTCGCGTCCGACACCGAGATCCACGTGATCGTCGAGGGCAAGGCCGCCAACGGCCTGACCTACGGTGCCACCGTCGAGATGCAGGTGGACTTCAACCGCGGCGCCACCGCCAACACCTCCAGCAAGACCCAGTTCGACACCGACGAGATGTACATGTGGGTCGCCTCGCCGACCCTCGGCCAGCTCCGCGTGGGTGACGAGGACGGCGTGGTGCTCGGCGCCCTGCTGACCGGCTTCGTGACCAACTTCGGCACGGGCGGCGTCGACGGCGACGTGTACGACTACGTGACCGGCCCGAGCCGCCCGGCCTACATCGCCGGTGGCGCGCTGAGCGACAGCTCCAAGGTCATCTACACCTCCCCGCAGTTCTTCGGCTTCGACTTCGGCGCCTCCTTCGCCTTCAACAACGGCGAGGGCGAGGACACCGGCTGCACCAACGACGTGGTGGCCTCGGTCTGCGACCGCGCGACGTCCTTCGGCTACAGCAACAGCCTCGGCGTGCCGGGCGGCTTCCGCCTGCGCAACGAGCGCCAGGCCGCCATCCGCTACCGCGGCACCTTCGCGGGCGTCGGCCTGCAGGCGAACGTCGGCTACATCGGCTCCGACGTGACCTCCAACACCAACGGCGCTTCCGGCCACGGCCTGGAAGTCTACTCCGCCGGTGTGCAGGCGACCGCCTACGGCTTCCTGGTCGGCGCCAACTACATGTGGGGTGACGGCCAGGCCGGTCTGGGCCTGCTGGCCCGCCCCTCGCCCAACGTCGCCGGCAACGCCACGCGCCTCGACACGCGCAACATGAGCCAGCTGTTCCTGGGCGGGTCCTACACCTTCTCGGGCCTGACGATCGGCGCGAACTACTACAACGGCAAGAGCGCGGGCAACCAGCGCATCGAGACCGGCGAGCGCACCGATCGCGCCTGGTCGGTCGGCGCCGCCTACACGCTGGCCCCGGGCCTGCAGCTGGTGGCCGAGTACAACAACCTGAAGCGTTCGGAAGGTGGCTTCGACCTGCTGAACAGCGCGCTGGGCAACAGCAACAACACCCTGCGGACCGACGTCTTCCTGCTCGGCAGCCGCATCGCCTTCTGATCCTCCGGGATCATCGGGCTACGGAAAGGCGGCGGGGCAACCCGCCGCCTTTTTCGTGCCCGGCGGCCGGCGGCCGTTTTTCCCCTTGCCTGAAACCCCCACCTCCGTATCGTGCGGCGGCCATGCGCAAGCTCCTCGCCTTCGGGCTGCTCCTCCCTGTCCTCGCCGCTTGCGGCCAGGGCCGTCCTGTCGGCAACGACGAATATTACGATGACAGCCGCCGCGCCCGCGTGCAGGGCCGGCTGGGTGGCGGCGACGGCATCCTCATCGTGGGAACCGACCGCTCGCAGCCGCAGGGCGGCGGCGGCGCCCAGGACGGCACCGGCATCGGCGTCAACGCCTATCTGTGGCGCGCCACGCTGGACACCCTGTCCTTTCTGCCGCTCTCCTCCGCCGATCCCTTTGGCGGCGTGATCATCACCGACTGGTACGCTCCCCCCGCCACGCCGGACGAGCGGTTCCGCGCCACCGCCTATATCCTCAGCCGCCAGCTGCGCTCGGACGGCGTGCGCGTGACCGTGTTCCGTCAGGTGCGTCAGGGCGCCGGCTGGGTTGATGCGCCGGCCGCCGCCAGCACCGCCACCGACCTGGAAAACCAGGTGCTGTCCCGCGCCCGCGAGCTGCGCAGCCAGTCGGCGGCGCGCTGAACAAGCGGCGGGGGGCAAGGCCGGGGGGTGAACTCCCCCGGCCCCCCTGCTTTTTTCGGCTTTGTTTGCGGGGATCGGCCTTGGTCGCGGGGCGCTGACGCTGTTGGCCGCGTGTCCCGCTCCACCCGGCACCGGCCGTCGCCACTTCCCTTGCCGCCCCCGGGCGCCTATGGCTCTTCGCCATTGCCCGCCCTTTGCAGCCGGATCGACCGCCCGCCGCCATGACCGACACCGTCCTCCAAGACCAGGCCTCCCGCGCCGAGCCCGCGCGCTACGATTTCGGGCAGGCCGAGCCGCGCTGGCAGGCGGCCTGGAACGCGGGCGCCTGCTTCCGCGCGCCGGACGTGCCGGATGGCAGCAAGCCCAAGTACTACGTGCTGGAGATGTTCCCCTACCCCTCGGGCAAGATCCACATGGGGCACGTGCGGAACTACACGCTGGGCGACGTGGTGGCCCGCTACAAGCGCGCCCGCGGCCACCAGGTGATGCACCCGATGGGTTGGGACGCCTTCGGCCTGCCGGCCGAGAACGCGGCGCGCGAGCGCGGCGTGCACCCGGCGGCCTGGACCTACGCCAACATCGAGGCGATGCGCGGCGAGCTGCAGCGCATGGGCCTGTCCATCGAGTGGGAGCGCGAGTTCGCCACCTGCGACCCCTCCTATTACGGCCAGCAGCAGAAGCTGTTCCTGCAGTTCATGAAGGCCGGCCTCGCCGAGCGGAAGGTGAGCTGGGTCAACTGGGACCCGGTGGACAACACCGTGCTGGCCAACGAGCAGGTGATCGACGGCCGTGGCTGGCGCTCCGGCGCGCTGGTCGAGAAGAAGCAGCTGTCGCAGTGGTTCCTGTCCATCACCAAGTTCGCGCCGCAGCTGCTGGAGGCACTCAGCGGCCTCGACCGCTGGCCCGAGCGGGTGCGGCTGATGCAGGCCAACTGGATCGGACGCAGCGAGGGCGCGCGCGTGCGCTTCCCGCTGGTCACTCCGGCGGCGGGGCTGGACGAGGTGGAGGTCTTCACCACCCGGCCCGACACGCTGTTCGGCATGTCCTTTATCGCGGTGGCCGCCGAGCACCCGCTGGCCGCCGCGGCCGCCGCGGCGAACCCCGAGGTCGCGAAGTTCGTCACCGAGGTCCGCTCCCTCGGCACCTCGGAAGCCGCCATCGAGCAGGCGGAGAAGCGCGGCATCGACACCGGGCTGCGCGTCGCGCACCCCTTCATCGAGGGAGCGACCTTTCCGGTCTGGATCGCCAACTTCGTGTTGATGGAATACGGCACGGGCGCGATCTTCGGCTGCCCGTCCGGCGACCAGCGCGACCTCGACTTCGCGCGCAAATACGACCTGCCGGTGCCGCCGGTGGTGCTGCCGCCGGGCGAGGACCCGGCGTCCTTCGCCATCGGCAAGACCGCCTATACCGATGACGGCACGCTGTTCAACTCGGGCTTCCTGGACGGCAAGACCACCGCCGAGGGCAAGCGCGCCGCGATCGACGCGCTGGAAGCCAAGGGCGCCGGCAACGGCGTGGTGAACTGGCGCCTGCGCGACTGGGGCGTGTCCCGCCAGCGCTACTGGGGCTGCCCGATCCCGGTGATCCATTGCGAGAGCTGCGGCCCCGTGCCGGTGCCCGAGGACCAGCTGCCGCTGGTGCTGCCCGAGGACGTGGACTTTTCCCGCCCCGGCAACCCGCTGGACCACCACCCCACCTGGAAGCATACCGCCTGCCCGCAATGCGGCGCGCAAGCCCGGCGCGAGACCGACACCTTCGACACCTTCGTCGACAGCTCCTGGTACTTCGCCCGCTTCACGGCGCCGAAGGCCGAGACGCCGCTGGTGCCGGCGGCCGCCAATGGCTGGCTGCCGGTGGACCAGTATATCGGCGGCATCGAGCACGCGATCCTGCACCTGCTCTACTCGCGCTTCTTCACCCGCGCGCTGAGCAGCATGGGCGAGATCGCGACGCCCGAGCCCTTCGCCGGGCTGTTCACCCAGGGCATGGTGCAGCACGCCTCCTTCCGCGCCCCCGACGGCCGCTGGCTGGCGCCGGACGAGGTGGAGGCGACGCCCGAGGGCGGCGCCGTGGAGAAGGCCACCGGCACCGCCGTCACCGTGTCGCGCAACGACAAGATGTCGAAGTCCAAGCGCAACACCATCGACCCGGGCGCCATCATCGACCGCTACGGCGCCGACACCGCGCGCTGGTTCATCCTGGCCGACAACCCGCCCGACCGCGACATGGAATGGACGGAATCCGGCGTGTCCGGCGCCGCCCGCTTCAGCCAGCGGCTGTTCCGCCTTGTGCATGGCAGCCTGGCCACCCTGCCGGCGCCGGGCACGGCGCCCGAGGCCGGCGTGTCGCGCGACCTCCGCCGCGTCACCCACCGCACCATCGCCGCCGTGACCGAGGCGCTGGAAACCTTTGCCTTCAACGTCGCGGTCGCCCGCATCCATGAGTTCGCCAACGCCCTGGAGGCCGCGGGCACCCAGGACGGCGCCGCGCGGCGCGAGGCGCTGGAAGCCATGGCGCGGCTGATCAGCCCGATGATGCCGCATCTGGCCGAGGAGCTGTGGTCGCTGCTGCGGGCCGACCAGAAGACCCTGGTGGCCCAGCTCGCCTGGCCGGAATCGGATGCTTCCCTGGCAGCGGCCGACAGTGTCACCCTGGCGGTCCAGGTGCTGGGCAAGCTGCGGGCCACCCTCGCCGTGCCGCTCGGCACCGGCGAGGCCGAGATCTTCGCCCTGGCCGAGGCGGAAGAGAACGTGCAGCGCGCCATCGCCGGGCGCCCGATCAGGAAGCGCATCCATGTCCCGGGACGCATCGTCAACTTCGTTGTCTAGAACCCTGCTTCGCCGCCGCGGCCTGCTCGGGCTTGGCGGCGCCATGGCGCTGGGCGGCTGCGGCTTCCAGCCGATGTATGCCCGCCCCGAGGGTGGCACCGCCATCTCGGCCGAGATGGGGGCCATCCAAGTGGCCCGCATCCCCGACCGCTTCGGCCAGTTGCAGCGCCGCGCGCTGCAGGAGCGGCTGTGGTCCGGCGGCCAGTCCTCGCCGCGCTACACGCTGACGGTGCTGACCACCTTCGGGGTGGAGCCGGAAGGCTTCCGCAACGACGGCCTGCCCACCCGCATCCGCTACAACGCCACCACCAACTGGCAGCTCACCACCAACGAGGTGCCGCCCCGCCCGGTGACCAATGGCACGGAGCGGACGCTGGACGCCTACAACCTGCCGGACAACCAGTTCTTCGCGGCCGACGCCTCGCGCGATGCGCTCTACGCCCGGCTGGTCGAGCAGTCGTCCGAGGATGTCGTCACCCGCCTGGCCGCCTTCTTCCAGCGGCAGGCCGCGGCCGGCTGAACCCTTGGCCAAGCTCGACGGCCGCCGCTTCGGCGCCTTTCTGAAGGATCAGGGCGGCACCCGCGTGGTGCTGCTGTTCGGCGAGGATGCCGGCATGGCGCGCGAGCGCGCCGATGCCCTGCAACAGGCGGTGCTCGGCGGCGACGACCCCTTCCGCCTGGCCGAACTGCCGCGCGAGGCGGCGGCGCGGCCCGGCGCCCTGGCCGGCGAGGTTTCCGCCCTGTCCATGACCGGCGGCCGCCGGCTGATCCGCGTGCGGGATGCCAACGACAGCATCGCCCCCGGCGTCAAGGAAGCGCTGGCCGCCCCCGGCGATGCCCTGCTGGTTCTGGAAGCCGGCGAGCTGACGGCGCGGGGCAAGCTGCGCGCCCTGCTGGAACCGCACGCGGCGGCGGCCGTGGTCGCCTGCTACCGCGAGCGCGGCGCGGAGCTGGCCGCCACCATCGCCACCATGCTGCGCGAGCAGAAGGTGGAAGCCGCCCCCGCCGCGCTGGACTGGCTGGCGCAGCGGCTGGGCGAGGACCGCATGATGCTGCGCCGCGAGGTGGAGAAGCTGGCGCTCTATGCCGGCGAGGGCGGCCGCCTGTCGGAAGAGGACGTGCTGGCCTGCATCGGCGACGGCTCGGCGCTGGACCTGGACGAGGCGCTGATCGCCGCCACCTGCGGCGACATCCCGCTGGCCGATCGCGCGCTGGACGCGGCCCTGGCCGAAGGTGCCCACCCGGTCATGGTGGTGCGCAGCGCGCTGCGCCACGTGCAGCGCCTGCACCTGGCCTCGCTCGCCATGGCCGCCGGGGCTTCCGCGTCCGCGGCGCTGGAAGGGCTGCGGCCGCCAGTATTCTTTCGCGCCAAGCCGGGCTTCGAGCGCGCGCTGCGCTGCTGGTCGCCGGAAGCGCTGCAGGCGGCGGGCGACGCGCTGCTGGTGGCGGAGCGGCGCACCAAGTCCAGCTCGGCCGCGCGGCCGATCCCGGACCAGAGCATCGTGCGGGAAGCGGTCCTGACCATCGCGCGGCAGGCCTTCGCGGCGTCGCGGCGGCGGGCGTGAGGGACTGAGGGCGCGGCCAGGGGCGGAGCCGTTTCGCTTCGCCGCCTCAGGCCCGGCGGCGGCGCGCCTTGAAGACGTGCCACAGATAGGCCAGCACGATCGCCACCACGACAACGTAGCCCAGCGGCTCGATGGCGGATTCGATCTTCTTGTACTGGTCGCGCAGCAGATACCCCGCGACCGTCAGCGCGCTGACCCAAAGGCCCGACCCACCAGCGTCCAGCCGTAGAACACGCCGCGCGGGATGCCGGCCAGCCCGGCGGGGATGGAGATCAGCGTGCGGATGGCGGGCAGCAGGCGGCCAAAGAACAACGCGACGGGCCCGTGCCGGCGCAGCCGGCCCTCCGCCTTGTCGAGATCCCCGGTCGAGACGGCGAACCAGCGGCCGTGCCGGCCCACCAGGCGGCGGATGCGGGTGGAGCCGATTCGGCGCGCCACCTCGAACCACAGCCCGTTGCCGATCACGCTGCCGGCGGTGCCGGCCAGGATGGCCAGCGGCAGGGACATGCGGCCCTCGGCGGCGACAAAGCCGGCCAATGGCATGATGAGCTCCGAGGGGATCGGCGGGAACAGGTTCTCCAGGAACATCAGGGCGAAGACACCGGGCAACCCGCCGCTGTCCACCATGCCGGTGATCCATTCGATCATGACCCGAACAGCCGCAGCACCAGGTGCCGGCCACGCGTGTAGAAATAGCCTTCCACCATGCCTTCCTCCCGTGGCGCCAGGCCCAGGCGCTGCGCTTCCGCCCGGAAGGCGGCGATGTCGCGGTCGCCCACCGCGGCGAAGCGGCCGGGAGCCTCGGCCAGGAACGCCGCCGCCGCCGCGCCGTTGCGCAGCAGCACGGTGTTGGTGCCGGTGGCGAAAAGCTGCGAGGGTTCATGGAAGCCGGACACGCCGAAGCGCCCGGGTGGCAGGCGCTCGGCCGGCTGCAGCTCGGGCGCGCGCTCGGCCAGCAGGGCGGCGACGCGCGGCGCGATCCAGGGCGCGGAAAGGCGCGGCAGCACGCCCCCCATGGCGACGGCGTAGAGCGGGATGACCAGGATGGCGGCGGCGAGCCCCGCGCGGGCCATGGCGCCGCGGCGGATCTCGCCCAGCACGCCCCACAGGAACAGCGCGGCGGCGGGGATGCCCAGCAGCGCGACGGGGTCGATGCGCCGGTCGGCCAGCCAGGGCAGCACGGCGCTGGCGAGGCCGAGGCCGGCGGCCCCCAGCACCAGCGCCCCCACCCCCACCCAGCGCAGCCAGCGCGGCGCCGGGCGGCGCAGCGGGTCCATGGCCCAGGCGGCGCCCAGCAGCATCAGCGGCGGGAACATCGGCAGGCTGTAATGCGGCAGCTTGGTCGCCACCGCCTCGAACACCAGCCAGGAGGGGATGATCCAGGCCAGCAGAAAGCGCGTGGCGGGGTTCAGCCGGTCGCGCCACGCCGCCGGCAGGCCGCGGAGCACCAGAAAGGCGGCGGGAAAGGCAGCGATCAGAAAGGTCAGCAGGTAGTAGCCGGGCGGGCCCCAATGGGCTTCCTCGCCGGAATTGACCTTGGCCAGCATGTCCCCGCCCACCGCTTCCGCGAAGAAGCGGCCTTCGGTGGCCAGCCCGATGGCGATGAACCAGGGGGCGACGACCAGCAGCGTCAGCGGCACGCCCCAGGCCGGGCGCAGCACCTTGAGCCAGCGGCCGCCCCGGTCGGCGATGGCCAGCGTCAGCACCGCCAGCGCCACCACCATCGGCCCGATCGGCCCTTTCAGCAGGATGGACACGCCCAGCACCAGCCAGAACCCGGCGGCCTGCCGCGCGGTGAAGGTGCCGGGCGCCAGATAGGCCCGCCCCAGCAGCCCCATGGCGGCGGCGACGGTGGCGAACATCGCGGCATCGGTCTTGGCGATATGCGTCTCCACCACCAGCACCAGGCAGGACGCCAGCATGGCGGCGGCGAGAAAAGCCGCCCGCCGCCCGACCAGCGCGCGGCCCCAGTGGAAAGTGGCCAGCACGCCAAGCAGAGCGCCGAGCAGGGAGGGCACGCGGTAAGGCCAGATCTGCGTGCGGTCGCCGATGCGCAGCGCTTCCGCCACATGCACGGAAGCCGCCTGCGCCCAGTGGATGCCCACCGGCTTCTTGTTGCGCGCTTCCTCGCCAAAGCGGATGCGCACGTAGTCGCCGCTGTCGACCATCTGCCGGCTGGCCTGGGCGAAGCGGCTTTCGTCGCGGTCGCCGGGCGGCAGGGTGAAGAAGCCGGGCAGCCACAGCAGCAGGCACAGCAACAGCAGCATCAGGCGCGGCCAACGGGTGTCCGGCAGCCGGTCAAGGGCGTTGCCTAGTGGCGTCAGGGGCGGCATCAGCGGGCAATCCGGGGCAGGGGCCGCGCGCTCGGCGCGACCCGGCGGGGGGCAGGCATGCGGGCGGCAGCCCGTGCGGGAGCCGACTTCCCCCTAGCACGCGGCGGCGGAAGGCGACATAGCTGCCCGCAATGACGCCGCCAAACCGCAACCCCCGCCACCGCACCCCCCGCCAGCACCCGCCCGCGCGCGGCGGCAACCCGACGCGCCGCGCGGCGCTGGCGCTGCTGTCCGCCGTGCTGGACCGCCACCGCCCGCTGGAGGAGGCGCTGGACGCCCTGCCGCCTTCCGACCCGCGCGACCGCGCCGCCGCGCACCGCATCGCCGCCGCCGTGCTGCGCCGCCTGGGCAGCCTGGACGCCGTGCTGGAGCCGCTGCTGCGCCGCGAGCCGCCGCCGGAGGTGCGCCAGGCGCTGCGCATCGGTGCCGCCGAGCTGCTGCTGCTGGCCACCCCCCCGCATGCCGCCGTGGCGAGCTGCGTGGACCTGGTGCCGCGCCCCTTCGCCGGGCTGGTCAACGCCGTGCTGCGCAAGGTGGCGACGGACGGCCCGCAGGCGCTGGAGGAGCTGGACGGCGAGCGGCTGGACACCCCCGGCTGGCTGTGGACCGCCTGGCACAAGAGCTATGGCCCCGCCGTGCGCGCCATTGCCCGGGCGCACCGGCAGCCGGCGCCGCTGGACCTGTCGCTGAAGCCCGGCACGGCGCTGCCGGAAGGCGCCGTGCTGCTGCCCACCGGCACCGCCCGCCTGCCCGCCGGCACGCGCATCACGGAGCTGCCCGTTTTCGCCGAAGGCAACGCCTGGGCGCAGGACGCCGCCGCGGCGCTCCCTGCCCGGCTGCTGGCCGCCCGCCCGGGGGAGGCGGTGGCCGACCTGTGCGCCGCGCCCGGCGGCAAGACGGCGCAGCTCGCCGCCGCCGGCGCCCGCGTGGTGGCGGTGGAGCGCGACCCGCTGCGCATCCTGCGGCTGCGCGAGAACCTGGCCCGCCTGGGCCTGGACGCCAGCGTGGTGCAGGGCGACGCCACCACCTGGGACCCCGGCACGCGCTTCGACGCCATCCTGCTGGATGCCCCCTGCTCGGCCACCGGCACCATGCGCCGCCACCCGGACGTGCCCTTTCTGAAGCGCCCGACCGACGTGCCCACCCTGGCCAGGCTGCAGCAGCCGTTGCTGGCCCATGCCGCTTCCCTGCTGGCCCCCGGCGGCCGGCTGGTCTTCGCCACCTGCTCCCTGCAGGCGGAGGAAGGCGAGGCCCAGGCGGCGGCGGCCCCCGCCGGGCTGCGGCCCGACCCGATCCGTCCCGAGGAGGTGCCGGGGCTGGAAGCCGCCATCACCCCCGAGGGCTGGCTGCGCACCCGGCCGGACCTGTGGGCCGAGCAGGGCGGCATGGACGGCTTCTTTATCGCCCGCTTTCGCGCCGGCTGAACACCTTACCGTGCGGGCGTCTTGCCCCGCACGGGTCATCCATGCTGCCTGGGCGCCGACCCGCCCGGGTGGCCGGGCGCCCGACCGGCGCCCGGCCACCCGCGCAAGGAGGCCCCGATGGACCAGCGACACGACACCCCCGCTGCCCCGGACCCCGCCGAAAGCTTCGTGTCCGGCGGCTTCGAGGAACTCGGCTGGCAGCGTCTGCGGCTGGTGCCCGACCCCGGCGCGGCGTTGCCGCCGGTGGAAACGCGCTTCGCCTTTGCGCATCCGCGCCACGGCGTGGCGCTGGTGGACCTTGTCCCCGCCAGGGCGCCCGAGCCTGTTGAGCGCCTGCGCCGCCGCCTGGACGCGGATGGCGAGGACGCCGAGCAGCCGGGCATCCTGCACCTGGTGCTGACCGAGGAAGACGTGTGGCGCCTCAGCATGGTGCTGGACAGCGCCCTGCTGGCGGCACCCCCCGCCATGCCGGCGGAAGGCTGGATGGACCGCGTGCGGCGTGCCCTGTTGCCGGCGCCCGCGGCGCGGCCCGTGCCGGCGGCGGTGGCCGAAAGCCGCCCCGCCCCCTTGCCGGTCCGGTCTGGCGCCGTGCTGCTGCCCGTGCCGGGGAGCAAGGCGCCGGCATCGCGCGTGGCCGCCGCCGCACCCCGCGCCGCCGCGGGCCAGTGGCGGGCGCCGCTGCTGACGGCCTTCGGGCTGCTGGCCGCCGGCGCCGCCGTGCTGCAATGGTTGGGCTCGCCAAACGCCCCGGCACCGGCCCAAAGCGGCACGACGCCCGTTGCCGAGGCACCGCCGGCCGCCGCCCCCCCGCCCCAAGCCGCCGCGCGCGGCGCGGCGCCGCCGCCGGTCGCGGCCCTGCCGAACGCGCAGGCCGACCGGCTGGCCGCGCTGCCCCCCCCCCGCCCCCGCCGGCGGCGCCCGAGCCCCCGGCCACCCGCGACCGGCCGCCACCAGCGGCGGCGGTGCCCGAGGTGCCGGCGGATCAGGTGGCCGCGCTGCCCGTTCCACCGCCGCCCCCACCTCCGCCCGCCCGGGCCCCGGCACCCGCCGCCGCGCCCGCGCCGCCGCCGCCCCCGTTGCCCGATGCCCGCCGGGTGGTGGCCGAGGCGGCACAGCTCGGCGAGGCCGCGCCCGCCGCGCCGCGCCCCGGCAGGCTGCGCATTGTCGCCCATTACCGCCTGGGCGGCCGTGGCGCCGCCGCCGCGCTGACCGAGCGCGCCGTGCCGGACAGCAACGTGGAGCTGCGCCAGGTGGGGGCCACACCGGACGTGGCGGTGGTGCGCTATTTCGCGCCGACCGACCAGGGGGCGGCGATGCAGCTGGCCAGCCGTCTGGGTGGCGGCTGGGCGGTGCAGGACTTCACGCATTACTCGCCACGGCCCAGCGCGGGGACGCTGGAGGTATGGCTGCCGCGCTCGCTGGCGGGGGGATAGAAGGTCGGGGGGGCATTCCCCCGAACCGCCGTCTTCGTTCCGTTTTCACGCCCGCCGCCGGATGGCTTCCGCCCCAGCCCAGCGGGGCGTTTCCGTCAGCCGCGCAGATCCACCCAGTACGTGCCCTGCATCGGCACCGCCGCGAAGCGGGTGTTCAGCGTGTCCAGGCTGCTGCGCGGGTCGATGCCTCCGGCGCGGTCCGGGTGCAGCCAGCGCAGCAGCGCCTCGATCGCGATCACATGCGATGGGTTGTCGTTGCAGCCGTGCCAAAGCGCGTGGGCATGGCCGTCGCGGATGGCGGTCAGCGCGCCCAGGCGGTCGCGGGCGATGACCTCGGCGAGGCTGGCGCGCGCCGCGTCCTCCGCGATGCCGGCGCCCAGCAGAACGCCGCCACGGCCGTTGTAGGAGCCGCCGGTGGCCACGTAGACCGCCGGGTCCTCCGTCAGCAGGTATTCCAGCGTCAGCGGCCCCACGGCGCCGGGCAGCACGTCGGCGCCGATGTTGTGGCCGCCGGCGGCGCGGATGAGGTCGTTGAAGGTGCCCTGGCCGGGGGAGTTGCAGCAGGCGGTGCCGCCGGCATGGGCGTGCATCATCAGCTTCGGCAGGGTGGCAAGCCCGGCCACGTGGTCGCGCACCCGGGACAGCGCTTCGGCATAAAAGGCCGTGAAGGCGGCCGCCTGCTCCGCGCGCCCCAGCAGGGTGCCCAGGATGCGCAGGCTGGGAAGGGTGTCGCGCAGGGGGCTGGCAAAGAAATCCACCACAGCATAGGGCAGGCCGGCGGCGTCCAGGCTGCGCAGCACGGCGCCGCCGCTGGCGGTGGCGCTGGCGCGGCTGAGCAGCACCAGGTCGGCGTCCAGCGCCAGCATGCGCTCCACCGTGCCTGGCTCCGGCACCGTGCCCTGGCCCAGCAGCGGCACGGCGTCGAGCGCCGGAAAGCGGGCGCGCCACACGGCGTATTCGGCCACCGCGCCGCTGCGCATGTCGCCCGACCAGCCGGCCAGCAGGGACGCCGGGTCGGGGTGCAGCAGGTTCAGCACCGCCAGCAGGCGGCCGGGCAGGCAGACCACGCGGCGCGCCGGGCGGGGCAGCGCCACGTCGCGGCCCAGCAGGTCCCGCGCCGCGACGGGCGTGGCCTGGGTGCGCGCCAGGGAGGGCATGGTCAGGGAGGGCAGGGCCAGCGCGGCGGTGGCCAGCAGTGCCCGGCGCGCGGTCACCACTTCAGGCGCAGCCCGGCCAGCACCACGCGGCGGTTGCCGAAGTAGCAGGCATCCGTCGAGGAACAGGAGGACACGTAGTTCTTGTCGAACAGGTTGCTGACGTTCAGCGTCACCTCGGCTCCCTTCAGGTCCTCGCGCAGCGCGCCGAGGTCGTAGCGGACCGCCGCGTCATACAGCGTGAAGGCCGGGACGCGGAAGCTGTTGGTGTCGTTGCCCTGCGTCGCGCCGACATAGCGGATGCCGGCGCCGAGCCCGAGGCCGGACAGCGGGCCGTCACGGAAGCGGTAGTCGGCCCAGGCGCTGCCCGAATGCTCCGGCACCTGCGGCACCCGCTTGCCGGTGACGCCGGCCACGGTGCTGCTGGTCACCTCGGCATCGGTGTAGGCATAGGCGGCGATCAGGCTGAGGTTATCCGACAAGCTGGCGCGCCCTTCCAGCTCGAAGCCGCGCGAGCGGATCTCGCCGGTCTGGATGCTGAAGGCGGTCGCCGCCGGGTCGGGCGTCAGCACGTCCTGCTGGGTGATGTGGAACAGCGCCGCCTGGATGTAGCTGTTGGAGCCGTTGGGCTGGAACTTCAGCCCGGCCTCGTATTGCTCGCCGGTGGTGGGGTCGAAGGGATTGCCGCCGCGGGCGGGGGAGGTGGTGCCGGCATTGGGCAGAAAGGAGGTGGAATAGCTGGCATAGGGCGCCAGCCCGTTGTCGAACAGGTACAGCGCGCCGGCGCGCCAGGTGAAGGCGCTGTCCTCCTGGCTGGCGTTGCGGCCGGTGGCGCGGGTGTTGGTTTCGCTGCTGGCGAAGTCCTGCCGCAGGCCCAGCGTCAGCCGCAGCTTGCCCAGCGCGACCTGGTCCTGCGCGTAGAAGCCGAGCTGATCCTGGATCTGCCCGGTGGTGGCCAGCGCCGGCTCGGCGAAGTTCTGGAAATACACCGGCGCGAAGATGTCGAGCGACGAGACGCCCGCCGTGCCGTTGCCCAGCCGCCGCTTGGCCGAGCTGCGCGCCCAGTCCACGCCCAGCAGCAGCGTGTGGTCCAGCCCGCCGGTGGAGAAGCTGGCCTGCGCCTGGTTGTCCAGCGCCAGGGTGTCCGCGTGCTCGATGGCATGCACGATGCTGCGGCTCAGCGTGCGCTGGTTGGCCATCAGCGCGCGGCCGGAAACCGCCTGGAACTCGGCGTCGATGTGCTGGTAGCGGAAGTTCTGCCGCACGGTCCAGGTGTCGTCGAAGCGGTGCTCGAACTGGTAGCCGATGGAGGCCTGCCGGCGCTGGAACAGGTTGTAGTTGGGGTCGCCGCTGAAGAAGCTGCTGGGCAGCCGCCCGAAGCGGTTGGGCAGCACGGTGCCGACGGCGGGGGCGAAGTTGTAGAAGCCGCCCTCGGGCTCGTACTGGTAGTTGCCCAGCACCGTCAGCGTCGTGTCGTCCGACGGCTTCCAGGTCAGCGCGGGCGCGACCGCGATGCGCTGCTCCTCGTTGTAGTCGTACTGCGTCTGGGCAATGCGGCCGATGCCGGTCAGGCGGTACAGGAAGGTGCCGTCCTCCGTCACCGGCCCGCCGAAGTCGAAGGCGGTTTGCAGCAGCCCGTCCGTGCCCGCTTCCAGCCGGATCTCATGCACCGGCACCGCGGTCGGCCGGCGGCTGACCAGGTTGACGATGCCGCCCGAGCCGGTTTGCCCGTACAGCACCGAGGCCGGGCCGCGCAGCACCTCGATCCGCTCCAGCAGCCAGGGGTCCACATTGGGCACGGCATAGGAGATGCCGCGCTGCTGCCGCAGCCCGTCCAGGAAGTTCACATAGGCCGCGCCCGCCCCCTGGCCGCCGAAGCCGCGCACGAAGACGCTGTCGTAGCGCCCGGTGGGCCGCACCTCCGGCAAGACGCCCGCCGTGTAGCGCAGCGCCTGCGACACGGTGGTGGCGGCCTGGTCGTCGATCTGGTCGCGCGTCACGACGCCCACCGACTGCGGCGTCTCGATCAGCGGCGTGTCGGTCTTGGTGCCGGTGGTGGTGACGGGGGCGACGTAGCCTTCCACCGGCTCCCAGGCCCGCCAGGCGGTGGCCTGCACGTTGATCTGGGGCAGCAGCAACGGCGTCCCGGCCTCCTGCGCCCGGGCGGCGGCACCGCCCAGCACCAGACCTGTCAGCGCCGTCGTCGCCAGCGCCATGCCCCGCCGGAACGCCGGCCCCCTGCTGCGAAGAGTCACTGCTGACCACCCCCGGTCCTGATCTGAGAATGCGAATGGTTTGCAACATTGCGCGGGGGTTGCATAGGGGGGAGTGCTTGGGGGGGGGGCGGGCAGGCCGGGGGCGCTGCCCCCGGGTTCCGCCATTCGCCGCGCGTGGCAGGGGCCGGCTCCACGCCGCCGGCCCCGGGAAATCCTGTGCCCCGCCCCGCCGGGCGGGCGCCATCAGTGCCGTCCGGGCCGTCCTGATACCCGGGGCCCGGGGTGGCTCAGCCACCCCGGCGGAAAAGTTCAGAGAAGGCGGAGCCCGCTTCGGCCAACGCCTATTCCGCCGCCGCCGCCCGCAGCAGCCCCCACTCGCCCACCAGCGCTTCCAGCTTGCGCGCGCTGTCCGGCGCCAGCGGCCAGGCGGCGGGCGGGCGGGCGTGGCCGACGTCGCAGCCGGTCAGCGTCAGCGCCGCCTTGACCACGGACACGTTGGTGCCGTTCATCTCCTCCGCCCGTAGCGCCTCGAAGGTCTCGATGCCGGCGATGATGCCGTTGGCGGTGGCATAGTCGCCACGCGCCAGCGCATCGCGGATGGCGACCGAGCGCTCCGGCAGGAGGTTGATCAGCCCGGAGGTGAAGCCCTTGGCGCCCACGGCGGTCATCGGTGGCGCCCAGGGCTCGGCCAGCCCGCACACGAAGTTGATGCCGGGGCCGACGCGGTGGATCGCCTTGGCCAGGGTCATGACGTTGGGCGTGGCCCACTTCACGCCGGACACGCCCGGGATGCGGCACAGCTGCTCGATGGCCGGCAGGCCGATGGCGTCGTTGCGCAGGTACAGCACCACCGGCAGCCCGGCGGCGTCGGCCACGCGCTTGACGTATTCGATCACGCCGCGCGGCGCCATGAAGGGGTCGGGCGGCTGGTGCACCATGATGGCGTCGGCGCCGTCCGCCTTGGCGCGGGACGCGAGATGCACGGCATCCTGCACGCTGCGGCCGACGCCCGCGATGGTGACGCTCCGCCCGGCGATCAGCCCGGGAACCTCGGCCTGCATGCGCTCGGCCTCGGCCAGGGTCAGGCTGTAGAACTCGCTGGTGTTGCCGTTGATGGTCAGCCCGTCGACGCCGGCCCCGGCGCAACGGTCGATGATCGGCCGCAGCCGCTCGGGCCGCGGCTGGTCGGCGGCGTCCAGCGGCGTGACCAGGATGCCGGAAATGCCGGACAGCGCGGCGGAAACGCGATCGGGGGTGGTGGTCATGACAGCTCCTCCTCACGGGCGGGGGCGTTCTGCCTTCTTGCCGACGGCACGCCCGGAAAACTGCTATAGCAGTTATCGGGACACGGGGGAAAGCAAGCTCCGGCGAAAAGATACGCCCGCGGCTCCCACCCTGGCCCAGGCGCTGCCGGCGGCCGCCATCGCCCGCCTTGCCGATGCTGCAGCGAACGTCAGCCGGGGAACCCGGGGGAATGCCTGCCCCCGGGCCTCGTCACCCCACCACGCCGAGATGCCGCAGCAACAGCGCGTCCACCGCCTCCGGTGCCTCGAACTGCACCCAATGGCCGGCGCGCGGCACCACGTGGAACCCGGCGTCCGGGTGGCTGGCGCGCAACAGCGCCTCGCGCCGGGCCATGAAGGGAAAGGCGATGGCGTCGCGCTCGCCGAAGATCATGGTCACTGGCGCGCGGATGCCGGGAAGGGCATCGCGCAGCGCGCCGGCGGGCACCAGGTTGCGGCTGTGCAGCCGGGCGTGGTCGCTGTTCCAGTTCTGGATGCGCAGGGCCAGCGGGTCGATCCGCGCCGGGTCGGCCAGCATCAGCATGGCCAGGTTGCTGCGGTGCGCGGCCTGCCGCTCCGCACCCTGCTTGGCGCGCACGCCCGACAGCCGGAACGGGATGGCGGGCAGGCCGAGCCCCCCGGCGCCGACCAGCGCCACGCTGCGCAGCCGGCCAGCCGGCGCGGCGGCGGCGATGCGCCCGGCATTGATGGCGCCGAAGGAAAACCCCGCGAGGTCGAAGGGCGTGCCGGGCCGCAGCAGCGAGGCAAAGGAATCCGCCACCAGCGCGGCATAGCCCGGCAGGTCGGTGCCGGCGGGCGGCAGGGCGGATTCGCCCAGGCCCGGCAGGTCCGGCACCAGCAGGCGGCGGTGGCTGGACAGCGCCTCCACGTTGCGCGCCCAATGGCGCCAGGAGCCCGAGCCGCCGTGCAGCAGCAGCAGGGGGGGCGCGGCCGGGTCGCCCCACTCGTGCCACACCATGCTGCCCTCGCCGCAGGGCGTTTCGTGCCGCCGGGCTGCGGCCTCCAGGTCGTCGAGGGTCATGGAACGGCACTCCAGGCGGCGGCGATGCGCGCGGCCTGGGCGCGGATCTCGGGGGCGGCGGTGATTTCCCACAGGGCGCCGCGGGTCAGCGGGCCCAGCACGTGCAGGCCGGGCACCGGCCGGCCAGCGGCATCCAGCAGCAGCCCGTCCGCCCCCGCCACCGTCAGCCCGAGCCCGGAAGGGTCCAGCCCGGCCAGACCGTCGCGCAGCAGGGCGGGCACCGGCGCGGCCTTGCGCCAGCCGGCGGCGTCGGGGCCCATGCACAGCACGATGCGCCCGGCGGACACCCGTTGCTCGCCGCCGCCGCGCAGCCGCAGCATGGCGGTGGCGGTGCGGCCGCCAGGGTCGGCGTGCCAGGACGCCAGGCGTCCGGCGAGGGGGGTGAAGTGCCCGGCGGCGTGCTCGGCGGCCAGCGTGGCCGCGACGGCGGGGGCCAGGCGGTGGCGGTGCAGGTTCCAGGCGCTGCGGCCGTGGCGCAGGAAGCTGGCGCGCTGCGCCGGGGTCCAGTCCGCCCAGATGCGCTGCAGCTGCGGCCGGGCACCGTCGGCCACCGCCTGCCAGGGCTGGCCGGCGGCGGCGGCCGCGCGTGCCGCCCGGCGCAGGCGGCGGCTCAGCGCGGCGGGGCCTTCGCCCGGCGGCAGCTCCACCGGCCAGGGCGCCGGCGGCGGGCCGGACACGTGCGGCAGCGGCGGCCAGCCGTGCCGGGACAGCCCGACCACCGGCCCGCGGTGCCCCCGGCCGCGCAGCGACAGCAGCAGGTCCACCATGGTCAGCCCCATGCCGACCAGCAGCACCGTGCTGTCGGGGTCGATGTCGCGCAGCGCCCCGGGCGACCAGGGGTCGGGCTCCAGCAGGGGCGGGCCGTCCGCCGCGGCACCCGGCGCCACGGCGAAGCCGCCCACCGCCAGCGCCACGCGGCGCGCCGGCCATTGCCGCGCGCCGTCGCGCAGCAGAAAGCCCGTATCCACGCGTTCCACCGCCTCCACCCGCGCCGCCACGACCTCCACCGCCGCGGCGGCCAGCCGCTCGCGCAGATAGGTGCCGTAGGTGCGGCGGGGCGCGAAAACCGGCCCGCCATCGGCGGGGGCGGCGGGGGCGTCCGGCCGCGCGGCCAGCCATTCGGCGAAGTCGGCCGGGCGGTCGGGGTCCAGGCTCATGCCGCCGGCGGGCACGTTCAGCAGGTGGTGCGGGTCTTCGGTGCCATAGGCCAGGCCGGGGCCCGGCTCGCCCGGCTCCAGCAGCAGGATGCGGGCGCCCGGCGGCAGCGTGGCGCGCAGCCGCGCCGCCAGGGCGGTGCCGGCGAAACCACCGCCGACGATGGCCGCGTCATAGCCGTCCATGCACGCCAACTCCGCCTTGTCGGTTCATCGCCGGGCCGGCGGGTCGCGCGTCAGCCCGCGCTCGGCCAGCGCGGCCTCGTAGGCGGCCCAGCGGGCCGCCCGCTCCTCGCCCAGCTGGCGCAGCAGCGCCCAGCTGTAGATGCCACTGTCGTGCAGGTCGTCGAACACCAGCCGCACCGCGTAATGGCCCACCGGCTCCAGCCGCAGGATGCCCACGTGCCGCCGCCCGGCTACCCACTTGCGCTGGCCCGGGCCGTGGCCCTGCACCTCGGCGGACGGGCTTTCCACCCGCAGGTACTCGGCCGGCAGGGCAAAGGCCGCGCCGTCGTCGAAGCGCACCTCCAGCAGGCGCTCGGCCTGCCGCAGGCGGATCTCGGTGGGGGTGGCCATCAGGCCGGCGGCGCCTCAGGCGTCGAGGCGGCGAGCTTCGTCCGGCAGCATGATCGGGATGCCGTCGCGGATCGGATAAGCCAGGCCGGCCTTTTCGCTGATCAGCTCGCCGCGCTGGCGGTCATAAACCAGCGGGCCCTTGGTCAGCGGGCAGACCAGGATCTCCAGCAGCCGGGGATCGACGGGGCCGCCGGCGGGCGAGGTCGAATCAGGGGTGTCGTTCGGGGTGCTCATGTTCCCGGACTCCTGCGCCATGGCGGGCAGCGCGTCAACCGAGAGGCCGGGTCAGGGCTATTGCAGGGGCCGCCCCACATCCCCGCCCAGGGCCGGCACCGCGTCGATCCGCAGCATCGCTGTCAGCAGCTCCGCGCGGCGGCGGGTGTCGGGCGCGGTGAGCAGCGCCTGCTTCTCGCTGTCGTCGAAGGGGCAGATCATGCACAGCGTGGTCAGCAACTCGCTGAGCGGGATGCGTTCCACCGCCTCGCGGTCGGCCTCGATCTGCTTGGCCCGGAAATACGGCCACAGCGCGTCCAGCAGCGCGTCCCGGTCCACCTCGTCGGCGTCGCGCCGCTCGTCGATGGCGAAATAGGGCGTGATGTCGGCCTGCACCCGGCGGTAGCCGGCCGTGTCGTCCGGCAATTCCCGCAGCACGTCGAAGCGCCACAAGCCGAGCAGGGTGATCAGGTACCGCCCGTCGCCCGTTTCAGCGAAGGAGGCGATGCGCCCCAGGCAGCCGGTGCGGTAGATGCCGGAACGGCCGCCGGGCCTGGGCAGCGCCGGATCGGGCAGCACCATGCCCATGACGCGGCCGGAGCCGAGCGCGTGCTCGACCATCGCCTTGTAGCGCGGCTCGAAGATGTTCAGCGGCAGGCGGCCGCCCGGCAGCAGCAGGGCGCCGGACAGCGGAAAGATGGCGAAGCGTTCGGGGAGCGCGGCGCTTTCGGTCATCGGCACGGCTCCGGAAGGCGGGCGCGCCGGGCGCGCCCGCGCGGTGTCAGCGGAACAACAGGGTGGACAGGCCGCGGCGGGCCTTGACGGACGCCGGGTCCATCGGGCCCCAGGCCTCAAAGAACTTCAGCAGCTGCTTGCGCGCCGCCTCGTCGTTCCAGGCGCGGTCGCGGCGGATGGCTTCCAGCAGGGCGTCGGCGGCGGGGCCGCGCTGCTCGGTCGCGTTCAAGGCGATGGCGAGGTCGATGCGCGCCTGGTGGTCGTCCGGGTCAGCGGCCAGGCGCTGCTCGAACTCGGCCAGGTGGTCCCGCGCGCGGCGGCCCTCGGCGGCCAGCTCCAGCGCGGCGCGCACGCCGCTGATCTCGGCATGCTGGCGCAGCTTCTCGGGCACGCTGTCCAGCACGGCCAGCGCCTGGTCCTCCTCGCCCAGCGCCATCAGGGCGCGGGCCAGGCCGGCAAAGGCCTCCGGGTTTTCCGGCTCCTGCTGGGCCAGGGCCGCGAAGATCTCCAGCGCGGTCTGGTGGTCGCCGCCCTCGGCCGCGGCCTTGGCCTCGGCCAGCAGGTCGGCGCCGGGCAGCTGGCCGCCGGCGGCCTTGAGCAGCGTCTCGATGAACTTCTTGATCTCGGATTCCGGCAGCGCGCCCTGGAACAGGTCGGCGATCTGCCCCTGCCAGAAGGCCACCACGGTGGGCACCGACTGCAGCGGCAGGCCCATCTGCGACAGCTGCTGCACCAGGGCACGGTTCTGGTCGATGTCGATCTTGACCAGCCGCACGCGGCCCTGCGCCGCCGTCACCGCGCGTTCCAGCGCCGGCGTCAGCTGCTTGCAGGGGCCGCACCAGGTGGCCCAGAAGTCCACCAGCACCGGCACTTCGCGGCTGGCGGCCACGACGTCCTGCATGAAGGACTTCTGGTCGCTGTCCTTGATGATCTCGGCGGCGGCGGCGGTCGGGGGAGTGAGGGTCGCGTCCATGGTCGGGAACTCGGCTTCCAGCTGCATTCTCCCGGCATAGATGCGTGGTCGCCGGGCGGACGCAAGCCCGGGGGAGCCGCAGGCTTCCGCCGCACGCCCGCCGCCCCTAGGCTCTGCGCCCCACAAACAGGGGCTTCACATGAGCATCAGCAGCGTCCGCGCCCATCTCGCCGCCGCCGCGCCGGACCTGGAGATCCACGAAACCGAGGCCCGCACCGCGACCGTGGCCGAGGCCGCGGCGGTGCATGGCGTGGCGCCCGGGCAAATCGCCAAGACGCTGTCCCTGCGGGTGGGGGAGCGGGTGGTGCTGGTGGTGGCGCGCGGCGACGTGCGGCTGGACAACCGCAAGGCCCGCGCCGCCTTCGCCGCCAAGCCGCGCATGCTGGACGCGGCGGAGGTGGTGGCGCTGACCGGCCACCCGGTGGGCGGCGTTTGCCCGTTCGGCCTGCTCACGCCGTTGCCGGTATATTGCGACGTGTCGCTGCGGGCCTTCGAGGCGGTGTGGCCGGCGGCGGGCTCGGTCAACAGCGCGCTGTGCATCGCGCCCGCGCGGCTGGCGGCGCTGGCGGGCGCCGAATGGGTGGACGTGTGCCAGCCGCCGGCGGCGGAAGCCGCCTGATCCGGCGGCGCGCGGATATTTGCGGCCGGCCGCAAAACGGGGGTTGCGTGGGCCGGGCGCGCATGGCAAATGCCCGCCCACGCCGAACGGAGCGCGGGCGTAGCTCAGGGGTAGAGCACAACCTTGCCAAGGTTGGGGTCGAGGGTTCGAATCCCTTCGCCCGCTCCAGTTTCCTTCCAGGAACGACGGTTTTGCAAAAGGCTCGCGCAAGCGGGCCTTTCTTGCGTCTGGCCTGTTCCCGCCCCGACACATCCGGCGGCGGTTGGAAGAAGAAGCCTGAGGCGTGCCTGTTGCGTGGCTTTACACCCACCGCATGCGCAGGCGCGCATGGCGCCGCAACCCGTTGATTTTACCATGCGTTGTTGCAAGGCATGCAACTTGCAGGTGTCCTGAACTGCGCCTCACAACCGGCAGAACGACCGGACCGGCGTCCAAGAACAGGAGACCATCCATGCATTCTCGTTTCTCCGGCGGCCGCACCGTCTTCGCCCTGGCCTTGACCGCGACGCTGTCGCTTTCGGCCCTGCCCGCAGCCGCCGACAGCATCCTGTTCGTCGGCAACAGCTTCACCTATGGCGAGCCGGCCGGTGGCTCCCCCAGCATCCAGAATTACAACGCGAACAGCGTGACGGACCTGAACGGCCTGGGCATCGGCGGCGTGCCGGCCTTGTTCAAGGCCTTCACGGAGCAGGCCGGGCTGAACTACACGGTCAGCCTGGAAACGGCGCCGGGCCAGGGCCTGGACTATCACTACACCAACAAGCTCGCCCTGCTGGACAAGCCCTGGGACCACGTGGTGCTGCAAAGCTACAGCACGCTGGACGCCAGCAATCCCGGCAACCCGGCCAAGCTGATCCAGTACGCCGGCCTGTTCGCCAACCTGCTGACCGCGCAGAACCCCAATGTCGACATCAACCTGACCGCCACCTGGTCGCGCGCCGACCTGACCTACAGGACCCAGAGCCCCTGGCTGGGCAAGCCGATCGACGCCATGCAGGCGGATGTGCAGCAGGGCTACGAGCAGGCCAAGGCGAGCAACGCCAGCATCAACCGCGTGCTGGAAGTGGGCGGCGCCTGGAACGACGCGATCCAGAGCGGGCTGGCCGACGCCGACCCCTATGACGGCGTCAGCACCGGGCTGAACCTGTGGGCGCCGGACAACTACCACGCCAGCGTCTTCGGCTATTACCTGGAAGCCCTGGTGGTGTTCGGCAACGTCACCGGCGTGGACCCGCTGAGCCTCGGCGCCAACGAGCGGGTGGCGCGAGATTACGGCTTCACGGCGGAGCAGACGCTGGCGCTGCAGCGGGTGGCGCATGGCCGCGTGTCGGTGCCGGAGCCGTCCAGCCTGCTGCTGATGGGCACGGCGCTGGCCGGCCTGGGCTGGGTGCGCCGCCGCCGCGGCGCGGCCGCCGCGCGCGCCTGAGCCCCGTGCTGGCCGCGGCCTGCCGCTTGCGGTAGTCTGCGCGGCCGCACGGCACAGGGAGCGCGGCCATGAGCGACAGCTACATGCGCGAACAGGCGGAGGCGCTGGCGCAGCACCTCCGGCTGAACGACGGCAAGTCCGGCTATGTGGAAGCGACGGCGGACGGCTTTCAGGTCTATGTGCGCCGCAAATGGACCGGCAAGCCGCTGGCCAGCTGGGATGGCCTGCCGATCGAGTGGCACGAGAACGTCGGCACCAACAAGGCCGCCAATCGCTGAGGCCAGCCCCGGGTCATCGCCCCGGGGCCGCCCGGCTGGCCGCACAGAAGTTGCGGCCAATGCCCTTGTCCGCCGTTCCCGTCGCCTGCCATCGGTGGACAAGCTCTCGCCCCCGGCTTAACGGAAAGGCGCCCGGCGTCGCGCCGCCGGGCTGCCCGGCGGGGAGCCGGGCGGAATGGAGGATCCCGTGATGCAGCCCCGTCCCCTGGACCAGGCGCGGCCATGCCGCGCCGCCTGCCCGGCATCGTCCGCGCCATGAACGGCCGTTCGCAAAAGGGCTTTCGCGGCAAGTCGCAGCGCAAGCAGGGCCGCGCCGCCGCGCCGCAGGCGGAGTTGGAGCGGCTGCGGGCCGAGCTGGCCGAGGCGCGCGCGCAGCTGCGGCGCGTGGAGCAGGAAGGGGCCGACGGCTTTCTGGCCAAGCGGCTGGCCGACCTGGAGGAAGGGCGCCAGGTGGCGCGCGGCCAGGCGGTGGAGGCCACCGTCGCCCGCGCCCGGGCCGAGGCGCAGCTGCAGGCGCTGCGCGACGCCATCGGCAAGGCGCCCGGCCTGTCCGGCTGGCTGCTGCGCCGCGCCCAGCGCCGGCTGGGCTGACCATCACGGCGTGAGGCGAATGCCGCCCGCCATGCTATAAGCGGGTTATCGAGGCCATCACGCCGCCCGGATGCACCGATAGGGCAGCCGGCGCGTTGACACCTCATCGCGGGCAGGACCCGGCGGCACGTGGCCGCCCGGCACCCGGACCAAGACCACAGCCTGCCGCCCTGGCGGCACGCACGACGCGCGGACCCCCCCCGGTCCGCGCGGGCCAACGCCTTTCGCCACCCGGCGGCGGGCGGCTTTCCTTTCCGTGCCCGGATGGGCACGGAGCCACCACAGGACGATCCAGTGAATCAGATCAAGGCGACCGCCGCGGCCCCGAGCCCGGAAGCCCTTGCCGAACTCGAGGATGAGGTGGCCTACCTCGCCAAGCGGCACCGCGTTTCGCCGGCCATCGTGCGTGAGATCATCCGCCGCGCGGGGTCGAGCGAGCGTGGCGCGGTGGAGCGTGAGATCAAGAAGGGCAAGGCCCGCCGCTGACGGCGGGCACCGGCCGCCCGTCCCGGCGGTGAACCGGGGGGCGGGCCGGCCGGGGCGTCAGCGCCGGCGGGCCTGGCGGGCGGCGTAGCGGGCGTCGCGCGCGGCCTTTTGCAGGGCCGGCAAGGCGGCGGCGTGCTTGGCGGCTTCCTCGGCGGCGGCAGCCTCCTCGGCGGCCTGGATGCGGCGGCGCTCGGCTTCCGCGGCCTTTTCGGCGGCCAGGCGCTCGGCCTCGGCTTCCTTGGCGGCACGGCGCTCGGCGTTGCGGGCATCCCGCGCCTCGGCGATCGCCATGCGCTCGGCCTGCTTGGCCAGCATCTCGGGATCATCCGCCTTGGGGCGGGCGCGAAAGCGCTCCAGCATCTGCTGCTTCGCCTTGGCTGCCGTGGTCAGCCGATCGGCGACGGTCGCTGTCTTGTTGGACATCATGCCCCATCCTAGCGCGAAACAGGGGTGGCGTCATAGTCCGCGCGTTGCCGCCCCGCCGCGCGGCTGCCCTGCACCAGGGCTTGAAGTCCGCCCTCCACCCTTCCAGATACCATCCACATGGATGGTGCAGGGATGGCGAACAGCATGGCCGGCAAAACAAGCCCGACCCGGGGCAAGCCCGCGGGCGACTCCGAGAAGATCACGATCAACCTCGGCCATGTGGACCTCGGCCACGTGGACCTGCTGGTGCAGGATGGCTTCTACGCCAACCGCACCGACTTCATCCGCACCGCCATCCGCAACCAGGTGGAACGCCATGCCGAGGCGACGCGCCGGTCCGTGGCCCGCCGCAGCCTCGACCTCGGCCTGCGCCACATCAGCCGGGCGGAACTGGAGGCGGCGCGCGATGCCAAGCAGCCGCTCGACATCCGCGTGCTCGGGCTTGCCAGCATCGCCGACGACGTGACGCCCGATCTGGCGCGCGCCGCCATCGCCCGCGTGTCCGTGCTGGGCACTTTGCAAGCCAGCGCCGCGGTGAAGGCCGCGCTGGCCGACCGCACCGGCTGACCGACCGCCGCCTCGCGTGCCCCGCCGCCGGCCCCGGACCCCCGGAGCGCCGAACCGCCGCCCTTGCCGTGAAAGCCCCGCCATGCCCCTGAACCCGTCCGCCATGACCGAGGCCACCCGCCTGACCCGCGAAGGCAAGCTGGCGGAAGCCACCGACCTGCTGCGAAGCGTGCTCGGCGGCACCGCTCCCCCGCCGCCCGCCCCGCCGCCACCCGCCCCGCCGCGCCCGGCCGCCGCGGGCCGGCCCGCGCCCCGCATCCTGGACGTCGACCCCGAAACCGGCGAGGTCGCCGCCCCGCCGTCCAGCCGGCTGCGTGGATTGCTGGACGGTTTGGCCGCCAAGCTGCCCGGCGGCCTGCCCGGCGCCGGGCGTTCCACCCCGCCGGAGCCCTTGCCGCCCGGCGCCCGCTTTCTGTCGCTGTCGCATGGCGGTGCCGCCGGCACGCGCGGCTACCGTTTGTACGTTCCCGCCCGCCCCGCCGCCGCACCCGCGCTGCTGGTCATGCTGCATGGCTGCACCCAGTCGCCGGAGGATTTCGCCGCCGGCACGCGCATGAACGCCCTGGCCGAGCAGCATGGCTTCCTGGTCGCCTATCCGGGCCAGACCCAGGCGGCCAACGCGCAGAAATGCTGGAACTGGTTCAATGCCGCCGACCAGAACCGCGACAGCGGCGAGCCGGCGCTGATCGCCGGCATCGCGCGCGACGTGCTGCGCGACTACGGCGCGGACCCGAAGCGCGTGTTCGTCGCCGGCCTGTCCGCCGGCGGTGCCGCGGCCGCCATCCTGGGGCAGCGCTATCCGGACCTGTTTTCCGGCGTGGGCGTGCATTCGGGCTTGGCCTGCGGCGCGGCGCGGGACATGCCCGGCGCTTTTGCCGCCATGCGGCAGGGCGCCGCCGGCCAGCCCGGCCGCCCGGTGCCCACCATCGTCTTTCATGCCGACCGCGACAGCACCGTCCACCCGCGCAACGCGGCCCAGGTGGCGGCCCAGGCCGCCGCCCCGGGCCTGCGCGCCACCACCACGCAGGGCCAGGTGCCCGGCGGCCATGCCTTCACCCGCACGGTGCACGCCGATGCCGCCGGCCGGGTGCTGCAGGAACAGTGGCTGGTGCATGGCGGCGGGCACGCCTGGGCGGGTGGCAGCAACGCGGGCTCGTATACCGATGCAAAGGGGCCTGACGCCTCGGCCGAGATGGTGCGGTTCTTTCTGGCGCTGTAAAACAGGCCGGGGGAAGGAATTCCCCAAGGCTTATCCTGCCAATTGCCGCTGCGCCAAGCGGTCAGTCGCCAGAGATCACCGACCTCCGGCGTACCCGGCGTTTCACAAGCTCCAGACAAAAAGAAATAAAAGAAGGGGCCCGGGGAATTGTTTCCCCGGCCTTTCCTGCTACCCCGACCGCGCCACGCGCCCTTCCAACGGATAGGCCGGGTCGGTGTAGCCGGGCGTGGAGGGGTGCCCGGCGGGCACCAGGCTGTCGACCAGGGCCTCGTCCTCGGCGGTGAAGCGGTAGTCCAGCGCAGCAAGGTAGTCGGTCCACTGCGCCTCGGTACGCGGCCCGGCAATGGGCGCGGTGATCAGGCGATTGTTCAGCACCCAGGCCACCGCGAATTGGCCGGGGGTGATGCCCCGTGCCTGCGCGTGGTCGCGCAGCGTGGTGGCGATGGACAGGCTTTCCGGGCGCCATTCGGATTCCATCATGCGCTTGTCGGCGCGGCCGGCGCGGCTGTCGGCGTCGGGCTGGGCGCCGGGGGCGTATTTGCCGGTCAGCACACCGCGCGCCAGCGGGCTGTAGGGCACGACGCCGAGGCCGAAGTAGCCGCAGGCGGGCAGGTGCTCGACCTCGGGCATGCGGTTCAGCGCGTTGTAATAGGGCTGGCTGACCACGGGGCGGTCGATGCCGGCCTCGTCGCACAGCCGGCAGATCTCGGCCACGCGCCAGGAGCGGTGGTTGGACACGCCGAAGTGGCGGATCTTGCCGGCCCGCACCAAGTCGGCCATGGCGCGCACCGTTTCCGCCAGCGGCGTCGCGTGGTCTTCCTTGTGCAGGTACAGGATATCGATGCCGTCGACGCCGAGCCGCCTCAGGCTGGCGTCCGCCGCCATCATGACATGGCGGCGGGACAGGCCGCGGTCGCCGGGCCCTGGGCCGGTGGGGTTGCCCAGCTTGGTGGCCAGCACCCAGTGGTCGCGCCGTGCGCGGATGGCGCGGCCGGTCACCTCCTCCGAACGGCCTTCGTTGTAGACGTCGGCGGTGTCGATGAAGTTGATGCCGTGGTCGCGCGCGTGGTCGATGATGCGGGCGGCGGTGGGCTCGTCGGTTTGACCGCCGAACATCATGGTGCCGAGGCAGAGCGGCGAAACCTTCAGGCCGCTGCGGCCGAGGTTGCGGTATTCCATGGGTGGCTTCCTTGCTGGGTAGGCGTGATGGGCGGCGCGGGCGGAATCAGGCCGCCACCACCTTCCACAGCTCGTAGGATGCGGTGCGGGCACCGCCGCCCTGGTGGTACTGCGCCATGTCCTGGATATGCGAGCTGGTGACGTAGATCGTGCCGTCCGGCCCTTCCGCCAGGCTGTCGGGCCAGCGCAGGCGGCTGTCGCGCACCACCAGCACCATGCTGCCATCCGGCTCGCGGCGCTTCAGCGCGTTGTCCTCGGGGCTGGTGACGTAGATGCGCCCTTCGGCATCCATCCACAACCCGTCGGCGACCCCGCTTTCCCCCACCGTCTCGATCGCGGCGGCGAGGTCGTCCTCGGGCAATGCGGCGTCGGTCAGCCGGGCGACCGGCAGGCGGAACAGCGTCTTACCCGTCAGCGCCTGCCAGTAGAGATACTGGCCGGCGTGGTCGAGCGCGATGCCGTCGGCGGAGAAGACCGTGGGGCGGCCATCGGTTTTGCGGAGTTCGTGGCCATCGGCGTGCACCACCACGGCGGGGTCGGGCTGGGTGCTGGGGTGGCCGTGCAGCACGCGGCGCGGCGTGCCGCTGGCCAGGTCCACCACCAGCAGCGCGCCGATCTGCCCGGAATCGGTGATAAAGGCATGGCGGCCGTCCGGGGTGACGCGCACGTCGTTCAGGTAGCTGCCCTGCGGCACGGTGTCGTCGCCGAAGTGGATGGCCTGCACCACCTGGTCGGTGGCCAAGTCCACCTTCAGCAGCTTGATGCCGCCGGGCTTGTTGAATTCGTTGCCGGGTGCCGCGGGGTCGAGGATCCACAGAAAACCCTGCGGGTCCACCGTCACGCTTTGCACGCACACGAAGGTCTGGTCGAGCGGCTGCGGCGCGATGTTGCGATACGCGTTCCATCCGGCGTCCGGATAAGGCTTCAGCGTGCCATCCGGCATCAGCTCGGCCACGGAAACCGCCACGTCCTTTTCCCAGCGGGGGAAGTTCACGAAGACGCGGCCATCGCGGGAGACGGCCACGCCGGTGACCTGCTGCTCGAAGCTGGCCACCGGCTCCAGGCGGAAGCCGGGCTGCAGCGCCGGCACATCGGGCGTGTTGGGGGCCTTGGGGGGCGGGGTGGAGGACATCGCGCGTTCCTTGCGTTCCGCCGCATAACGCCGGGCCGGCCGGGCGGGTTCGGCGCGCGGCGCGCCCTCGCGCGGCAGTGTATCGCGGCCTGGGCCGTTGCCGCCCCGTTCCGCCGGGGGAAAGGCCGCGCGCGGCGCCGCAACCGGACCGCCCCGTTCAGGGTTAGCAAAGCATGACGGGCACGCAACGGCCCGGCTGGAAAGGAACCACCGACCATGGCTACCAAATTCGCGATCGCCGGCCTCGCCCTGTTGAGCTTGGCTGCCTGCGACAACGCCAGCCGCTCCGCTTCGCGCCCGACCGGCGTCACGCCCAGCATGTCGTCCGGCGTGGGCTTCAACAGCCCGCAGTCGGCCAACCCGATGTCGCCCAGCGCGTCGCAGAGCAAGGGTGAGGGCGGCACCGGTGGCCAGGGCGCGGCCGGCGGCGGCTCAGCCGGCGCGGCCGGTGGCGGCGGCGCGGGTGGCGCGGGCGGCGGCGGTGCCGGCGGCGGTGGCACGGGCGGCGGCGCCAGCGGCTCGGGCGGCGGCGGCGCGTCCCGCTAAGTCTTTTTGACCCGACCACGTCGCGGCGCCGCTCCCCCCGGGGCGGCGCCGCTGTCGTTTGTGAAGGCGGTCCGCGCGCCGGGGCGCGCGAACCGCCGTGCCGCCTAGCCCTGCTGCGCCAGTGCCCGGCACAACGCCACCATCTCGCCCACCGACGTCACGATGGTTTCGCCCGTGGCATCCTGCCGCAGCTCCAGCAGCAGCGGGCTGGCGGCATCGGCATGCCACAGCCCCACCACCACGCGTGCCTCCGGCAATTGCCGCTGCCAGCGGCGCACCAGGTAGCGGATGCCATCCGTGCTGTTGCCTTCCTCCAGCACCGAGATGCAGCACAGGCGGATGCCGGCCGCCATGGCGTCCTCCGCCTCGCCCGGGTCGGCCAGGGCGACGGCGCCGATGCCTTCGGCCTGCGCGGACTGGGCGGCCATGCGGGCGGCCAGGTCGTCCAGCGCCCCGCGCCCGGCGGCGCACACCACGCGGGTGGGCCCGGCGGGCGCCTTGGGCGTGAAGCCGGACAGCAGCGCCTGCACCTCGGTGCGGATGTCGTCCAGCTGGTCTTCTTCCAGCACCTCGCGCGACCAGTCCTGGTCGGCCAGCACCAGCGCGCGCAGCGCGATGGCGTCGTGATACCCGGCCAGCGACCGGTCCCGCTTCATCTGCACCCGCGCCTGGCGCTTCAGCCATTCGGAGTCGCGCTGCAGGGCGCGCTGGTAGAAGCCTTCCGGCGGCGACAGCGGCGGGCGGTCCCCCAGCATGACATCCAGGAAGCCGAGCTTCGGCACGTGCCGCCCCAGCACCACCAGGCAGACCGTCAGGGGCGTGGCCAGCAGCAGGCCGATGGGGCCCCACAGAAACGTCCAGAAGGTGGCGGCGACGATCACCGCGAAGGGCGACAGGCCGGTGCTGTGGCCGTAGATGCCCGGCTCGACTATCTGCGCCATCAGCGGCTCGGCCAGCAGAAACAGCGCCAGCACCCAGATGGCCATGGACCAGCCGGGGTCCACCGCCACGGCCAGCAGCAGCGGCGGCGCCAGGGCGATAAAGGTGCCGAGAAACGGCACGAAACGCATCAGCCCCGCCAGGATGCCCCACAGCGCCGGGCTGGGCAGCCCCACCCACCAAAGCGCCAGGGACATGGCCAGCCCCAGCGTGGCATTCACCGCCACCTGCGCCAGAAACAGCCGTGACAGGCGCTTGGCGGCGTCGTTCAGCGCCACAGTGGTGCGGTGCAGGTCGCGCGAGCCGACCAGGCGGATCAGCCGGTCGCGCAGGTCCTCGCGGTAGATCAGCACGATGATGGCGAACAGCACGACGATGCCGGCGGTGGCCAGCGGCGCCAGCACCGGCCCCGCGACGCTGCGGATGATGTCCAGCGGCGTGGCGCCGCCGCCCTGCGGCACGGCGCTGTTGACCGCGGGCGCCTCGGCCGCCTGGCCCGGCGCGGCGGCGCGCTCGGCCAAGCCGTCGCCCATCATGCCGCGCAGGTCGCGCATCGCCAGGTCCGCCTCGGCCAGCAGCTCGCCGATGCGCAGCGCCTCGACCTTCTGGCGCATGTTCTGCTGGTAGGCCGGCAGGTCCGACACCAGCGAGCCGCCCTGCCGCACCATGACCATGCCGAGGCCGAGGATGCCCGCGGCGGCCAGCAGCACCGCCAGCACCACGGCGGCGACATGCGGCAGCCGCGCCCGGCGCAGCAGCACCACGATGGGCGCCAGCACGAAAGCCAGCAGCACCGCCAGCACCAGCGGCACGATCAGGTCCCGCCCCAGCGACAGCGCGGCGATGGCAAGCGTCGCCGCCAGCAGGCCCAGGATGGCGTTCAGCGCCGTCACCGCCGGCAGGCCGCCGGCCGTCACGGCATGGGCCAGGGATGCGGCGAACGAGGCGCCGGCGGGCCCCTCGGGCGCGGGGGTGGCTGTGTCGTCGCCCTGCAAGGCTGGTCCTCCGGAAAGCGTGACAACGCCGGCGCCGGCACAAAGGGTGCGCGAAAAAAAGCGCCGGTGGAGCCGCCCGCCGCCCGCCATGCCCGCAGGGTCGTCAACCGGAACCTTTTTCGGGCGTTACCGGGCTTCAACGCCGGATCAACCCTCCTTGCCCTATTCCGCTCCCACTCCCCTTCGCCGGCTGCTGGACCGCCTGGTGCCGCGCCGGGCCGGGCCCGTGCTTGTTGCGGCCGCGCTGCTGGCGGCGGCGGGGCTCGCCGCGGCGGTCACCGAATGGTCCGCCGCTGCCCGGAGCCGCGAGGCGATGGCCATGGCCAATGAGCGGGTGCTGAACGCCGAGGCGCTGCTGTCGGCCGTCAAGGACGTGGAAACCGCGCAGCGCGGCTTCATCCTCACCAACGACCCCGCCTACCTCGCCCCCTACGAGGCGGGCCGCGCCGCCGTGGCCGCGCGGTTGCCGACGCTGGAAGCCGATGGCGGCGCCGGCCGCCTGCGGGAGCTGGCGGCGGCCAAGCTGAACTGGTCGGCCACCGCCATCGAGGCGCGCCGCAACCTCGGCATGGATGCGGCGATCGCCCAGATCCAGACGGGCGAGGGCAAGCAGCTGATGGACCGCATGCGGGCGGAGGTGGTGCGGCTGCAGGACGAGACCCGCGCCGCCCGCGCCGCCATGGCCACCGCGGATGCGCGGCGGTCCGGCCTGCTGACCATGCTGTCGCTGTGCGCGCTGGGGCTGGCCGCCGTGGCGCTGGGCCTTTACGCGCTGGCGCGGCAGCGGGCGGAACGGCGCGCGACGGCGCTGCTGGACGGCGTGATGGCGCATGCGCCGGTCGGGCTCGGTTTTCTGGACCGCGGATTGCGCCTGGACCACGCCAACCGCGCGCTGGCGCTGCTCGGCGAGCGCAACGCCGGCGGCACCGCCCTGCCCGAGGCGGTGCGCGGCCGGATGGAGCCGGCCATCGCCGAGGTGCTGCGCACCGGCCAGGCGCAAAGCGAGATCGCGCTGTCCGTGCCCGCCAGCGGCGAGCGGCCGGCGCGCCAGCTGCAGGTCAGCGTGTTTCCGCTCGACACCGTCGCCCATCAGGGCGGACCGGGGGGCGTGGACGGCGTCGGCATCGCCGCCATCGATGTCACGGCGCGGCACGAGATGGATGCCCGTCTGCGGCGCAGCGAGGCGCGGCTGAGGCTGATCGTCGACAGCATTCCGCAGCTGGCCTGGATGACGGACGCGACCGGGGCCATCCAGTGGTACAACCGCCGCTGGTACGACTACACCGGCGGCTCCGCCGCCGACATGGTGGGCGACGGCTGGAAAAGCGTGCACCACCCCGACCACGTGACGCGCGCGACCGACCGCTTCGTGGCGGCCATCCAGGCCGGCGATGCGTGGGAGGACACCTTTCCACTGCGCGGCGCCGATGGCCGCTACCGCTGGTTCCTGTCGCGCGCCATGCCGCTGCGCGAGGCGCCGGAGGCCGGCGCCGGGGAAGGCCGGCTGATCGGCTGGTTCGGCACCAACACCGACATCACCGAGATGCGCGAGGCCGAGGAAGCGCTGAGCATGGCCAAGGCGGCGGCGGAGGACGCCAACATGGCCAAGAGCCAGTTCATCGCCAACATGAGCCATGAGCTGCGCACGCCGCTGTCCGCCGTGATCGGCTATTCCGAGATGCTGGAAGAGGAAGCCGAGGAGCTGGACGGCGCCGACGCCTTCCGCGAGGACCTCGGCAAGATCAAGTCCAACGCCCGCCACCTGCTGTCGCTGATCAACGACGTGCTGGACCTGTCCAAGATCGAGGCAGGCAAGATGGAGGTGCAGCCGGAGGACTTCGACGCCGCCACCCTGTTGCAGGAGGTCGCGTCCACCGTCGATGCGCTGGTCGGCAAAAAGGGCAACGCGCTGGTGCTGGACATCGCGCCCGAGCTGGGCGCGATGCACACCGACCCGGTCAAGCTGCGCCAATGCCTGTTCAACCTGCTGGGCAACGCCGCCAAGTTCACCGAGGGCGGCCGCATCACGCTGCGCGTGGCCCCGGACGCCAAGCCGGGCTGGCTGCTGTTCCAGGTCGCGGATACCGGCATCGGCATGACGCCGGAGCAGCTGGACCGGCTGTTCCAGCGCTTCACGCAGGCCGATGCGACCACCACGCGGCGCTTTGGCGGCACCGGTCTCGGGCTTGCCATCACCAAGGCCTTCGCGTCCATGCTGGGCGGCGAGATCGATGTGGAAAGCCAGGAAGGGCAGGGCACCACCTTTTCCATCCGCCTGCCCACCGACCTGCGCGAGGCGCGCGCCGAGCAGGACGACCCGGCCGTGCTGGTGGGCGAGGCCGCGCTGGGCGCGGACGCGTCGCTCCCCGACGCGCGCCAAGCCGGTCTGGTGCTGGTGGTGGACGACGACGCCGCGACGCGCGACCTGCTGGCGCGCTTCCTGGGGCGCGAGGGCTTCGTGGTCCGCACCGCGTCCGACGGCCAGACCGGCCTGCGGATGGCGCGCGAGCTGCAGCCGGACGCCATCCTGCTGGACGTCATGATGCCCCGGCTGGACGGCTGGGGCGTGTTGTCGACACTGAAGTCGGAGCCGGAGCTGGCGGATACGCCGGTGGTGATGGTCACGGTGGTGCAGGAACGCGGGCTGGCCTTCTCGCTCGGTGCCGCGGACTACCTGAACAAGCCGGTGGAATGGAGCCGGCTGAAGCAGGTGCTGGACCGCTTCCGCACCCAGCCCGCCCCGGGCATCGCCCTGGTGGTGGAACAAGACGCGGCGCAGCGCGACGAGCTGCGCTCGCTGCTGGAAGGCGAAGGCTGGAAGGTGGAGGCGGTGGCCGACAGCCGCGCCGCGCTGTCGCGCATGGCCATGGCGCCGGCGCCGGCGCTGCTGCTGGTGGAGGTGCAGGGCGCCGATGGCGGCGACGGCTTTTCGCTGATCCGCGACCTGCGGCGCCAGCCGCAATGGTCGGGCCTGCCGATCGTCGCCCTGACCAATGGCGAGGTCGAGGAAAACGAGTTGAAGCAGCTGCGCGACGCCGTGCGGCAGGTGATGCCGGTGGATGGCATTCCCGAGGATCTGGTGACCGAGCTGCGCCGGATCGCGCAGGCATCCCGCGCGGCGGGCGGCGCGGCTGCGCCGCGGCCCGTCGCGGCGGATAATGGGCAAGGGTGATCTGGGCATGACGAAGATCCTGCTGGTCGAGGACCACGAGGAACTCTGGGACTTTCTGTCGCGCCGGCTGAAGCGCCGCGGCTTTGACGTGGTGCTGGCGCATGACGGGCAGCAGGGCGTGGACGTGGCGCATGCCGAGAAGCCGGACGTGATCCTGCTCGACATGAACCTGCCGGTGATGGACGGCTGGACGGCGGCCCGCACGCTGCGCGCTTCCGCCGACACGGCGAAGATCCCGATCATCGCGCTCACCGCGCACGCCATGTCGGGCGACCGCAACAAGGTGATCGAGGCCGGCTGCGACGATTACCACCCCAAGCCTGTCGATTTCTCGCGGCTGCTCGGCCAGATCGATGCCGCGCTGTTGCGGCAGGAAGGCGGCTGACGCGGCTGTGTGCTGAACTTTCGCGTGTCCCGGCGGTTTGCACCGCATACGCAACCGCAACAGGGAAACACCATGGCATTCGTCAAGGCCGCCGACGGCACCGAGATCTTTTACAAGGACTGGGGCAACGGCAAGCCCGTGGTGCTGATCCATGGCTGGCCGGTCAATGCCGACATGTGGGAATACCAGGCGCCGGTCCTGGCCGCCGCCGGCTTCCGCGTCATCTCCTATGACCGTCGCGGCTTCGGCCGCTCCGGCCAGCCCTGGAGCGGCTACGACTACGACACCATGAGCGACGATCTGGCCACGCTGATGGACGAGCTGGACCTGCGCGACGCCACGCTGGTTGGCTTTTCCATGGGCGGCGGCGAGGTGGCCCGCTACATGTCGCGCCACGGCGCCAAGGGGCGCGTGGCCAAGGCGGTGTTCGTCGCCGCCGTGCCGCCCTTCCTGCTGCGCACCGCCGACAACCCTGAGGGCGTGGACCGCACCACCTTCGACCAGATGGTGGATGGGCTGAAGGCCGACCGGCCGCACTTCCTGGCCGGCTTCGGCAAGCAGTTCTTCGGCGCCGGCCTTTTGAACTTCGCCGTCACCAACGAGATCCTCGACTGGTCGCTGGGCATGGCGATGATGGCGTCCCCCAAGGCGACGCTAGACTGCGTGCGCGCCTTCTCGGAAACCGATTTCCGCGCCGACCTGCCCAAGGTCACCGTGCCCACCCTGGTGATCCACGGCACCGACGATGCCACTGTGCCGCCGGACGTGTCCGCCCGCCGCGCGGCGGCGGCGCTGCCCAATGCCCGGCTGGTGGAATATTCCGGTGCGCCGCACGGGCTGTTCTTCACCGAGAAGGACAAGCTCAACCAGGATCTGATCGCGTTCATCCGCGGCTGAGGCGGGTGGAGGCCCGGGGCGGGAAATCCCCCCGGGCTTCCGTCTTTCCGGTCCTTCCCCGCTACCGTGGCACCAGCGGCCACACCAGTGCGATCAGCGGCACCCCCACCAGCAGCACGATCAGCGTCAGCGGCGCGCCCAGCCGGGCATAGTCGCCGAAGCGGTAGCCGCCCGGGCCCATCACCAGCGTGTTGCACTGGTGCCCGATGGGGGTCAGGAAGTCGCAGGCCGCGCCGACCGCCACCGCCATCAGAAAGGCGTCGGGGCTCAGCCCCAGGCGGGTGGCCAGGCTGGCGGCGATGGGCCCCATCATCAGCACCGTGGCGGCGTTGTTCAGGAACGGCGTGACCGCCATGGCGATCAGCATCATCAGGCCCAGCGCGCCGAGCGGCGGCAGGTGGCGCACCGCGACTTCCAGCCCCGCCGCGATCAGGTCGGTGCCGCCGGTGGTTTGCACCGCCTCGCTGACCGGAATCAGCGCGCCCAGCAGCACCAGCACGGGCCATTCCACGGCACCGTAAGCTTCCTCCTTGCTCAGGGCGCGCAACAGGAGCAGCACCACCGCGGCGCCGAAAAAGGCCACGGACACGGGAGCGATGCGAAAGGCCACCAGGCCCATCGCCCCCAGCAGCACGATCACCGGGATCCAGGAGCGGCGCGAACGGCCGAGGCTGATGGCGCGCTCGTTCAGCGGCAGCACGCGCAGGGCCGGCAGGGCGTCGGCGAAGGCGGGCTGCGGGCCGCGCAGGATCAGCACGTCGCCGGCCCGCAGCCGCAGCGCGCCCAGGCGCTGCGCAATGCGCTGGCCGCTGCGGCTGACGGCCAGCAGCGCCAGCCCGAAGCGATCCTGCAGCCGCGTGCCCTCGGCCGTCTGGCCGGCCAGCGGGGATTCGGCGGTGACCACGCCTTCCACCACGCTGGCATCCTCGGCCTCCGCCCCGGCCCCGCCGGTCAGCTGCAGCCCGGCGCGGGCGACCAGGCGCTCCAGATCCTCTTGGTCGCCTTGCAGCAGCAGCACGTCGCCGGCGCGCAGCAGCCAGCCGGGCGTCGGCGGAAAGCGGCGAAAGCGCTCGCGGATCACGGTGGCGACGCCGACGCGGCCTTCGCCCATGGCTTCCAGCGCCGGCGCGTCGCGCCCCACCAGCGCGCAGTCGGCCGGGATGCGCGCCTCGATGGTGTAGTCCCCGATCGCCGGGCCGCTGGCCTCGGCGGTGCCACGGCGGCCGTGCGGCAGCAGCCGCCAGCCGAAGGACAGGAACAGCAGCCCGGCGATGGCGATGCCAAGGCCCACGGGGGTGAAGTCGAACATGCTGAAAGGCGTGCCCGTCACCTCCGCCCGCACGCGGGCGACGATGATGTTGGGCGAGGTGCCGGTCAGCGTGATCAGCCCGCCGATCAGGGATGCGAAGGCCATGGGCATCAGCAGCGCGGAGGGCGAGGTGCCGGTGCGCCGCGTCAGCTGCATGGCCACCGGCATGAAGATGGCCAGCGCGCCGATGTTCTTGGTGAAAACGGAAGCCACCAGCACCGCGCCCGCCAGGGCCGGCACCTGGGTGGCGGTGCTGGTGAGATACGGCAGCACCGGGCGCATCAGGGTTTCCACGGCGCCGGAGCGCGCCACGGCGGCGCTGACCAGCAGGGCGGCCGCGACGATCACCACCACGTCGTCCGCGAAGCCGGAAAACGCCCGGTCCAGCGGGATGATGCCGACCAGAACGCCCGCCAGCAGCGCCAGCAGCGCCACCAGGTCGTAGGCGATGCGCCCCCACAGAAACAGCCCGACGGTGGCGCCGAGGATGCCGAAGGCCAGGGCCTGGTCGAGCGTCATGGTCCCGGCCGGCGGCGGCGGGCGGGGGGCGGGGGGCAGGGCATGGCGGAATCCCGGGCAAGGCGCGTGATGGAACGAACCAGAACCCGCCCCCGCGCGCCAGGGTTGCGGCACCACCCGGCCACGCCTGCGTTTCCCGCCCGGCTGTGCCTTGGCGGCCATGCCGCCAACTTCCGGGCCCGCTGCCGCGTTTTTTCCCGAACCTGCCGAGGACCCGCCCATGCCACCCGCCGCCCCGCACACATCCCCCGGCTTCTTGCAACGCCTGCTGGGCGGCGGCCGCGACCGGGACGGGGAAAGCACGTTGCTGGAGCGGCAGGCGCTTCAGCTGGACGCCGCCCCGCCCATGGAGCCCGCCCCCCGCCGCCGCCCGCTGGCCCACCCGCCGCAACGCCTGCTGCAGGAGCAGGTGGCCGCCAAGCTGCTGCATGCCTGGATGCAGAACCGCCACCAGACGCTGTTTCCGCTGACGCTCAACCTCCGCAACCTGCCGCCGCCGCACCGGCTGCTGCTGGTGCGGGGGCTGGCCGCCAGCAGCGCCATGGCCGGCACCGCCACGGCCCCGCTGGCCACCCTGCTGCCGGGCATCGGCGGCGAAGCGCCGGAGCAGGCCGCGCTCGCGGAAGCGCTGCGGGCCCCGACGCCCCTGGCGCCGCTGCTGGCGGAGCTGCGCGATGCCGGGCTGGGCGCGCATGCCTATACTGCGGCACTGCTGGCGGTCGGCCCCGCCGCGCCGGCCACCGGGCAGGCTTGGCTGGACTACCTGGCCGCCTGCTTCGCGCTGCCGGCCGAAACCACCACGGACCTGCGCCGCCGCAGCGGCCAGCGGCGCGTCAGGCCACGGGCTCGGTAGCGGCGCGCAGCGCCTGCTGCACCGTGTCGCTTTCCACCAGCAGGCGCCGCGACAGGTCGGCCAGCGTCAGCCAGCCCACGGTGCGGCCGCCGGCGTCGCGCACCGCCAGCCGCCGGATGTTCTGCGCGGTCATCAGATCCATCGCCGCGCGGATGTCGTCGGTCGGGCGGCAGAACACGGGCGGGGCGCTCATCGCCTCACGCACCCGCATGCGGGTGGGGTCGCGCCCTTCGGCCACCACGCGGTACAGCAGGTCGCGGTCCGTCACCACGCCCAGCAGGTCCTCGGCGCTGCCCACCGGCAGGCCGCCCACATCCAGCTCGCCCATCATCTCGGCCGCCTGCTGCACGGTGGCATCGGGGGCGATGAACTCCACCTCGCCGCTCATCACGTCCGCAACATCCATCGGGGTGGCCTCCTCGTGCTGCGGGGGGAATGGGCGGGGGCGGGGCGGGTTGCGGAAAGGGCGGAATTCCCGCGCGCCCGGCGTCAGATCGGCAGGTCGCTGGTGGTCTTGACCTCTTCCATCACCGTGTAGGTGTGCGTTTGCCGGATGCCCGGCAGGGCCACCAGCGTGTCGCCCAGAAAAGCGCGGTAGGCGGTCATGTCGCGCACCCGTGCCTTGAGCAGGTAGTCGAAGCCGCCGGCGACCATGTGGCATTCCAGGATGTCGGGCGTGCGGCGCACCGCCTCGGCGAAGTCCTCGAACACCCGGGCGCTGGTGCGGTCCAGCGTGATCTCCACGAAGATCAGCAGCGCACGGTCCAGCTTTCCGGCATCCAGCCGCACCGTGTAGCCCTGGATCACGCCGGCGCGCGACAGGCGGCGCACGCGCTCGAAGCTGGCGGCCTGGCTGAGGTTGGCGCGGCTGGCGAGGGCCACGTTGGTCATGCGGCCATCCTGCTGCAGCAGGCGCAGCAGGCGGCGATCGGTGTCGTCCAGCGCCGGGTGAAGATCATCCATATGGATGCGGTGTCCTGCGGGAAAGCTTCGGTCCAGGGCATGATAATCCGAAGCACCTTCGGCCAGAAGCGCCATACAGAGGAAGTTCCACCAGCCGGACGACCTCCATGCCCGACGACCTCCACGCCGTTCCGCCAGCCCCCTTCGCGGGCTTCGGCCCCGTTGCGCAATCCGCGCTGCGCGATGCCATCACGGCGCAGACCCGGGCGCCCGAGGGCGATTGCGTGGCCCGGCTGTTGGGCGCGGCGGCGCTGACCCCCGCGCAGGCGGCGCGGGCGGAGGCCGCGGCGCGCGGGCTGGTGCTGGCGTTGCGGGCGCGGGGCGACAGCAGCCCGGTGGAAGGCCTGGTGCGCGAATACAGCCTGTCCAGCCAGGAAGGCGTGGCGCTGATGTGCTTGGCCGAAGCCCTGCTGCGCATCCCCGATGCCGCGACGCGCGACGCGCTGATCCGCGACAAGATCGCGCCCGGCGATTGGCGGGCGCATCTGGGGCAGTCGCGCTCCCTGTTCGTCAACGCCGCCACCTGGGGGCTGGTGGTCACGGGCAAGCTGGTTTCCGCCGGCGGCGAGCAGGGGCTGTCGCGGGCGCTGACCCGGCTGCTGGCGCGCGGCGGCGAGCCGGTGATCCGCCGCGGCGTGGATCTCGCCATGCGCATGATGGGCGAGCAGTTCGTCACCGGCGAAACCATCGCCAAGGCGCTGCGCCACGCCCGCGCGCTGGAAGCGAAGGGCTTCCGCTATTCCTACGACATGCTGGGCGAGGCGGCGATGACGGCGGCGGACGCCACGCGCTACGACGCTGAATACCAGCGCGCCATCCAGGCCATCGGCACGGCGGCCGGCGGCAAGGGCATCTACGAGGGCCCCGGCATTTCCATCAAGCTGTCCGCCCTGCACCCGCGCTACAGCCGCGCGCAGCGCGATCGGGTGATGGCGGAGCTGTATCCACGCCTGTTGAACCTGGCGCTGCTGGCGCGCGCGCACGACATCGGCCTGAACATCGACGCGGAGGAAACCGACCGGCTGGAGCTGTCGCTCGACCTGCTGGAGCGGCTGTGCTTCGAGCCGGCGCTGGCGGGCTGGCACGGCGTCGGCTTCGTGGTGCAGGCCTACCAGAAGCGCGCGCCCTTTGTGCTGGACTGGATCATCGACCTGGCGCGCCGCAGCGGCCACCGCATCATGCTGCGGCTGGTCAAGGGCGCCTACTGGGACAGCGAGATCAAGCGCGCGCAGCAGGACGGGCAGCCGGACTTCCCGGTGTTCACGCGCAAGGCGCATACCGACGTGTCCTACCTCGCCTGCGCCGCCAAGCTGCTGGCGGCGCCGGACGCGGTGTTCCCGCAATTCGCCACGCACAATGCCCAGACGGTGGGCGCCATCCACGCCATGGCGGGCGAGGACTTCAGCAACACCCGCTTCGAGTTCCAGTGCCTGCACGGCATGGGCGAGCCGCTGTACGAGGCCGTGCGCGCCCAGCTGAACCGCCCCGCCCGCATCTACGCCCCCGTCGGCACGCATGAGACGCTGCTGGCTTATCTGGTGCGCCGCCTGCTGGAGAACGGCGCCAACGCGTCCTTTGTCAACCGCATCCAGGACCCCGCGGTGCCGGTCGATGCCCTGGTGGCGGACCCGGTGGCGGCCGTCGCGGCCACGGCTCCTGCCACGCCGCACCCGGCCATCGCCCTGCCGCCGGCGCTGCTCGGCGACGCGCGGCGGAATTCCGCCGGGCTGGACCTGGCGGACGAGCACGTGCTGGCGGCGCTGGCCCCCGCGCTGCGGGCCGGCGGCGCGTGGCAGGCGGCGCCGGCCACCGGCGGCGGCCGGCCGCAGCCGGTGCGCAACCCGGCCGACCGGCGCGACGTCGTGGGCCAGGTGCGCGACGCCGGGCCCGCGGACATCGAGGCCGCCCTGGCCGCCGCCGCGTCCTGCCGCTGGGCGGACACCCCCGCCGCCGGGCGCGCCGCCCTGCTGACCCGCGCCGCCGCGCTGCTGGAAGCGCGCCGCCCCGAGCTGCTGGGCCTGATCGTGCGCGAAGCGGGCAAGACCCTGCCCAACGCGGTGGCCGAGATCCGCGAGGCGGTGGACTTCCTGCGCTTCTACGCCACCCTGGCGCGGGACGAGGGCCGGCCGCTCGGCCCCGTCGCCTGCATCTCGCCCTGGAACTTCCCGCTGGCGATCTTCACCGGCCAGGTGGCCGCCGCGCTCGCCGCCGGCAACCCGGTGCTGGCCAAGCCGGCCGAGGAAACGCCGCTGGTCGCCGCCCGGGCCGTGGCCATCCTGCACGAGGCCGGCATTCCCGCCGACGCGCTGCACCTGTTGCCGGGCGAGGGCCCGGTGGGCGCCGCGCTGGTGGCCGACCCGCGCGTGCAGGGCGTGATGTTCACCGGCTCCACCGAGGTCGCGCGCAAGATCCAGCAGCAGCTCGCCAGGCGGCTTTCGGCGCAGGGCACCCCCGTGCCGCTGGTGGCCGAGACCGGCGGGCAGAACGCGCTGGTGGCCGATTCCTCGGCACTGGCCGAGCAGGTGGTGGCGGACGTGCTGCTGTCGGCCTTTGACAGCGCCGGGCAGCGCTGTTCCGCGCTGCGCGTGCTGTGCCTGCAGGAGGAAGCGGCCGACCGCACGCTGACCATGCTGCGCGGTGCCCTGGCGGAGCTTTCGGTCGGCAACCCGGATCGCCTGTCCACCGACATCGGCCCCGTGATCACCGACGAGGCGCGCGACGGCATCGAGGCGCACATCGCCCGCATGCGCGCGGCCGGCAACCCGGTGCACCAGGCGCCGCTGCCGGCGGGCTGCGCGCGCGGCAGCTTTGTCGCCCCCACCATCATCGAGATCGGCAGCATCGCGGAGCTGACGGGCGAGGTCTTCGGCCCCGTGCTGCACGTGCTGCGCTTCCGCCGCGACGGGCTGCCGGCTCTGCTGGACGCCATCAACGCCACCGGCTTCGGCCTGACTTTCGGCGTGCACAGCCGTATCGAGGATACCATCGCCCAGGCCACCGCGGCGTCGGGCGCCGGCAACCTCTACGTCAACCGCAACATGGTGGGCGCGGTGGTCGGCGTGCAGCCCTTTGGCGGCCATGGCCTGTCCGGCACCGGCCCCAAGGCCGGCGGCCCCATGGCCCTGGCGCGGCTGCGCCCCGCCGCCGCCGCGCTGCCCCCCGGCAGCCTGCCGCCCGGGGTCGCCGCCTGGCTGGAAGCGCGGGGCGAAGCGGCGCCGGCCACCCCGCTCGGCGTGTCGCTGGACCTGCCCGGCCCGGTCGGCGAGCGCAACCGCTACGAAACCGTGCCGCGCGGCGACGTGCTGTGCGTCGCGGCCACGCCCGCCGCGTTGCTGCGGCAGGTGGCGGCGGCGCTGGTCACCGGCAACCGCGCCCTGGTGCCGCCGGGGGCGGCGCTGCCACCGCTGCCCGGACGCATTGCCGAGGCCGGCGCGGCGTTGCCGCCCTGCGACGCGGTGCTGTTCGACGGCGCGCCCGAGGCGCTGCTGGCGCTGGGCCAGGAGCTGGCGCAGCGCCCCGGCCCGCTGGTGCCGCTGCTGGTGGCCGCGCCCGGCGGCCGCTATCCGCTGGAAATGCTGGTGCTGGAGCGCAGCATCAGCACCAACCTGGCGGCGGCCGGCGGCAACGCGGCGCTGATGGCCATCGGGTAGGACAGGCGGTTCGGCAGGCCGGGCGCGGTCCGCTGCCGCGCCGTCAGCCCCCGTCGCCGTTCAGCTTGGCCACGCAGCCATACCAGTCGCGGCCCGCCACCCCCGCATCCGGCACCGTCAGCGCGGGGGCCGAAACGCCGGAGCCGCTGGCGGTCAGCGTGCCGCCGCCCAGCAGGTCCTGGATGCGCGCGGTGCCGGTGCCGTCCAGCGGCAGGCTGGCGGTGGCGGTGCGGCGGGCGTCGGTGCGGCCCGGCACCTGCCAGCGGCTGCCATCGCCCTGAAAGCCGATGCGCAGGGCGCGGCGGGCCGGCAGGCCGCGGTTCGGCGCGGTCAGGGTGAAGCTGGCGCGCTGCGCCGGCCCGGCGGTGACCGCCAGGGCCATGTCGCGATGCGCCACGCGGGCCGTGCAGCGGTCGGCCAGGATGCTGAAGGACCAGGCGCCATCCACCGGCGCGGGGGGCGGCGCCACGCGGGCCGGGGCGCGGGCCACGGGGCGGGGGGCTGGGGATGGCGCCACCTGACAGGCGGCAAGGCCCAACAGGACCAGGAGCGGCGGAACGGCGCGGATCATGGCGGAGCCTCGTTGAGCGTGAAGAAGCGCCACGGGCTGGATGCGTAGCGCTGTGCGGCGGCCGATACGGCCAGCACGCGCCAGGCGTAGCGGCCCGGGCGGTCCAGCCGCAACGCCTGCTGGCCGGGGGTGGCGGCATAGGCGGCGAAGACTTCGCGCGGCGGCCCGTCGTCCACCGCCAGGACTTCCACGAAGCTGACGGCCGGCTCGACGGCCGCGCGCCACGCCAGGATGGGGTCGCGCTGCAACAGCACGGCATTCCCGGCGGGGGCCAGCAGCGTCGCGGCCGGGGGCGCGGGGGCGGTGCCGTCGGGCGGGGGCGGCTCGGCCGGGGCGCCCGCGCCGGCGGCCGGCAGCGCCGCCTCGATCGCCCCGGGGCGGGGCAGCCCGCCGGTGATCGGCTGCAGCCGCGCCGTGGCCGCCCCCAGCGGCACCAGCCCGAGCGCCTGCACCGCCAGCGCGGCGTTGCGGTCCTCGTGAAAGAAATAGCGCAGCTCCGGCACGGCGGCGGCGCGGGCCACGGGAAACGGCGCGCCGGCGGTCCAGCCGGCCTCGGCCAGCCCGGCGGTCAGGGCGGTGGCATCGGCCGTGTCGCTGCCGCGCGGATAGGTGACCACCACGCGCGGCAACGCCCCCGGCGGCAGGGCGGGAGCATCCCCCGCGGCGGCGCTGTCGGGCACGGGCGGGGCGGCGGCCCCCGGCTCGGGCGGGGTGGCAGTGGCGGTGGTGGCCGGCGCTTCGGCCGCCGGTGCCGCGGCGGCGGCGGGCGGCGTGGCGTCGCCGGGGGTGGCCGGGGGTTCCGCTTGCGGCCAAGCCAGCCAGCCCAGCCCGGCGCACAGCAGCAGCACGGCGGCGGCCACGCCGCGCCACGGCACGCCGCCGCGCCGGGTCGCGGCCGGCGACGCCGGCCCGGGCCGCAGCACCGCCAGGGCCCGGCCCGGCCCGCCGGTGGGGGCGGGGTCCAGGTCCGGCGCGGTGCCGGGCGGGATGATGTCCAGTTCCGCGTCCATCGCCACGGCGTCGCGCACGTGCAGCGGCGTCACCTGGGCGGCGCCGGCGATGTCGGCGGCCAGAAAGCTGGTGCCCAGCAAAAGGTTCAACCGGCCCGGCACGCCCCCCGCCGCTTCCGCCAGGGCACCCACCGTGCCATCGGCCAGGCGGGTGCCGTCCAGCCCCGCCTCGGCCATGCGGGCGGCCAGATAGGCGTCCGCGTCGGCGCGCCGCAGGGGCGCCAGAGACACCACGCGGTGCGGCAGGCCCGCCAGCCGCGCGGCAAAGCCCGGCAGCCCGGCCAGCACCACCAGCCCGGTGCCGCGCCGCGCCAGCGCCACCAGCGCCTCGTCCGAAACGCGGTTGGCCTCGTCCACCAGCAGGAGCGGCGGCAATGCGGCGGGTTGCAGCAGGCTGCCGTCGTCCAGCCGTGCCACCGGGCGGCCGGGGGCGCGCAGCGCCTGTTCCAGCTCGCGCAGCAGCCGCGTCTTGCCGATGCCGGGCGGGCCGCACAGGGCCACCAGCGTTTCGCCGTCGGCCAGCGCCGCCAGCACGGCGCGCCGGGCCGCCGCCCAAGCGGCATGCGCCACCGGCGGGCGCGGCGGCGGATCGGGCGGGGCGGGGGGCGGCGCGGTCATGCGCCTGCTCTATGCCATGCCGGGCGTGGCGTCACGATGGCGGCGTTGCGGCAACACCGGCCCGCGTTGACAGCGGACAAGGGAATGACCCAAGTTCAGCAGCGTGAACGCAACCGTCCCTTCCGCCGCGCGCGTGCTGGACCTGCTGGAATTCCTGGCCGGCCGGCCCGGCGGTGCCTCGCTGAGCGAGGCGGTGGCCGCGCTGGCGCTGCCCAAAAGCAGCACGCTGCTGCTGCTGCGCACGCTGCTGGCCCGCGGCTACGTGCTGCGCGACAGCGCCGACCGCTACCGCCTGCATGCGTTGTTCCGCGAGCACGGCTTTGGCTGGGGCGGCCACCGCCACGCCCGGCTGGTGGCGCTGGCCGAGCCGCTGATGGCCCGGCTGCGCGACACGGTGGAGGAAACCGTGCTGCTCGGTGTCGCGGAAGCGCAGGGCGTGCGGCTGCTGGCCAAGGCCGTGGCGCTGGCGGACCTGCGCTACGACGTCGAGCTCAGCCGGCCGAGCCCGTTCTACTGCACCGCCATGGGCCGCGTGCTCACGGCCTTCGCGCCCGAATCCGCGCAGGCCGCCATGCTGGACGCCGTGCCCCGCGTCGCCATGACGCCGGCCACGGTCACCGACCTCGCCGCGCTGCGCGCCATGGTCGCGGCCGCGCGCGCCGATTCGCTGGCCATCGTCGAGGAGGAATGGGTGCTGGGCGGCACGGGCATCGCGGTGCCAGTGCTGGGGGCCGATGGCATGGCCGTGGCCACGCTGGATGTCGGCTGCGTCACCACGCGCTTTCATGCCAAGCGCGGCCGCATTGTCGCGGCCTTGCGCGAAACCGGGCAGGCGCTGGGCGCCCTGCTGCGGACATCTTAAAGGAGGAAACGCCTTGGCTGCCGAGATGACCTTCGCCGAACGGCGCCGCCAGCTGGCGGCCGCCTGCATCGGCAACGTGCTGGAATACTACGACTTCATTGTCTACGCCTATTTGGCGGGCACCATCGCCCACAAGTTCTTCCCGTCCGACAACGAGGCGGCGGGGCTGCTCGCCTCCTTCGCCGCCTTTGGCGTGGGCTTTCTGGCACGGCCGCTCGGCGGCTTGGTGATCGGCCGCATCGGCGACAAGCGCGGCCGCAAGGCGGCGCTGCTGATCACCATCTTCGGCATGGCGCTGGGCACCGTGGGCATCGGCCTCTTGCCGACCTACGAGACCATCGGCCTGCTGGCGCCGGTGCTGCTGGTGGCCATGCGGCTGGTCCAGGGGCTGGCGGCGGGCGGCGAATGGGGCGGCGCCACGGCGTTCATCGTGGAATCCGCGCCCGCCGGCCGGCGCGGCCTGTTCGGCAGCATCGGCCAGGCCTCCATCGCCGCCTCCAACCTCCTGGGCAGCGTGGTGGTGGCGACCATCGCCGGTATCTTCACCGCCGACCAGATGCAGGACTGGGCCTGGCGCGTGCCCTTCCTGCTAGGCGGGCTGCTGCTGCCGGTCGGCGTCTACATGCGCCGCAACCTGCAGGAAACGCCGGCCTTCGTGGAGGCGCAGCAGGAAGCCAAGCAGAACGCCGCCGCCCGCCCGGTGCACGACCTCGGCAGCCCCTGGGTGCTGCTGGGCAAGGCCTTCGGCTTCACGGTGGTCTGGACCGTCTCCTACTACATCATGCTCAGCTACCTGCCGACCTTCCTGACGCGCCAGGCCGGGCTGACGCAGTCCCAGGCGCTGTGGGGCAATGCCGTGGCGCTGATCGTGCTGGTGGTGGCCACGCCGCTGTTCGGCTGGTGGTCGGACCGCATCGGGCGCAAGCCGCTGCTGCTGGCCTGCTGCGCCGCCTTCGCGCTGCTGCCCTACCCGCTGTTCTCGATCATCCTGTCCGGGCCTTCCATCGTCACGATCGTCATGATCATGATCGTGTTCAACCTGTTTATCGCCGCCTTCTCCGGCGCCGGCCCGGCCGCGCTGTCGGAGCTGTTCCCGACGCATTCGCGCACCACGCTGATGTCCACGGGCTACAGCGTCGCGGTCGCGATCTTCGGCGGCTTCGCGCCGTTCATCGCCACCTGGCTGATCAGCAGCACCGGCTCGCCCATCTCGCCCACCTACTACCTGATCTTCTCCGGCATCGTTTCCGGCCTCGTCATCTGGGGCTTCCGCGAAACGGCGCATGAGAAGCTGCGCTGAAAGGAACGTGTGACATGCCCGAACCCATCCTGATCTGGGGCGCCGGCGCCATCGGCGGCACCTTCGGCGCGGCGCTGGCCCGCGCCGGCCGCGACGTCACCTTCGTGGACGTGGTGCCCGAGCACGTGGAGGCGATCCGCGGCCCCGGCCTGCGCATCACCGGCCCGGTGGACGCCCACACCGTGCAGGCCCCCGCCTTCCTGCCGGCCGACCTCCAGGGCACCTGGAAGCGCGTGTTCCTAGCCGTGAAGGCCCACCACACCGAGGAAGCGGCGCGCGCGCTGGCACCGCACCTGGCGCCGGACGGCCACGTCGTCTCGCTGCAGAACGGCTTGTGCGAAGGCATCATCGCCGGCGTGGTGGGGCGCGAGCGTACCGTCGGCGCCTTCATCAACTTCGGCGCCGACTGGATCGCCCCGGGCGAGATCCTCTACGGCAACCGCGCCGCCTTCGTGGTGGGCGAGCTGGACGGCCGGATCACCGACCGCCTGCGCTCCATCCACGCCGACGCGCAGGTGTTCGAGCCCGACGCGATCATGACGGAGGACATCAACGCCTATCTCTGGGGCAAGCTGGCCTATGGCTCTCTGCTCTTCGCGCAGGCAGTGGGCGACCTCGGCATCGCCGACTGCCTGGCCCGTCCCGAGCTGCTGCCCACCTGGCGGGCGCTGGCCGGCGAGGTGCTGCAGGTGGCCCAGGCCGAGGGCGTCACCCCGCTCGGCTTCAACGGCTTCGACCCCGCCGCCTTCCGCCCCGGCGCCACCGAGGACCAGGCGCGGGCCAGCGTCGACGCCATGGTCGCCTTCAACCGCCCCAACGCCAAGACCCACTCCGGCGTGTGGCGCGACCTCGCGGTGCGGAAGCGCCGGACGGAGGTGGACGTGCAGATCGCGCCCATCGCGCAGCTCGGCGCCAAGCACGGCATCGTTACGCCGGCGGTCGACGGGCTGGTGCGGGTGATCCACGAGATCGAGAACGGCACGCGGCCGATGGCGGATGCCAACCTGCTGGACATCCTGCCGCGGTGAGAAAGGTCGGGGGAATGAATTCCCCCGAACCCCCTTCTTCTTTTTGTCCTATTTTCGCGCGCCGCTGCTGAACCGTCACGCTTTGGGCGACACCGTCTCCGCCCCTTTCCACAAACTCATCAGAAAAAAGATGGGGGTCCGGGGGAATTCCTTCCCCCGGCCTTCCCGCCACAAGGGACCACCCATGATCGACTTCACCGGAAAGACCGTCGCCGTCAGCGGCGCCGCCATCGGCTTCGGCCGCGCCATCGCGCTGATGTTCCGCGACGCGGGCGCCAAGGTCTATGGCTGCGACATTCGCGACGACGCGCTGCCCGCCCTGGCCGAGGCCGGCGTCGATGCGCAGAAGGTGGACCTGACCGACCGTGCCGCCGGCGCCGCCTGGCTGCGCGGGGTGGAGGAGCGCTCGGGCGGCCCGGTGGACGTGCTGGTGTGCAACGCCGGCGGCGTGGCGGGGCAAAGCCCCAAGCCGATCGAGGATGTGCTGGACGAGGAATTCGACCGCATCCTGGCCATCAACCTCGGTGCGGCGATGACGCTGTGCCGCGCCGCCGCGCCGGGCATGAAGAAGGCGGGCAAGGGGGCGATCGTCACCATCACCTCCGGCGCCGCGCTGCAGGCGTCGCTGACCGGCATCCAGGCCTATTGCTCGGCCAAGCACGCGCTGCTGGGGCTGACGCGGCAGCTGGCGCATGAGCTGGGTCCGCATGGCATCCGGGTGAACAGCATCGCGCCCGGCTTCATCCGTTCCAACGAGGCGACGGAAAAGCAATGGGCCTCCTACAGCCCGGAGCGCCAGAAGCAGATCGTCAACGCCGTGGCGCTGAAGCGGCTGGGCACGCCGGAGGAGATCGCCAAGGGGGTGTTCTTTCTGGCGTCCGACCTGGCGAGCTTCGTCAACGGGCAGGTGCTGTCGGTGGATGGCGGGCGGTAGCAAGGTTGAGAGGGGCGTTGCCCCTCTCAAACTCTCCCCGCCAGGGGATTGAATTCCCTGGACCCCCGTATGCCTTGGGTTGCGCGAGGGGCGGGAGAAAATCTGATTTAAAACAATACGATGGCGCTATCTGAGCCGTCACGCACCCACAGATGGGGGTGCAGGGGATTCAATCCCCTGCCGGGGGAGTTTGAGGGGGCAGCGCCCCCTCAAGGGCCAGCAGCAAAACCCCCCGGTTCGCTCCGTTGGCGGTTCCGCCCCCGCCCCTATATGACCCGTTGATGCCCAGCCCCACCCGATTCGCCCCAACTTCCCCCGCAGCCCCGGCGCGCTGGGCATGACCGCCCGCACCACCGCCGTCATCGGCGCCGGCTTCGGCGGGCTGGCGCTGGCCATCCGGTTGCAATCGGCCGGGCAGCAGGTGACGCTGCTGGAGAAGCGGGATAAGCCGGGCGGGCGCGGCTACGTCTATGAGCAGGACGGCTTCACCTTCGATGGCGGTCCCACCGTTATCACCGACCCGGGCTGCCTGGAGGCGCTGTTCGCGCTGTCCGGCCGCAAAATGTCCGATTACATCGAGATGATTCCGGTCACGCCCTTCTACCAGCTCTGCTGGGAGGACGGGTACCGCTTCGACTACGTGAACGACCAGGCGGTGCTGGACCGGCAGATCGCCGCCAAGTCGCCAGGCGACGTGGCGGGCTATCGGGACTTCCTGAAATATTCGCAGGCGTTGCTGGAGGAAGGCTACGTCAAGCTGGGCGCGGCGCCCTTCCTCGACTTCCGCTCCATGGTGAGGGTGGCGCCGCAGTTGATCCGGCTGCGGGCGGATCGCAGCGTTTATGCCAGCGTGGCGCGCTTCATCAAGGACGAGCACCTGCGGCAGGCGTTCTCCTTCCAGTCGCTGCTGGTGGGGGGCGATCCCTTCTCGACCTCGGCGATCTACGCGCTGATCCATGCGCTGGAGCGGCGCTGGGGCGTGTGGTTCCCGCGCGGCGGCACGGGGGCGCTGATCCGCGCGCTGGTGAAGCTGTTCGAGGACCTGGGCGGCACGATCCGGTGCAACGCCAATGTCGCGCGCATCACCACCGAGGGCCCGCGCGCCACGGGCGTCTTGCTGAAGGACGGCTGGCAGGGCCGTTTCGACAACGTCGCCAGCAATGCCGACGTGATGCACACCTACGACCAGTTGCTGACCGGCACGGAGCGCGGCGGCAAGATGGCCCGCAAGCTGGCGCGCAAGCGCTGGTCGATGTCGCTGTTCGTGATCTATTTCGGCCTGAAGGGCGAGCGGAAGGATCTGCGCCACCACATGGTGCTGTTCGGCCGCCGCTACCGCGAGCTGATCCGCGAGATCTTCAACGGCGCCACTCTGCCGGACGACTTTTCCCTGTACCTGCACGCACCGAGCGTGACGGACCCGACGCTCGCGCCGCCCGGGCACAGCGCCTACTACGTGCTCTCTCCCGTCCCGCATCTCGGCAACGCGGCGATCGACTGGGAGGTCGAGGGACCGCGCTACCGCGACCGCATCCTCGACTACCTGGACACCCACTACATCCCCGGCCTGAAGCGCGATCTGGTGACCAGCCATATCCTGACGCCGGCCGGCTTCCGCGACGAGCTGAACGGCCACCACGGCTCCGCCTTCTCGCTGGAGCCGGTGCTGACGCAGAGCGCTTTCTTCCGAACGCACAACCGCGACGACGTGATCCGCAACCTGTTCTTCGTCGGTGCCGGCACGCATCCGGGGGCGGGGGTGCCCGGGGTGGTGGCCTCGGCCGAGGCGACGGCGGGGCTGATGCTGGGCGGCGCCGCATGACCGACGCGGTGGTCACGGGCGCCGAGGCCTCGATCCGCAACGGCTCCAAGAGCTTCGCCATCGCGTCCCGCCTGTTCGGGCAGGAGATGCGCGAGGATGCCTGGATGCTCTACGCCTGGTGCCGCCATTGCGACGACGTGGTGGACGGGCAGGTGGCGGGCTTCGCGGCACCGGTCCCCGGCGCGGACACGCCGCAGCAACGCTTGGACGAGCTGTTCCTGCAAACCCGCCGGGCGCTGGCCGGCGCACCCGTGGCCGACCCGGTCTTCGCTGGCTTCAGCCGTGTGGCGGCCCGCCACCGCATGCCGCACCGCTTTCCGCTGGAGCTGCTGCAGGGCTTCGCGATGGACGTGGAGGGCGCGGAATACCGCACGCTGGATGACACGCTGCGCTACGGCTACCACGTGGCCGGCGTGGTCGGCATCATGATGGCGCTGGTGATGGGCGTGCCGCCGGAAGACCAGGCGACGCTGGACCGCGCCTGCGACCTCGGCCTCGGCTTCCAGCTCACCAACATCGCGCGCGACGTGCTGGACGATGCGGCGCTGGGCCGCGTCTACCTGCCGTCCGACTGGCTGCAGGAGGCCGGCATTCCGCCCGCCGAGATCGCCGACTCCCGCCACCGCGAGGCCCTGGCCGGCGTGGTGGCCCGGCTGCTGGACGCGGCCGAGCCTTATTACGCCTCCGCCGGCATCGGCCTCGGGGCGCTGCCCAAGCGCGCCGCCTGGGCGGTGGCGACGGCGCGCGGTGTTTACCGGGAAATCGGCCTGCGGCTGCGGGCACAGGGCACGGCGGGCCTGGAACGGCGCGTGGTGGTGCCCACCCACCGCAAGCTGTGGCACGTGGGCAGCGGCGGGCTGGCGGCGGTCAGCGCCCGTCGGGCAGGGAAGCCTCGGGCGCCGGATCTGTGGCAGCGCCCTTGACCCGGTTCTCCTGCAGGCGCTGCTTCAGCACCCGCACCGGCGGCGCGTACAGAAAGCCGAAGGACACGCAGCCATCCTTGCCTTCCACCGCGTGGTGCAGCCGGTGCGCCTGATACAGCCGCTGCATGTAGCCGCGGCGCGGCACCCAGTGGAACGGCCAGCGGCGATGCACCAGCCCGTCATGCGCCACAAAGTACAGCGCGCCATAGGTCGCCATGCCGACGCCCAGCCAGAACAGGCCGGTATGCCCCGGGTCCAGCCACATCAGCCCCAGGGACAGCACGGCGAAGACCACGGCATACAGGTCGTTGCGCTCCCACCAACCCTCGGTTTCCTCGTGATGGGACTTGTGCCAGCCCCAGCCGATGCCGTGCATCAGGTAGCGGTGCGCCAGGTAGGCGACCAGCTCCATGCCCACCACCGTGCCGATGACAATGGCGGCGGGGATCAGAACGGACATGGCAAAGCGGGCCTCCCTCGGTGGCGCAGGACGGCATATCGGGCCGGGCGGCGGATCGCGAAAGGGGGTGGGGGGAGCAAAGGTCGGGGGAATGGGTTCCCCCGAGCCCGCTTCTTCCTTCTGTCTGTCTTGACGAACTTGCGCGGAACGGTCCCGCCCGCATGTCAATCACCCCGGCCAGGGGGCATCGCCGCCCCGGCCACCACCAGGCAACAGGCGGAAAAAAGAAGGGGGTTCGGGGGAATTCCTTCCCCCGACCTGTCTTGCTGATGCCCGAGATCCTCTTCGCCACCTTCGAGGGCGGCGGCCACGTCACCCCCGCCGCCCAGCTCGCGCGCCGCCTGCAGGCCGACGACGCGGCGGTGCGCTTCTTCAGCGACGAAGCCAGCCGCGCCGCCGCCGCCGGCTTGACCTTTCACCCCTGGCAACGGGCGCCCAACCGCCAGGGCGCCGCCGCCGCCGCGGCACCGCTGCGCGACCATCTGGCCGCGCTGTGGCCCCCGGCGGCCGTCCGCAGCCTGTGCGACGAGGTGATGTGCGCCCCCGCGCTGGCCTATGCCCAGGACCTCCTGGACGCCATGCGGCAGCGCCCGGCCGCGCTGATCGTCGCCAACGAGCTGCTGCTCGGCGCCATGCTGGCCGGCGAGGCCGCCGGCGTGCCCGTGGTGTCCTTCAGCGCCAACATCTGGCCGTACCCCACCCGGCCCGACCTGCCGCCCTTCGGCCCTGGCTTCCGCCCCGGCACCCGCGACTGGCACGCGCGGCGGGACGGCTTCACCCGCGACTGGACCTTCAAGCTCTATGACGCCGGCCTGCCGGCGCTGAACGCCGCGCGCGCCGCGCTGGGCCTGCCGTCGCTGGCGCATGTGCTGGACCAGCTGCGGGTGCTGCGGCTGTCCCTGCTGGGCACCGCCCAGGCCTTCGACTTCGGGCTGGCGGAGGTGCCACCCCCCTTCCGCTATGCCGGGCCACTGCTGGAAACCCCGCCCTGGGCGGCGCCCTGGCGGCCAAGCCATGCCCGGCCGCACGTGCTGGTTTCCTTCAGCACCACGCAGATGGGGCAGGCCGGCGCCCTGCGCCGCAGCCTGGCGGCGCTGCGCGGCCTGCCCGTGCAGGCCGTGCTCACCGCCGGCCCCGCCATCGACCCCACCAGCCTGCCCTCCGGGCCGCGCACGGAGATCCTGCGGGGCGCGGCGCATGACGACATCCTGCCGCATTGCGCCGCCGCCATCGTGCAGGGCGGCCATGGCTCCGTGATCCGCCCGCTGCTTCACGGCGTGCCCCTGCTGGTGCTGCCGCTGGGGCGCGACAACGCCGACAACGCCGCCCGCGTGGCGGAGGCGGGCGCGGGCATCGTGCTGCCCGGCCGCGCCGGCGCGTGGCGCATCCGGCGGGCCGTGCGGGCGCTGCTGGAGGAACCCGCCTTCCGGCAGGCGGCGTGCGCGCTCGGGCAAAGGATCGCGCGGGAAACGGATGGGGGGGCGGGGGCTTCCGCCCATCTGCTGGGGCTGGTGGGAAGGTAGAAGGCCGGGGGAAGGAATTCCCCGGGCCCCTTCTTTTGTTTTTATCTGTTTTTGGGGGATGCGGGAAACGAGGTGGTGCTGGAAGGCCACAACCGTCTTCCCTCACGGGCACAGCCGAACAGACAGAAGAAAAGAAGGGGTCCGGGGAATTCCTTTTCCGGCTTTCGCTTCAGATTCCCCGCCGCAGCATTCCCGCCGGCAGCGGCAGCCCGGCCACCACCTCGTCCAGCAGCGCCGACAGGTGGCAGGCCGGGCGGGCGTCCAGCTCGGCGCGGGCCAGCCGCAGGTGGTCCAGGGCGCGGCGCCACGCGCCTTCCACCCCGAACAGCGACACCAGGGTGGGCTTGCCGGCATCCTGCTGCACGTCCTTGCCGGCGGCCTCGGCGGTGGCGGCAACGTCCAGCACGTCGTCCAGCGTCTGGAACGCCAGTCCCAGGTGGCGGCCGAAGCGGCGCAGGGGGGGCAGGCAGTCCTCTGACGCGCCGGCCAGCACGGCGCCGGCTTCCAGCGCCGCCACGAACAGCACGCCGGTCTTCAGGTGGTTCAGCTCGTCCACCTGGCCCGGCGCCACGTGCTGCTGGCGGGCGTGCAGGTCGATCTCCTGCCCGCCGACCAGCCCCTGCGCCCCCACCGCGCCGGCCAGCACCGCCACCATGCGGGCGCGGCGGTCGTCCGGCACGGCGGGCAGGGCGGCCAGCAGGCCATAGGCCTGGCTCAGCAGGCCGATGGCGGCCAGAATGGCGGTGTCCTGCCCGAAGGCCTGATGCGTGGTGGGGCGGCCACGGCGCAGCAGGGCGTTGTCCATGCAAGGCAGGTCGTCCAGCACCAGCGAGGCGGCGTGCACCATCTCCACCGCGCAGCCGGCGTCCAGCGCCGCCGCCTCGTCGCCGCCAAAGCGGCGGGCGGCCAGCACCGTCAGGATGGGTCGCAGCCGCTTGCCGGGGCCGAGCAGCGCATCGCGCATGGCATCGTGCAGCCGCGGCGGCGCCGGGCCCCCGGCGGGCAGCAGCTGGTCCAGGCGCAGCAGCACCTGGCCGCGCAGCTGCGCGAAGTCAGGCAGGGGCGGGGCGGGGCGCCAGCCGGTGGTCTCGGTGCTCAAGCGGCGTGCCGCATCTGCTGGTCCTGTTGCTCGCGGGCGGCGCCGCCGGAGATGGAGGAGCCGTCATTCCAGGCACCATACATGTTCAGATAGCGCCAGCCCCGAAATTGAGAAGGGACCGTTTCGCGGGCGGGCCGGGCGGCCTACCCCGCCATGCGCCACGCCTGCACCGCCTCCAGCGGGTGCACCAGCATCACCGCGCCGATCGCCAAGCTGTCATGGATCACGAAGGCCAGCGTCACCTCGATGGCCAGCCCCAGCGCCAGGGCGGGCCACAACCCGGCCCGCAAGGCCAGCGCGCAGCCCAGCACCACGCAGACCATGTCCCCGGTGGCGTTGAGGATGCTGTCGCCCCCATAGGTGGGGTCGGCGCCGCTGCTGCCGAAGCGGGCGATCACGAAGGGCGTGTTTTCCGCGACCTCCCAGCCGGCGGCGGCCAGCAGGGCGGCCACCAGCAGCCAGCCTAGCGGCCAGCGGCGCGAGGTCTTCCACAGCACCGCCGCGCAGAACAGCCCGTAGACGACGTGCAGCAGCGAGTACCAGTCCAGAAAGGCCTGTGAATTGCCGGGCCCGCCCACCGTGCCGTCCCAGAACCGCGTGGCGACCTCGGGCGAAACCAGCGGGCGGCCCAGCAGCATCAGGATGCCGCAGGTGGCCAGCCACAGCAGCAACCCGGAGGCGAGGTACACCGGCACCGGGCGCGGGGCCGGGATGAAGACCGGCAGGGTGGTCCGGCGCGGCGCCCGCGGTGGCGGTGCGGGACGGGCCGGGGAGCGGGCATGCGTCGTCATGGTCGTGGCGTTCAACGCCCGGGCGGCGGTTCCGATGCGTTTGCGGGAACAGGGTCCTGCAACGGCGCGCGCCGCAACGCCGCCAGGTCGGCCGAGCCGGTGCAGAAACAGGCCAGCCGCAGCTGCCGCAGCAGCAGCGCGACATGCGCGGCCACCGCCTCGGCCGAAACGGTGGCGGCCGGCAGCACGCCCGCCGCCTGCCCGACCACCCCTGCGCCGAGGCGGATGGCGCGCGCCGCGTCCAGCCCATCGTGGATGCCGCCGGAGCCGATGATCTCCACCCCCGGCGCGGCATCCGCCACGTTGCGGATGGAGCGGGCGGTGGAAATGCCCCAGCCCGCGAAGGCGGCGGCGAGCTGGCGGCGGGCGGGGTCGGTGGCGCGGGCGCCTTCCACCAGCCCCCAGTTGGTGCCGCCGGCCCCGGCGACATCGATCGCCGCCACGCCCGCGTCGCGCAGCCGGGCGGCGACGCGGGCGGAAATGCCGGCCCCGGTTTCCTTGACCACCAGCCGCCCCGGCAGGGCGGCGGCCACGGCGGCGATCTGCTTCAGCACGCCGCGCCAGTCGTGGTCGCCGCCTTCCTGCACCGCTTCCTGCAACGGGTTCAGGTGCAGGATCAGCGCGTCGGCGCCGATCATCTCCACCGCGCGCCGCGCGTCCTCCAGCCCGAAGCCGCGGATGAACTGCACGGCGCCGAGGTTGGCCAGCAGCGGCACGCCCGGCGCGCGGCGCCGCAGGTCGGCCCCGAGCCCGTCCGCCTGCCTGTGCCGCAGCGCGATGCGCTGCGAGCCGACCGCCAGCGCCACGCCGAGCTGCTGCGCGGCTTCCGCCAGATGGATGTTGATCGCCGCCGCGCGCGCCGGGCCGCCGGTCATGGAACTGATCAGGAAGGGCCCGGCGAGCGGCAGGCCGAGCAGCGTGGCGGACAGGTCGATCTCGTCTAGCGCCAGTTCCGGCAGGGCGTCGTGCTCGAAGCGGACATGCTCCAGCCCGGTGGTGGTGGCGGGAATGCCGGCACCGCGCAGCACGTGGTCGATGTGCTGGTCCTTGCGGGCGCCGATGTCCGGGGGGGAAGGGGGCACGCGGGATTCCGTCACGGGGGGCGGGGTCATGCCCGGCCGCGCTCCAGCAGGCAGGGCAGCGCGGCCGAAACCGGCACCGGCGGCTTGCCGGCAACGATTCGCAGCTTGTCCAGCCAGCCCGGCCGGCCGGCGTAGAAGCGCTCGATCAGCGGCTGGGGCAGGCCGTAGAAGCGTTCCAGCACGCGAAAGCGCTGTTCGGGCAGCGCGGCGCGGAACAGCATGCGGTTCAGCCGGCGGAAAAACGCCCGGCCGCGCCATAGCGCCACCGAATGCCGCTCGATCAGCGCCGAAAGCCCGGCCGCGTCCAGCCGCTCGGCCAGCGCCACGTGCTCGGCCAGCCGCACGGCGTCGGGCAGGGAATAGCCGGTGGTGGGGTGGAACAGCGCGGCGCGCAGCCCGACGGCCGGCAGGCCCTCGCGCCCGCGCCAGAAGGCGGCGATGTCGCCGTCCAGTGCCACCGGCAGCACGCCCTCCTCCTCGCGCAGCACGGATTGCACCTGCCAGCCCTGGGCGGCGGCGTAGCCGGCGATGGCGGCGCGCATGCCCGCCGTGTCCAGCGCCGGGCCGTCGGCGTAGCGCGTGTCCTCGATCAGCAGGGTGCGGTCGTCGAAGGGCAACACGTAGAGAAAGCGGTAGCCGTCGATCTGGCTGACCGTGGCGTCCATCACGATCGGCTCTTCCAGGCCGTGCGGCGCGGCGCAGCGCACCTCCTGTCCCAGGAATTTCTGGAAGCCCAGCGCCAGGCTGGGCGCCGGCGCCGGCCCGCGGCCATCCACCACCGCGCCGGCCCGCAGCACCGTGCCGTCTTCCAGCACCGCTTCGGTGCCATTCAGCCGCGCCACCGGCGTGTTCAGCCGCACCCGGCCGCCCAGCCGCAGGGACAGCACCTGGTGGAAGCGCTCGCTGCTGACGCTGGCATAGCCGCTGGACAGCCGCCGCGCGCGCGCCGGAAAGCGCACCGCGTAGCCCGGCCAGCGATGCGCCACCAGCGGCGCCACCCAGGCCCACTGCGCGGGCGACAGGTCACGCTCGAAGAACGACCAGGTGTGGCCGGCCCCCAGGCTGGGCCCGGCTTCCAGCAGCAGCACCCGCAGCTCCGGCCGCAGCTCGGCCAGCCGCAGGGCCAGCAGCCCGTTGGCCAGGCCACCGCCGATCAGCAGGATGTCGGCCACCGTGTCGGGGGGTGGCCGGTCGGGCGGCGGGGCATCGGGCATGGGCGGGACGCTGGCACGGGGCCGCCCGCCCTGCAATATCGGCAGGCCGCCCCATATGGCAGGAATGGCACCGCGAAAGGATCCGATGCCGCTTTCCCCTCCCCCCGCCGTGATCCGCGGCCAGGGCGCCATCGGCCTGACCCTGGCGCTGCTGGTGCTGGCGGCCTGGCTGGCACTGCACGTCTACGGTGTCTACTTCCACCGGTGGAGCGGCTGGAGCTGGCTGGTCGTGCCGCCGCTGATGGCGCTGCAGACCTGGCTGTCCGTCGGGCTGTTCATCATCGCGCATGATGCCATCCACGGCTCGCTGGCCCCCGGCCACAGGTGCCTGAACCGCGCCATGGGCCAGCTCTGCGTCGGCCTTTACGCCGGCTTCCGCTTCCGCCGCCTGGAAGCCAACCACCACCTGCACCATTCCGAAAGCGGCACCGAAGGCGACCCGGACTTCGACCCCGACGCCCCCGGCCGCCTGCTGCCCTGGTTCTACCGCTTCTTCCGCACCTATTTCGGACTGGTGGAATTCGCCGTGCTGACGGTCTGGCTGGGCGTGGCGATCTTCGTCCTCGGCGCGCATCCGGCCAACCTGATCGCCTTCTGGGGGCTGCCGGCGCTGCTGTCGGCCTTCCAACTGTTCTTCTTCGGCACTTGGCTGCCGCACCACCACGATGGCTCGGCATTCGGTGACGGGCACAACGCCCGCTCCAACGGCTTCGGGCCGCTCGCCTCGCTGCTCACCTGCTTCCACTTCGGGCGGCACCATGAGCACCACCTGCACCCCTACCTGCCCTGGTGGCGGATTCCTGATCTCTCGCGGGAGGGGTAGGAGAAGCAAGGCTGGGGGAAGGAATTCCCCCAGGCCCCCATCTTCTTTTTGTTCTGTTTCCGGGGTGGCTGTTGGAGACCGGCCGCTGCCACCAACGCCGACCGAAAAACCGATGGAAAAAAGATGGGGGTTCGGGGGAATTCCTTCCCCCGACCTTCTACGCCCCCACCACCCCGATCACCCTTGCCGCTTCCAGCGCCGCCGCGCGTGACGGCGGCAGGATCGCTTCCCGCCGCTGGCTGACCAGCATGACGCTGACCACGCGGGCGATCCATTCCACGTACATGTCCCGCGCCACCCAGAACCATTCGTCCGGCGCGCCGCCGGCGCTGGCGGAGGTGGCGCGGGCTTCCGCGACCAGGCGCGACAGGCGGCGTTCCATGGCGTCGCCGGCCAGCGCCGCGCGGCAGTCCTCGATGCCGCGGCGGGCACCTTGCAGCGCCAGGGCATCGGCCGGGCGGCGGTAGCGCTGGCGGATGTCCTCCAGCGTGTCGTCCAGCAGGATGTTGAGGAAGTCGACCACCAGCATCGCATGCGCCTCCTGGGTCCCGGGCGCGAGTCTGCGCCCGGGGCGGGGGGCGGTTCAAGGGCGGCCGGGGGTTTCCAGCAGGAAGTCGAAGTCGCAGCCCTGGTCGGCCAGCAGCACCTCGCGCCGGTACAGGCGGGCGTAGCCGCGGGCGGGGTTGGCCGGGGCCGGCGGGCTGGCCTCGGCACGGCGGGCGAGCTCCGCCTGGTCCACCAGCAGGTCGATGCGGCGGTCGCGCACCGAAACGCGGATGCGGTCGCCGTCGCGCACCAGCCCGAGCGGCCCGCCCGAGGCGCTGTCCGGCGTGACGTGCAGCACGATGGTGCCATAGGCGGTGCCGGACATGCGGGCGTCCGAGATGCGCAGCATGTCCTTCACCCCCGCGCGGGCCAGCTTCTGCGGGATGGGCAGGTAGCCGGCTTCCGGCATGCCGGAGGGGGAAAGCGGCCCGGCGTTCTGCAGCACCAGCACGTCGTCGGCCGTGACGTCGAGATCCGGGTCGTCGATGCGCGCCGAGAGGTCCTCCAGCGAGGAAAAGACCACCGCGCGGCCCTCGTGCTCGAACAGCTTCGAATCGGCGGCGGCGCGCTTGAGGATGGCACCGCGCGGCGCGAGGCTGCCGAACAGCGCCACCAGCCCGCCCTGCGGCTGCAGCGGCTCCGCCAGCGGGCGCACCACCGCGCGGTCCACGAAGCCGGGCTCGGCGTCCAGCCGCTGGCCCAGCGTTTCGCCCGTCACGGTCATGCAATCCAGGTGCAGCAGCGGGCGCAGCTCGCGCAGCACGGCGCCGATGCCGCCGGCGGCGTGCAGGTCCTCCATGTAGAAGGGGCCGGTGGGCTTCAGGTCCACCAGCACGGGGGTGGTGTCCGACAGCTCGTTCAGCTTGGCGAGCGGGATCGGGATGCCGGCGCGGCCGGCGATGGCGGTCAGGTGGATGATCGCGTTGGTGGAGCCGCCGATCGCCAGCAGCACGCGCAGCGCATTCTCCACCGACTTCGGCGTCACGATGTCGCGGATCGTGGTGCCGGCACGGGCCAGCGCCAGCGCGGCGGCGCCGGACGCCTCGGCGGCGCGGATGCGGTCGGCGTGCACGGCGGGGATGGCGGCGGTGCCGGGCAGCAGGATGCCCAGCGCTTCCGCCAGCGAGGCCATGGTGGAGGCCGTGCCCATCACCGCGCAGGTGCCGGCGGTGGTGGCGAGGTTGCCTTCCACCTCCTCGATGGTCGCGTCATCCACCTCGCCGGCGCGGAACTTGGCCCAGAAGCGGCGGCAGTCGGTGCAGGCGCCCAGCCGCTCGCCGCGCCAGCGCCCGGTCATCATCGGCCCCGTCACCACCTGCACCGTGGGCAACCCGGCCGAGACGGCGCCCATCAGCTGCGCCGGCACCGTCTTGTCGCAGCCGCCCACCAGCACCACCGCGTCCATCGGCTGGCCACGGATCATCTCCTCCGTGTCCATCGCCATCAGGTTGCGGAAGAACAGGCTGGTGGGGTTGAGGAAGACCTCGCCGAGCGAGATGGTGGGAAATTCCAGCGGCAGCCCGCCGGCCGCCAGCACGCCGCGCTTCACCGCCGCCACCAGCTCCGGCACCCCCCGGTGGCAGTTGTTGAACTCGGATGCCGTGGTGGCGATGCCCACCACCGGCTTCTTCAACAGGTCACCGGAATAGCCCATCGACCGCGCCATGGAGAGCCGCAGGTAACGCGCGAAATCCGGGTCGCCGTAGTTGGTCAGGCCACGGGCCAAGCCGATGGCGGGCGGGGTCTCGGTCACGGGCAGGTGTCCTTCCTCGGGGGGCGCCGTTCAGGGGCGGCGCTTTCCGGGGGATGCTGCGGCCTTGGCCGGGGGGCGTAAAGGTTGGGGGAAGGAATTCCCCCAAACCCCCATCTTTTTTCTGATCTCTTCCAGGGATCGCAGCCGGGACTGTCGCGCTACAGCCGCCACCTTCGCTCCCGAAGATGAATCAGAAAAAAGATGGGGTCCGGGGAATTCCTTCCCCGGCCTTGCTGCCTATGACCCCATCACGAAGCGCAGGGCCCGCCCCAGCGCCACCGCCATCACCGACCCATGCGTCTCGCCCTCCGCACAATGGAACTGCACCGGGTAGCCGGCGCCTTCCAGCCGGACGGCGGCGTCGCGCGCGTGGTCCACCATGGCGCGGCGTTCGCGGCGGTCGGCGGTGGCGGCGGAGGGGGTTTCCCAGGGCGTCAGGCCTTGTTCGTACTGGCCCACGGCAATGGCGACGCGGGGCGGCGCGGGCCGGCGCGCGAAGGCCAGGCGCGCCGGGTTCCACCAGACGGAGGGGCTGATGGCGACAAAGCCCGCGAAGGCCTCCGCGTCATGCGCCAGGATGTCGAGCGCCAGGAAGCCCGCCAGGGAATGGCCGACCAGGACCCGGCGCGCCGGGTCCACCGCGCAGCGTTCGGCGATGCGCCCGGCGACGGGGCCGCGCAGCGCGGCGAGAAAGGCGTCGCGGCCGCCGGTGGGGTGGGGGGCGGGTTCGGCAGCGGGCGGGCCGGGGGTGTAGTCCAGCATGCGGCGGGCGCGGTGGAAGGGGGCGTCGCCGGGATAGGCGAGGCCCGCCACCACGGCGGGCGGGATGCCCGTGACGCCGGCGCGCAGCGCGGAGGCGCGGGCGATGTCGGTGACCAGGCCGAAGCCCGCATTGGCATCCAGCAGCGTGATGACCGGATGGCCGCCGGGCGGCGGCGGCGCGGCGGGGATGGCCAGCCACAGGCGGTACTCGCCGGCCGGGGTGTGGAGGACGTGTTCCTCCGTGCCCGGCAGGGTGACGGGGGGGATGTCAGCCACGCAGCGTGGCGCCGCCGTCGATGTAGAGGTCGGCCATGGTGATGTGCCCGGCGCGGTCGGACAGCAGAAAGGCCACGGCGTCCGCGATGTCCTCCGGCGTCGCCAGCTTGCCGAGCGGGATGCCGGTCTTGAACTGCTCCGGCAGCCCGGCGATGACGCGCGCGGCCCCCTGCTCGTCCGCCCACATGCCGGTCTGCATGGGTGTCAGCGTCGAGCCCGGGGCGACGACGTTGCAGCGGATGCCGTGCGGCGCCAGCTCCAGCCCCAGGCAGCGCGCGAACATGGTGGTCGCGGCCTTGGACGCCGCATAGGCCGCCATGGCATGGCGCGGGATGCCGGCGGCGTTGGAGCTGACCACGACGATGGCCCCGTGCCCGCGCGGCGCCATGACGCGTGCCATGGCGCGGCCCAGGTGAAACACCCCATCCGTATTGACGGCGAAGACCCGGCGCCAGGCGGCGTCGTCCGTTTCGCTCACCAGCCCGGTGGCCAGGATGCCGGCCAAACTGGCGCAGGCGTCGATCGGCCCTTCCTCCGCCTCCACCCGCGCCACCAGCGCATCGACGGCGGCGCTGTCCGTCACGTCCAGCGGCAGGGCGCGCAGGTGGTCGGCGGCGGCAATGCCGGAAACGTCGAGGTCGGTGGCGATCACCCGCATGCCCTCGGCCAGCAGCGCCTCCAGCACCGCGCGGCCGATGCCGCCGGCGGCGCCCGTCACCAGCACGCGGCGCCCTGACAATCCGCTCGGTCTCATGGGGTGGGTCCTTTTGCTGGGGCGGGGGAGAAGCAAGGCCGGGGAAGGAATTCCCCGGACCCCATCTTTGTTCTGGTCTGTCTTCGGGCGTGGCCGTTGCCGCGTGCCGCTTTCTGGCAAAAACAAAAGAAAGGGTCCGGGGAATTCCTTCCCCGGCCTTCCTCAACCGTCACGGTCGAACGCCGCCAGCCGTGCCGCCAGCACCGGCGCCACATGCGCCGTCGCCGCCGCCCCCGTGAGGTCGGCGTGCAGGGCGGGAATCTCGATCACCTCGACCGCCGCCGCGTAGGGCCGCCACATGGCGGGCGAGACGGCGCGGCCGGCGTGGTGGTCGAGCGCCGCATGGAAGTGGGTGACGGTGCCGTCGTAGCGGCCGTGGCGATGCGCGCGCACCAGCGGGTTGTTGCCGCGCACCACGCGCACCACGCCATCCAGCGCGGCTTCCGGCAACTGGCCCAGCGGGCTGTCGCCGGCGCGCAGAAAGGCGGTGACGGCGGCGCGGGTCAGCGGCAGGTCGGGCAGGCGGTCGGGGTCGAAGCCGCCGATCGCCAGCAGGGCGCGCAGCGGCGCGTTCTCGTCCGGTTCCGGCTCGGCGCGCCACACGTCGGAGGGGTAGGAATCCAGCATGGCCAGCAGCCCGACCGTGCGGCCCCGCGCGTGCAGGTGCCGCGCCACGGCATGGGCGATGATGCCACCCACCGACCAGCCCAGCAGGTGCAGCACGCCGGCCGGGCGCAACGCGGCGATGCGCGTGGCGTAGTCCTCGGCCAGGTCGTCCAGGCTGGCGGGCGGCGCGGCGGCGGGGTCCAGGGCCGGGGCCTGCAGGCCGTGCAGGGTGCGGCGCGGCGCCAGCGCGCGGGCCAGCCCGCCATAGCACCAGGACAGGCCGCCGGCGGGGTGGATGGCGAAGACCGGCGCCAGCGCGGCATCGCCCTCGGCCAATGTCACCACGGGGTCGAGGCCATGGGCACCGGCGGGCCGCCGGTCCAGCAGCGCCGCCAGCCGCGCCACGCTGGAATGGGCGAAGACGGCGCCGAGGCCGGGGTCCCAGCCCAGCGTTTCGCGCACGCGGCGCAACAGCCGCACGGCAAGCAGCGAATGGCCGCCGAGCGAAAAGAAGTCGTCCTCCGCGCCCACCCCGGCGGTGCCGAGCACCTCGCCGAACAGCGCGGCCAGCTGCCGCTCCGTGTCCGTGGCGGGCGGGCGGCCGCCGGCGGGGGCGATGCCGGGGGCGGGCAGCGCGGCGCGGTCCAGCTTGCCGCTGCTGTTCACCGGCAGGGCGGGCAGGGACACATAGGCGGCGGGGCGCATGGCGTCGGGCAGCAGCTGCTCGGCCCGGGCGCGCAGCAGGGCGGCGTCGAAGCCGGGGCCGGGCACGGCATAGGCGACCAGCCGGCCTTCGCGCGCCACCACGCGGCATTGCGCCACGCCGGGGGTGCCGGCCAGCGCCGCCTCCACCTCGCCCAGCTCGATGCGCTGGCCGCGGATCTTCACCTGCTGGTCGGCGCGGCCAAGGTAGACGATGGCGCCGTCCGGGCGCAGCCGCGCCCTGTCGCCGGTGCGGTACATCCGCTGGCCGGGATGAAAGGGGTCGGGGATAAAGGCGGCCGCGGTCAGGTCGGGTCGGTTGAGGTAGCCTTCCGCCAGCTGCACGCCCGCGATGAACAGCGCGCCGGCCATGCCGGGGGGGACGGGGCGCAGCGCGTCGTCCAGCACGTACAGGCGGGTGTTCCACACCGGCCGGCCGATCGGCACGGGGCGCGCGCGGTCTTCGGGGCCGGCGTCGTGGAAGCTGACGTCGACCGCAGCCTCGGTGGGGCCGTAGAGGTTGTGCAGCTCGGCCGAGATGGTGGCGTGGAAGCGGTCGCGCAGCTCCGGCGTCAGCTCCTCGCCGGAGCAGAAGACGCGGGCGAGCGACAGGCCTTTCGCCGAGGGCTCGGCCAGAAAGGCGTCCAGCATGGAGGGCACGAAATGCGCCGCCGTGATGCCGTTGTCGCGGATCAGCGCCGCCAGCGCCGCCGGGTCGCGGTGCGCGCCGGGCGGCGCCATCACCAGCGTGCCGCCGCCGAGAAAGGACAGAAAGAACTCCCACACCGAGACGTCGAAGGTGGCGGGGGTTTTCTGCAGGATGCGGTCGGCGGGGCCGAAGCCGTAATGCGCCCGCATCCATTCCAGCCGGTTGCAGATGGCGCGGTGCCCGACCACCACGCCCTTGGGCGTGCCGGTGGAGCCGGAGGTGTAGAGCAGGTAGGCGGGGTCGGCCGGTGCCGGGCCGTCGGGCGGCGCGGCGCCCTGCGCGGGCCATTCGCCCGGCGGCAGCAGGGGCGTGCCGCCGGGCAGCGGCGCTTCGGCCAGCAGCAGCACGGGCGCGGCATCGGCCAGCATGGCCGCGAGGCGTGGCGCCGGATGCGCCGGGTCCAGGGGCAGAAAGGCGGCGCCGGCGCGCAGCACGGCGACCAGCGCCACCAGCAACGCCGTTGAACGGTCCAGCGCGACCGCGACACAGCGCCCGGGCCCGGCGCCGCGGGCCCGCAGCAGCCCGGCCAGCGCGGCGCTTTGCCGGTCGAGCTCCGCGTAGCTGAGCACGACGCCCGCGGCTTCCACGGCGGGCGCATCGGGCGTGCGCCGCATGCGCGCCTCGATCAGCGCCACCAGGGTGGTGTCGGGCAGGTCGTGCGCGGTGTCGTTCAGCCGGTGCAGCGCCCACCCGGCTTCCGCCGGCGTGGCGCTTGGCACCTCGGCCAGGCTGTTGGCCGCCAGCGCCGCCTCGCAGAACCAGGCGAGGCGGGCTGCATGCGCGGCGAGCGTGGCGGTGTCGTAGAGCGCGGGGTTGGCCTCGGCCAGCAGGTGCAGGCCGGCCGCGTCGGGCGCGGCGCGGAAGGTCAGGGTCAGGTCGTCCACCGGGCCGGTGCCCAGCACCTCCAGCGTGCTGTGCAGCCCGGCAAAGGCCGGCGCGGCGCCGAAGGGCAGCAGGTTGACCAGCGGCCCGTGCAGCCTGCGCCCGGCGCCCAGCAGGCCGAGGTCGCGCCGCAGCTGCTCGCCCCGAAAGCGGCCGTGGCGGCGGACCTGCCGCAGCAGCGCGCCCATGTCCGCCAGCAGCGCGGGCAGTGGCGTGGCTTCCGGCGCGCGCAGGCGCAGCGGCAGCACGTTCATCAGCGTGCAGGGCACCCGCGCCGCCGGGCTGCCGAGGCGGCCCATGAAGGTCAGGCCGATGCAGCTTTCCGCGCCGCCGGCGAAGCGCCGCACATAGCCCGCCACCAGCACCGCCAGCAGGTCGGGCCAGGGCAGGGCGTGGCGTTCCGCGGCCCCGCGCAGCGCGGCGGACAGGCTGCCGGGCAGCGGCAGGGCGCGGCGCAGCGCGGCGTGGCCGCTGCGCGCCTCGCCGGGGGCGAGGCCTCGCACCTCCGGCAGTTCCGCCAGTTCCGCGTGCCAGAAGGCGGCGTCGGCAGCACGCTTCGGGCCGGCGCGGTAGTCGGCATCGGCGGCCAGGGCGGCGGACAGCGGCGCCAGGGCCGGGCCGCCGCCGCCGGCGTAAAGCGCGGCCACGCGGCGCACCAGCAGGTCGGTGCCAAAGGCATCCACCGCCAGGTGGTGCACCCGCTGGAACCAGAAATGGCGCTCGGGGCCCAGCACGTACAGGCGCTCGGCCGCCAGGGCAGCGTGGGCGGTCGCCATGTCCCGCGCCATGGCGGCGCGCGCCTCGGCTTCCGGGTCGGCGGCGGCGGACAGGTCGACCACCTCCAGCCAGGGGCGGCGGGCTTCGTCCACGGCCTGCACCGCGCCATCGGGTCCGGGGCGGATGCGCAGGGCCAGCGCGTCGGCCTCGGCCACCGCGCCGTTGACGGCGGCGGCAAAGGCGTCGCGGTCCAGCGTGCCACGCAGGTCGACGACCTGGCCGGTGTTGAACACCGGGCTGGCCGGGTCCAGCGCCTGGGCGAACCACAACCCGGCCTGGGCTTCCGTGAGCGGCGCTTCCGTGGCCGGGGCGGCGGAAAAGGCGTTCACGCGCCGGCTTGCGCGCGGGCCATGATCGCCCACCACGCGTCCAGCGTCAGCCGCTCGGCGAATTCAGAGAATTCCAGGGTCAGGTTGGCTTCGCGCGCCCAGCGGGTCAGCAGCGCCATGGCCCGCATGGAATCGAGGCCGAGGTCCATCAGCTCGTCCTCACCGCCGATGTCGTCCGGCTGCTCGTGCAGCAGGGCGGCGATGTCGGCGCGCATGCGCTCGCGGGTCAGCATCGCAGGGCCTCCAGCAGGGCCTCGGTCGGCAGCGGCACGGCGCAGGTGGCGGCGACGTAGTTGACCGCCATCAGGTGTTTCTCGCGCGAGAAATCGGCCACCGCGTCGGCGGCCATGAAGGGCTCGATGTCGCGCTGAAAGGCTTCCGCGAGTGTCAGCGTCACGCCGATATGCGCGTAGATGCCGCAGACCACGAGCTGGTCGCGGCCGCGCACCCGCAGCAGCGTGTCCAGGTTGGAGCGCTGGAAGGCGCTGTAGCGGTGCTTGGTCAGCACGAAGTCGCCGGGCGCGGGCGCGAGTTCCGGCAGGATCGGCTGGTGCTCCGGCGCGTCGCTCATCCCCGGGCCCCAGAGGTCGGCCTGCAGCCCGCGGTCGCGGCGGTCCTGGTTGCCGTGCTGCGCGGTGTAGAACACCGGCACCCCCGCCGCCCGCGCGGCGCGGATCAGCCGCGCGATGTTGGCCACCACCGGCGCCATGGGCGACTGGTCGCGCGCATAGGGGCGGACGAAGTAGTGCTGCATGTCGTGCACCAGCAGCGCCGCGCGGTCGCGCGCCAGCGACCAGGGCGCGCGCGGCACGGGCAGCTCGGCCGCTTCCGGCAGCGCATAGGGGGCGATGGTCGGCAGGCCCTTGCTCATGACGTCTGCTCCGCCAGAAAGCCGGCGCGCAGCCGGGCGCGCAGTTCCTTGCGGCTGATCTTGCCGGCGGCGGTGGTTTCGAACCGCTCCACCAGCACCACCTGGTCCGGCACCTTGAAGGCGGCGATGCCGCGCGCGCGCATCCAGGCCTTCAGCGCGGCAGGCTTCGGCGCCGCGCCCTGCGGAATGACAAAGGCGCAGGACCGCTCGCCCAGGAATTCGTCGGGGATCGAGACGATGGCGGCATCGAAGACATTGGGGTGCGCCAGCAGGTGGTCCTCCACTTCCTCGGCCGAGATCTTCTCGCCCGCGCGGTTGATGTGGTCGCCGGCGCGGCCCTGCACCTCCAGGTAGCCGCCCGGCAGGCGCTTCACGATGTCGCCGGTGCGGTAGAAGCCGTCTTCCGTGAAGGCGCGCGCATTGGCGCCGGCGTCGTTGTGATAGGCGCGGATGGTGTAGGGGCCGCGCGCCAGCAGGTGGCCCGGCGTGCCGTCCGGCACCGGCGCGCCGGCGTCGTCCACCACCAGCACCTCGTCCATGGCGCTGATCGGCCGGCCCTGGGTCGTGACGATGGTTTCCTCGTCGTCGTCGAGCCGCGTGTAGTTCACCAGGCCCTCGGCCATGCCGAACACCTGCTGCAAGGTGCAGCCCAGCGCGGGCCGCACGCGCCGCGCCGCTTCCGGCGTGAACTTGGCGCCGCCCACCAGCAGCACGTCCAGGCTGGACAGGTCGTGCGGCGTTTGCGGCGCCGCCTGCATCCACAGCAGCGCCAGCGGCGGCACCAGCCCGGTGATGGTCACGCGGTGCCGCGCGATCAGCGGAAAGGCCACGTCCGGCGCGGGGGCGGGGCTGAGGACCACGGTGGCGCCGGCATACAGCGCGCCGATATGCCCCGGCGAGCTCATCGGGAAGTTGTGTGCCGCCGGCAGGGCCACCAGAAACACGCTGCTGTCCGTCACGCCGCAGATGTCGTTGCTGGCCCAGCAGGAATACAGGTAGTCGTCATGCGTGCGTGGGATCAGCTTGGACAGCCCCGTGCTGCCGCCGGAGATCTGGATAAAGGCGACGTCGGACGGCGCCGCGTCGTCCGGCAAGGCCACGCTGGCGTCGCGCTCCGTCGCCAGCGGCGTGAACTCCGCCGCATCCCCCGCCGCGACGACCACATGCCGCACCGCCGGCACCTCCGCCTGCAAGGCGCGGGCCTGCGCGCGATAGTCGAAGCCGTCATGCGTGGCCGGGATCACGTAGCCCGCCGCCTCGCCCCGCCGCGCGAAATGCGCCACCTCGGTGATGCGGTGCGCCGGCAGGGCGTAGAGCGGGATCATCCGCGCGCGGAACAGCCCGAAGACGGCGGAAAAGAACTCGGCGATGTTGGGCAGCTGCACCACCACCCGATCCCCCGGCCGCAGCCCGGCGGCAAGGTATCCCGCCGCAGCCGCCTCGGCCCGCGCCAGCAACTCGGCGTAGCTCCAGCGCCGCTCGCCATCGATGATCGCGGTGGCGTCCGGCCGCTCGGCCGCGCGGGCGCGCAGCACGTCGGAGAAGGTCTCGCCGCGCCAGAAGCCGGCGTCGCGGTAGCGCTGGGCGAGGTCCGCCGGCCAGTCCTGGCGCAGGGGGGTCATGGGGTGGTCCTTGCCGTCACGCGGGGAGAAGGTCGGGGGAAAGAATTCCCCCGAGCCCCCATCTTCTTTTGTCTGTTCGCCGGGTCACGCTTTCGGAAACGGCGTGCCGCAACAACGGGCGCTCGCGGGGACAGACCAGAAGAAAGCAGGGGTTCGGGGATTTCATTCCCCGGCCTTCCTGTTCCGCCCCCAGCCACAGGTCAAGCCCGGCTCTCATCCAGCGCGATCCCCAGCGCCGCCAGCAGCGCGCCGTACTTGGCCCCTGTCTCGGCGGCTTCCGCCACCGGGTCGGAGCCCGGCACGATGCCGGCGCCGGCGTAGAGCCGCGCGCTGGCGCCGCTGATCTCGGCGCAGCGGATGGCCACATGCCATGCGCCGTCGCCCGCCGCGTCGCACCAGCCGACGGCGCCGGCGTAGAAACCCCGGTCCATCGGCTCGATCTCGCCGATCAGCCGGGCGGCGCGGGCGCGCGGCAGGCCGCATACGGCGGGGGTGGGGTGCAGCAGCGCGGCCAGGGCGGCGGCGGACAGGTCCGGGTCCTTCAGCTCGCCCTCGATGGCGGTGCCGAGGTGCCACATGCTGTGCGTCCGCATCAGCGTGGTGCCTTGTGGCGCCGACAGGCTGCGGCAGAAGGGGGCCAGCGTGTCCAGGATGCAGTCGGCGACGATGGCGTGCTCGCGCCGGTCCTTGTCCGAGCGCGACAAGGCGCTGGCGGCGGCGGCGTCCGCCGCGGCATCGGCCTGCCGCGCGGCGGAGCCGGCCAGGGGGTGGGAGCGGATGCGCGCGCCGCGCTTCTCGACCAGCAGCTCCGGCGTGGCGCCGGCCAGCCAGCGGGCGGCGCCGCCCTCGGCCGCCGGCAGCGGCACCAGAAAGCCGGTGGCCGCCGGGTCGGTGGCCAGCCGGCGCAGCAGCGCCATGGGGTCGATGGCGCGGTCCGCCGTGGCCAGCAGGCTGCGCGCCAGCACGATCTTGGCCAGGCCGCCGGGCTGGCCGGCCTCGGCATCCATGATGTGCAGCGCCTTTCGCACGGCGGCGGCGTAGCCGGCGGCATCCGGCTGGTGGCGCAGCCGCCAGCGCATGGGAGCGGCGACGGGCGCGGCTTCCGGCGCCGCCGGGGCCAGCCGGCGCGGCTGCACCAGGAAGTCGTCCGCGTCCGGCGCGAAGGGCAGGGCGCCGGCCAGCACGGCATTCGCGCCGGCCTCGCGGAGAAAGGCGGCCGCGCGGGCGCCCAGCGTCGCCGCCGGGCCGCGCGGCAGCAGCGCCGCCACGCCATGCCCGACCAGCGTGCCGCCCGCGCCCAGAAACGCCAGCGCGGGTCCGGCCGCGACCGCCGCCGCGCCTGCGGTCATGACCGCGGCCGGCATGTCAGAAGCGGATGACGCTGACGGTGTCGCCATTGGGGTCGTCCACCGGCGGCTGGCCGCGCCCGGCGCTGCGGGCCTTGTTGCTGACAAAGGCCAGGCCGTTCTCGCCGCCCAGCGCCACGGTGTTGGGGTGGGTGCCGGTGGCAAGGCTGGCGCGCACCTCCAGCGCCTTGCCATCCACCACGCTCACCGTGCCGGCGCCGCGGTTGGCCACCAGCACCGTGCCGTCCGGCGCCAGGGTGACGCCCAGCGCGCCCTCGCCGGTCGGGATGCTCTTGACCAGGTTGCCGGAGCCGGCATCCAGCACCGTCAGCGTGCCGGACTTCTGGTTGGCGACGAACAGTCGGTTGTTTTTATTATCGAAGGCAATGTTGATGGCGCTTTCGCCGCCCGACGGGAACTGCCGCGCCACCTTGCCGTCCGCCAGCCCGATCTCGATCACTTGGTTGCTGGCCAGGCTGGCGGCGAACAGCCGGTTGCCGGCGGCATCCAGCGTCAGGGCGGAAACGCCGCCTTCCAGCCCTTCGAGCACCTGCGTGACCTCGCGGCCCTGGATCACCCAGATGGCGCTGCCCGCCCCCTGGAAGCCCGGCACGGAAACGAAGGCGCGGTCGCGGGCTTCGTCCACCACCACCTGGCGGACATGCGCCTTTTCGCCGCGCGCCAGCTTGGCCACCAGCTTGTCCGCCTTGGGGTCGATCAGCGACACGCTGCCGGAGCGGGTGTTGGTGGTGTAGAGCAGCCCGGTGCGGTTGTTGGCCGCCAGGCCGAAGGCGGGCTCGTCCGGCTTGAAGGTGGCGCGCACCTCAAGGCTTTGCGGGTCCAGGCCCAGGATGGCGGCGTTGTTCTGGTCGCGCTGCCCGGCGCTGGCCACGTGCACCAGCCCGGTGGCCCGGCTGAACACCAGCTCGTACAGCGACGGCGCGACCTTGGCGGTCTTCTGCACCGCCGGCGCGGCGGCCTGGGCGAAGGACGGGCGGGCCGTGGCGGCGGCCAGCAGCCCGGCCGCGAGGCCGAGCGCGTGGCGGCGCGAGAACGCGGGAACGGGGGCGGTGCGCATGGCGCGATGATCCTTGTCGGCCGGCTGCGCGGAAAGCGGCCGGGCGTGGGTTTGCAATTGCAAACAATTCTCATCTGGAAGATGCCGCCCGCCCCCTGCGCTGTCAAGCCGCCGGCGCCTGGGCACCGGCGCCGCGCCATGCCAGGATGCCGGCCATGCTGCTGCCGCTGTCCGAGGCCGATGGCCTGATCCTCGACCTCCGCTACGCCACCGCCGACAACCTCACCGGCGCGCCCATCTACCGCCGCCCGGTGGCGCTGCTTTTGCCCGAGGCGCGGCGCCGCCTGCTGGCCGCGCGCGACCAGGCGGCGGCGCTGGGCCTGCGGCTGAAGCTGTTTGATGCCTTTCGGCCGATCGAGGCGCAGTGGGCGCTGTGGCACGCCGTCACGGACAAGCGCTTCGTGTCCGACCCGCGCGACGGCGGGCTGCACCCGCGTGGCGCCGCGGTGGACCTGACGCTGTGCGATGCCGCCACCGGCGCCGAGCTGCCCATGGGCACCGGCTTCGATGCCATCGACGCCGCCTCGGCCCATGGCAGCGGCAACGTGCCGGTGGCCGACCAGCGCAACCGCGCCCTGCTGCTGGGGCTGATGGTGGGGGCGGGGTTCGATCCCTACCTGCTGGAATGGTGGCACTACCACCTGCCGGACGCGCGGCGCCACCCGGCGCTGTGCGCCAGCGCCGTGCCCGGCGGGCCTATGTGACGCGGCGGAACAGCAGCATCAGGTTGTTGGCCGGCATCTCCACCAGCTCCGGCGCGGCAAAGCCGTTGTCCGCCCCCAGGGCCTCCACCGCCGCCACCTCGCGCAGGCCCCAGGCCGGGTCGCGGCCGCGCAGGTCGGCGTCAAAGGCGGCATTGCCGGGCTCCAGCGGCCGCTGCCCGCGCCGGAACGGGCCGTAAAGCGCCAGCAGGCCGCCGGGCGGCAGCACCCTCCCGGCGCCGGCAAACAGCCCTTCCGCCGCCGCCCAGGGGGCGATGTGGATCATGTTGATGCACAGCACCGCCGCCACCGGCCCCGCCGGCCAGTCGCCGCCCGCCACGTCCAGCGGCAAGGCCGGGCGGATGTTGGGCAGGTCGGCGGCCCAGGCGTCGATGCTGGCGCGGCCTTCCGGCAGCGGCTCGGTCGGCTGCCAATCCAGGCCGGGCAGAGCCCGGGCCAGGTGCGCCACGTGTTCCCCGGTGCCGCTGGCGACTTCCAGCACCACGCCCGCGGCCGGCAGGCGCGGCCGCAGCACGGCCAGGATGGGGTCGCGGTTGCGAAGGGCGGAAGGGGCGCTGCGGCGCGGATCGGGGGTCATGCGGGGGTTCATGCCATCCGGACGCGTGGACAGCCACCGGGGGACCAAGGCCAGAAAAGGAATGGCCCCGGCCGCCATCGGTGTCCGTTTGCCCGGCGGGCCGCCGCCACAGGGGAACCGGACGGAAAAAAGCAGGGGCCCGGGGGAAATCTTTCCCTGGCCGTCTTTCCTGCCCCATCCCGCCGCGCCACTTGGGAGCGATGTTCCGACGCACCCTCCTCGCTTCCGCCGCCGCGGCCCTGGCCGTGCCATCCCTCGCCCTGGCCCAGGGGGCGGTGGGCAACCGCGCCGCCGTGCTGGCACGGGTCGAGGCCTACATGAACAGCCTGTCGACCCTGCGGGCGCGCTTTCTGCAGGTGGCGCAGAACGGCGGCTCGGCCGAGGGCACGGCGCTGATCTGGCGCCCGGGGCGCATGCGCTTCGAATACGACCCGCCGGTGCCGCTGATGCTGGTGGCCTCCGACGGTCAGTTCCTGCACTACGACAAGCAGCTGCGCGAGCCGTCCATCGTGCCGGTATCCTCCACCCCCCTCGGCTTTCTGCTGCGGCCACGCATCTCGCTGACCAGCGGCGACCTGGAGGTGATCGGGCTGGACCGGGTGGGCGGGCTGCTGCGCGTTGGCATGCGGCGGAAGGCCGCGCCGGCGGAAGGCAGCCTGACGCTGGTCTTCGCCGAGGAGCCGATGGAACTGCGCCAGTGGATCGTGGTGGACGCCCAGGGCCAGCAGACGCGCGTGACGCTGACGGAGATCCAGACCGGCGTGCGCTTCGACCCGCTGGTGTTTTCCTTCAACGACCCGCGCTTCTTTGAAACGCAGGTGCGCTGAAAACAGGCAAAATTGCCGCGAATTCACCGGTGCGGGACGCAGATGCGCGTGAATTTGCCTTGATAACGCCATGGGGCGGCGCAACCATTCCGTCATGCGCCCCCTGATTGGTATCTCCTGCTGCATCAAGGCGTTCGGTGCCCTCGCGATGCCGAACCACGCCGCCTCCGACCACTACATCCGCGTGGTGATGGGACCGGTCGGCGGCATTCCCGTGCTGATCCCCGCCGCCGGCGAGGGCATCATCGAGGAACTGCTGCCCCGGCTGGACGGGCTGCTGCTGACCGGCAGCCGGTCCAACGTGCAGCCCGCGCTGTACCAGGGCCCACCCCACCTGGAAGGCACGCCCGAGGACGCGGAGCGTGATTCCACCACCCTGCCGCTGACCCGCGCGGCCCTGGCCGCCGGCGTGCCGTTGCTGGCCATCTGCCGCGGCTTCCAGGAAATGAACGTGGCGCTGGGCGGCACGCTGGACCAGCGCATCCAGGACCTGCCGGGGCGGATGGACCATTCCACGCCGTCCGACCAGATCCTGCCCAAGGTGCGGACCGGCAAGGCGCACGGCGTGCGGGTGGACCCCGGCAGCCAGCTTGCCCGCCTGTGGTCCGGCCTGGACTATGACCCGGCCGCGGTGCCGGTGAACTCGCTGCACAACCAGGGCGTTTGCCGCCCGGCGCCGCGCCTGCGGCCCGAGGCCTGGGCGCCGGATGGCACCGTGGAGGCCGCCCGCGTGGACAACGCGCGGGGCTTCGCCGTCGGCGTGCAGTGGCACCCGGAATACGACTGGCAGACCGACGCGCTGTCGCGCCGCCTGTTCGAGACCTTCGGCGATGCCGCCCGCCGGCACGCGGCGGCCCGGATGGAACTGCCCCAGGCCGTTGCGGCGGAATAGCCACAACCGATTCGGAAGCGCTTCGATCAAACGTTTTTGAGTTGCACGGAACAACGCTTCCTGAATCGATGGAATGTCGTATTTTGTGGGGCAAGGCAGCAGGGTTTTCCCCAATCCGGTTCGCCCGACCATTCCGCAAGGAATGCTTCCCCCCGAAGGGCGCCCGGTCATTTCCCCCAAAGCAGGCCGGGCGCCGTTTGGTGCGGCTTCTCGCACCGATCACCCTGATGCGATTTGGTTTATCGGGACCGCGACCTGTCGGGACCCCATGGCGCGTGCCAAACTGGCCGGCGCCATGCGTGACAGGAGACCCCCGTGCTGAACGAAACCCCCTGGGACCCCAGCCCCGCATATCCGGACCAGCGCTTCCGCGCCTTTGAGCCGGCCTTCGGCGGCCTGCAGATCATGAACAGCGCGGTGCGCAAGCTGGCCGATGGCTGCCTGTGGTCCGAGGGGCCCGTCTGGCTGGGGGACCAGCGCGCGCTGCTGTGGTCGGACATCCCCAACAACCGCATCCTGCGGTGGGACGAACAAACGGGCACCGTCACGCCCTTCCGCGCGCCGTCCAACAATGCCAACGGCAACACGCGCGACCGCCAGGGCCGGCTGGTGACCTGCGAGCACCTGACCCGCCGCGTCACCCGCACGGAATACGACGGCGGCATCACCGTGCTGGCCGACCGCTTCGAGGGCCGCCGCCTGAACTCGCCCAACGACATCGTGGTGGCGGCGGATGGCGGCGTCTGGTTCAGCGACCCCGTGTTCGGCATCAATGGCTTCTACGAGGGTGAGAAAGCGGAGCCGGAACTGACGCCCGCCGTGTACCGCATCGACCCTTCCGGCACGGTCGCCAGGATGACGGACGACGTGGCCGGCCCCAACGGCCTGGCCTTCTCGCCCGACGGCCGCACCCTGTACCTGGTCGCCAGCCGTGCCGAGCCGCGCGAGATCCTGGCCTTCGACCTGGAAGGGGAAGGCAGCGCCACGCGGCTGGTGCGCCGGCGGGTCTTCATCGCCTGCGCGCCGGGACAATCGCCGGACGGCTTCCGCGTGGATACGGAGGGGCGGCTGTGGTGCGGCTGGGGCACCGGCGCGGAACAGAACGGCGTGCGGGTCTTCGATGCCGGCGGCACGCCGCTGGGGCATATCGACCTACCGGAACGCTGCGCCAACGTCGCCTTCGGCGGGCGGCACCGCAGCCGGCTGTTCATGGCGGCGTCGCGCTCGCTTTACATGGTGAACGTCAATGCCCAGGGGGTCGCGGGGGGATAAGGCGGGGGAATCCCTTCCCCCGGCCTTTCCGCCGTCAGGCGCCGTCGTTCGGCTCGGCCATCTTGCGGTGCATCCCCGCCAGCACGCCTGACGGCAGCACGTTGGCCACGGCGGACTGGATCTTGTTCTTCAGCCCCGCCGCCACGTCGCCATCGCCACTCTTCATGGCGTCGTAGCCGGACTTGGCGACCATGGCCGGGTCGTCCTTCTTGCCCTCGCCCACGGGGGTGTCGAGCATGTGGGCACGCTCGAAGAACTGGGTTTCCGTGGGGCCGGGCATCAGGCAGGTGACGGTCACCTGGCTGTCCTTCAGCTCGTCGCGCAGCGCGAAGCTGAAGGAATTCAGGAACGCCTTGGTGCCGTTGTACACCGCCTGGAAGCTGCCGGGCATGAAGCCGGCGATGGAGCCGGTGATCAGGATGCGCCCGGCATCCCGCGCCCGCATCGCGCCCGCCACCTTCTGGATCAGGTACAGCGTGCCGGTGATGTTGGTGTCCACCACGTGGCGGACCTCGGCGAAGTCCTGGTCCAGGAAGCCGTGGCCCAGGCCGCGCCCGGCATTGGCCATCAGCACGTCCACCGGCCGGCCGCCGGCGGCGGCCAGCAGCTTGTCCACCCCCTCGGGGGTGGCCAGGTCGGCTTCCACGGCTGTGATCTCCGTGCCGTGGCGGCGCAGCATGGCGGCCGCGGTCTCGATCGCCGGCTCGTCGGCGGCGATCAGCAGGTCGTGGCCATCCCCGGCGGCGAGCTTCGCGAGCTCCAGCCCGATGCCGGTGGAGGCGCCGGTGACAATGGCGAAGGGGCGTGTGCTCATGGCTTCAGGACCACCTTGATGCAGCCGTCATGCTTGTCGCGGAAGGTCTTGTAGAGGTCGGGACCCTCGGACAGCGACGCGGTGTGGGTGATAACAAAGGAGGGATCGATCTCCCCCTTCTGGATGCGCTCCATCAGCGTCGGCAGGTAGCGCTGCACCGGCGTCTGGGCCATGCGGAAGGTCAGGCCGCGGTTGATGGCCGAGCCCATCGGGATCTTGTCCAGAAAGCCGCCATAGACGCCGACGATGGAAACGGTGCCGAAGTTGCGGCAGCAATGGATCGCCTGGCGCAGCACATGCGGCCGGTCGGTGCCCATGAAGGTGGCGACCTTGATGCGGTCCAGCACGCTGTCGAAGCTGCCGGTGGCATTGGCCTCGGTGCCCACGGCGTCGATGCAGGCATCCGCGCCGCGGCCATGGGTCAGCTCCATGATGCGGTCGTAGATGTCCTCTTCCTTGAAATCGAGCGTCATGGCGCCGCCGGCGCGGGCCATCTCCAGCCGCTCCGGCACCGTGTCGATGGCGATCACGCGCTCGGCGCCCAGCAGAAAGGCGCTGCGGATGGCGAACTGGCCGACCGGGCCACAGCCCCAGATGGCCACCGTCTCGCCGCCCTTCAGGTCGCACATCTCGGCGGCCATGTAGCCGGTGGGGAAGATGTCGGACAGGAACAGCGCCTGCTCGTCCGGCATGCCGTCCGGCACCTTGATGGGGCCGACATCGGCATAAGGCACCCGCAGGTATTCCGCCTGGCCGCCGGCATAGCCGCCCAGCAGGTGGGAATAGCCGAACAGCCCTGCGGGCGAGTTGCCCCAAAGCTTGGCGGCCTTCTCCTTGTTGGGGTTGGACCGCTCGCAAGCCGAGAAGAAGCCCTTCTGGCAGAAGAAGCACTGGCCGCAGGAGATGGTGAAGGGCACCACCACGCGGTCGCCGACCTTGAGCGCCTTGTTGTCGCGCCCGACCTCGACGACCTCGCCCATGGTCTCGTGGCCCATGATGTCGCCGTGCTCCATGGCCGGGATCACCCCGTCATAGATGTGCAGGTCGGAGCCACAGATGGCGCAGGACGTGACCTTGATGATCGCGTCCCGCCCGTCCTGGATCTGCGGATCGGCCACGCTGTCGCAGCGGATGTCGCCCTTGCCGTGCCAGGTCAGTGCCTTCATGCCCGTCGTCCTCCGTATGCTCACGGGGTAACGGCGCAGAACAGGAATTGGCTGCGTCGTGCCGCAGCCTTACGTGGAACTTACCGCAGTCAAGGCAAAGATGAAGCTTGGCGGCGCTGAGCAGAAGCACAGAAGAAAGGCCGGGAAAGGAATTCCCCGACCTTTCTCTTTCTTCGTTCTGTCTGGTGGCTGTTGCGGCAAGAGGCCGTTCAGGGCACGCAGCGCCGCAACGCCAATTCGGAGCAAGCAGACAGGGGCCTGGGGGAATTCCTTTCCCCAGCCTTTCCCTTATTCGCCCCGCACCGCCGCCGACAGCTCCCGCACCTGGTCCAGCACCTTGCGCACCGTGTGGGGCGAGGCGCGCCCCTCGGCATCCAGCGTGCCCGCCAGCGTCTCGATCAGCGCCGAGGCCACCACGGCGCCGTCCGCGACCCGCGCGGCGTTGGCCGCCTGCTCCGGCGTGCGCACGCCGAAGCCGATGGCGATCGGCAGGTCGGTGAACTGCCGCAGGCGGGGGATGGCGGCTTCCAGCGCCCCGGCCTCGGCGCTGCGCGTGCCGGTGATGCCGGCGATGGCCACGTAGTAGATGAAGCCGCTGGTGCCCTTGAGCGCGTAGGGCAGGCGCTCGTCCGTGGTGGTGGGGGCAATCAGGCGGATGATGTCCAGCCCCTGCGCCGCGGCGGGGGCCAGCACGTCGGCCTCCTCCGGCGGCACGTCCACCACGATGATGCCATCCACGCCCGAGGCGCCGGCATCCACGCAGAAGCGCTCCACGCCGTAGGACATGATGGGGTTGAGGTAGCCCATCAGGATCAGCGGCGTTTCATCATCCTCGCGGCGGAAGTCGCGCACCATGGCCATGGCGCCGGCCAGCGTGCCGCCGGCCTTGAGCGCCCGCTGCCCGGCCAACTGCACCGTGGGCCCGTCGGCCATCGGGTCGCTGAACGGCACGCCGATCTCGATCAGGTCGGCGCCCGCGCCGGGCATGCCGCGCAGGATGGCCATGCTGGTCGCCGGGTCGGGGTCGTAGGCTTCCAGGAAGGGCATCAGCGCGCCGCGCCCTTCCTGCTTCAGCTTGGCAAAGCGCGCGGCGATGCGGCCGCTCACAGCGACTGCCCCAGGTGCTTGGCCACCGTGAAGATGTCCTTGTCGCCACGGCCGGACATGTTGAGGACGATGGTCTGGTCCCGCCGCAGGGTGGGCGCCAGCTTCATCACCTGCACCAGCCCATGCGCCGATTCCAGCGCCGGGATGATGCCTTCCAGCTTGGAGCATAGCTGGAAGGCTTCCAGCGCCTCGTCGTCGGTGGCGCCCACATAGGTGGCGCGGCCGGTCTCGTGCAGCCAGGAATGCTCCGGCCCGATGCCGGGGTAGTCGAGCCCGGCCGAGATGGAATGCGCTTCCTTGATCTGCCCGTGCTGGTCCTGCAGCAGGTAGGTCAGGTTGCCGTGCAGCACGCCAGGCCGGCCGCGGTTCAGCGAGGCCGCGTGCTCGATGGTGTCCATGCCGCGGCCCGCCGCCTCGACACCCCACAGCGCCACCTCCTTGTCGTCCAGGAAGGGGTGGAAGATGCCCATGGCGGAGGAACCGCCGCCGACGGCGCAGACCACCGCGTCCGGCAGCTTGCCTTCCAGCTCCAGGATCTGCGCGCGGGTTTCCTCGCCCACCACGCACTGGAAGTCGCGCACCATCTGCGGATAGGGGTGCGGGCCCGCCACGGTGCCGATGCAGTAGTAGGTGTCGTGCACGTTGGCGACCCAGTCGCGCAGCGCCTCGTTCATCGCGTCCTTCAGCGTGCCGGCGCCGGCGGTGACGGGCACCACCTGTGCGCCCATCAGCTTCATGCGGAACACGTTGGGCGCCTGCCGCTCCACGTCGGTGGCGCCCATGTAGACGACGCATTGCAGGCCGAACAGCGCGCAGGCCGTGGCGGTGGCGACGCCGTGCTGCCCCGCGCCGGTTTCGGCCAGGATGCGGCTGCGGCCGAGCTTCTTGGCCAGCAGGATCTGCCCCAGCACGGCATTGATCTTGTGCGCGCCGGTGTGGTTCAGGTCCTCGCGCTTGAAATAGATCCTGGCGCCGAGCGCGGGGTCCGCCGCCTGGGCGCGGGCATGCTCGGTCAGCCGGTCGCAACGCCACAGCGGGCTGGGGCGGCCGACGTATTCCTTCAGCAGCCGGCGCCACTCGGCCATGAACGCCGCGTCGTTCTTGGCGGCCTCATAGGCCTGCTCGACCTCGAGCAGCAGCGGCATCAGGGTCTCGGCGACGTAACGGCCACCGAACTGGCCGAAGCGCCCACGCGCATCGGGACCCTGACGGAGCGAGTTGGCTAACGGCTGATTCACGATCCATCCCTCCGGTCGGGGGAGCGTGTGTAGCGTGGGGCGGGGGCGGGCGATACTCCGGGATCACGGCAAAGCAGCCGGCGCCCGCCGCGCCCAAGCTGCCGAGGCGCTAGGCCGGCGGCGGTGGCGCGGGGGGCAGCGAGGGCTGGCTGCTGCGCCCCTTGGCCGCGTTCACGAAGGCACGCATGAGGACCATGTCCTTGACGCCGCGCGTCCGCTCCACGCCAGACGACACGTCCACCCCCCGGGTGCCCGATTCGCGGATGGCGGCGGCCACGTTCACCGGCGTCAGCCCGCCCGCCAGCATCCAGGGCAGCGGAATGCTGCGCCCGGCCAGCAGCGACCAGTCGAAGCGCATGGCATTGCCGCCGGGAATGCTGGCGCCCGGCGGCGGCTTGGCATCCAGCAGGAAACGGTCCACGGCCGTGTGGTAATCGTCCAGCAGGGCGAAATCCGCCTCGCCGGCAATGCCGATGGCCTTCATCACCGGCAGCCCGAAGTGGTCGCGGATCTCGGCGCAGCGGCCGGGGCTTTCCTGCCCGTGCAGCTGCAGCAGGCGCAGCGGCACCACCTCCAGCACCTGCTCGATCAGCGCGTCCGTGGCATCAACGAACAGGCCCACGGGGGTGATGGCCGCGGGCAGGCGGCGGGCGAGCGGCGCCGCCTGGGCGGGCACCACGGCACGGGCGGACGGCGGAAAGAACACGAAGCCCACCATGTCGGCGCCGGCCCGCACGCTGCCATCGACGCCCTCAGCGTCGTTGATGCCGCAGATCTTGACCTGCACGCCGCTCATCCCGCGAGGCCCGCGGCGATGCGCGCCGCCGCCTGCGCCGGATCGGCCGCGCCGGTGATGGGGCGGCCGATGACCAGCCAGTCGGCGCCGGCCCTGGCGGTGTCCTCGGGCGTCGCGGTGCGGGCCTGGTCGCCGGCGGCGCTGCCGGCGGGGCGGACGCCGGGCACCACCAGCAGCGGCGCATCGCCAAAGGCATCGCGCAGGCGGGATACCTCATGCGGCGAGCACACCAGCCCGTCCGCCCCGGCGGCCAGCGCCACGCGGGCCAGCCGCAGCACCTGCTGCGCCGGGCCGCCGGACACGCCGGTCTCGGCCAGCCCCTCGGTGGTGAAGCTGGTCAGCACGGTCACGGCCAGGATGGCGGGGCGGCGCGGGCCGGCGGCGTCCTCGGCGGCGCGGCGCGCGGCCTCGATCATGGCGCCGCCGCCGCCGGCGTGCAGCGTCAGCATGGCGGGCGGCTCCAGGCAAACCGACCGCACGGCACCGGCCACGGTGTTGGGGATGTCGTGGAACTTCAGGTCCAGAAACACCGGGCGATGCATGGCGATGCGCTGCACCACCGCCGGACCCTCGGCGCAGAACAGCTCCAGCCCCACCTTCACCAGCCCCACATGCGGCGCCACGGCCGCCGCCCAGTCCAGCGCGCGGGCAGGGTCGGGGGTGTCCAGCGCGGCAATCACGCCGCAGCGGTTCGGCTTGGCCCAGGTGGCGGCGGCGGGTGCGGGAGCGCTCATCCGCCCGTTTTACGCCGAGTGGGACAAGGGGGCCAGGGAGTTGCCGGGCGTGACCGGCTGGCTGGCCACCGGCACCGCCTGCTTGGCGCGCAGCTCCGCCAGCTCGGCCTCCAGCAGGGTCGCGGCATGGCGCAGCTGGCGCGCCTGGGCGCGGTAGCGCAGCCCGCTGCCCCAGGCCAGCAGGGCGCCCAGCAGAAAGGCCAGCAGCGCCGCCAGCAAGACCGCGCCGGCCAGCGGCAGCACCCAGGACAGGTCAAAGGGCCACAGGTGCAGCGCCACCGGCTCGGTGTTGGAAATGGCGAACAGCACCAGCAGCAGCAGCAGCGGCAGGGCGAGGATCAAGGCGAGCATCAGGTCACTCCGCAGCCGGCGCGGCGCCGCGGGCGGCGCGCTTGGGGGCCTGCAGCGGCCCGCCGTTGACGCGCTCGCGCAGTTCCTTGCCGGGCTTGAAATAGGGCACCGCCTTGCCGGCCACCTCGACCGCCTCGCCGGTGCGGGGGTTGCGGCCGGTGCGCGGGTCGCGCTGCTTGGCCGAAAAGGCGCCGAAGCCGCGCAGCTCCACCCGGTCGCCACGCGCCAGGGCGGCGCTGATCTCGTCGAAGATGGTGCCGACGATCAGCTCCACGTCCGGCTGCCGCAGGTGCGGGTTGGCCGTCGCCAGCTGCGCGATCAGTTCGGATTTCGTCATCGCGCGGCACTCTCCTGGGACGCGGGGGAAGTCTGTCGCGGAAAGCTGCCAAACGGTCCGGGCACCGTCAATCAGAAGCCATCCCCCCCGGGCGCGGGGGCCGGCGCCTCCATGCGGGGGGCGGGGCGCAGGGTCAAGGGGAGCCGTGGCGCGGGAGCGCGTGCCACAACGCAAAACGCGCCCCGGGTGCTTCCACCCGGGGCGCGCGTCGCGAAGCTTCCGGCAGGCCGGAAGGATCAGTCCTCGGACACCATCGAGTTGCGGCGGCGGATGGCCGCGCCCAGGATGTCGCCCAGCGAGGCGCCGGAGTCGGTGGTGCCGAACTCCTTCATCGCCTCGCGCTCCTCTTCCACTTCCTTGCCCTTGATGGTCAGGGACAGGCGGCGGGCGGCGCGGTCGATCGCCACGACCTTGGCATCGACCTTCTCGCCGATGGCGAACTTGTCGGGGCGCTGGTCGCCACGGTCGCGGGCCAGCTCGGCGCGGCGGATGAAGCCCGTCAGCACCTCGTCGACCTTCACCTCGATGCCGTTCTGCTCGACCTTGGTGACGATGCAGGTGACGACGTCGTTCTTGCGCACGCGGTCCAGCACCTCGGCGGCGGGGTCCGCCTCAAGCTGCTTGATGCCGAGCGAGATGCGCTCCTTCTCGACGTCCACGTCCAGCACCTTGGCCTTGACGACCTGGCCCTTCTGGTACTCGGCCATCGCCTGCTCGCCGGCGACGTCCCAGGACAGGTCGGACATGTGCACCATGCCGTCGATCTCGGGAGCCAGACCCACGAACAAACCGAACTCGGTGATGTTGCGGATCTCGCCCTCGACGATGGAGCCGGGGCCGTGGCTTTCCAGGAACAGCTCCCAGGGGTTGCCCTGGGCCTGCTTCAGGCCGAGCGAGATGCGGCGCTTCGGCTCGTCCACGTCCAGGATCAGCACGTCCACTTCCTGCGAGGTGGCGACGATCTTGCCCGGGTGGACGTTCTTCTTGGTCCAGCTCATCTCGGACACGTGGACCAGACCCTCGACGCCCGGCTCCAGCTCCACAAAGGCGCCGTAGTCGGTGATGTTGGTCACGCGGCCGCTGAACTTCGCACCCACCGGGTACTTGATCGCCACGCCTTCCCACGGGTCGGACATCAGCTGCTTCATGCCGAGCGAGATGCGCTGCGTCTCGGAGTTGAAGCGGATCACCTGCACGCGGACCTGCTGACCGATGGTCAGGGCCTCGCTCGGGTGGTTGATGCGGCGCCACGCGATGTCGGTGACATGCAGCAGACCATCGACGCCGCCCAGGTCCACGAACGCACCGTAGTCGGTGATGTTCTTGACCACGCCGTCCAGGATCATGCCTTCCTTGAGGCCCTGGATCAGCTCGGAGCGCTGCTCCGCACGGGTCTCTTCCAGCACGGCGCGGCGCGACACCACGATGTTGCCGCGGGCGCGGTCCATCTTCAGAATCTGGAACGGCTGCGGGCTGCCCATCAGGGGGCCGACGTCGCGCACCGGGCGGATGTCGACCTGGGAGCCGGGCAGGAAGGCCACGGCGCCGCCGAGGTCGACGGTGAAGCCACCCTTGACGCGGCCGAAGATCACGCCGTTCACGCGGCTCTGCGCGGTGAAGGACTTCTCCAGGTTGGTCCAGGCTTCCTCGCGGCGCGCCTTCTCACGGGACAGGACGATGGCGCCGTCCCGGTCCTCGTAGCGCTCGACGAACAGCTCGATCACGTCGCCGGGCTTCACCTCGGCCGTCTGGCCCTGAGGTGCGAATTCCTTCAGGGGCACGCGCCCCTCGCTCTTCAAGCCGACATCGACAACCGCGTAGTCGTCGTCGATGCGGATCACCCGGCCCGTGACGACCGAGCCGGCAAAGCCGGTGTCGGCGCCCAGCATCTCATCGAGCAGGGAAGCAAAGTCTTCGGTCTCGGCAGTTGCCGTGGCGAAGCTGTTGGCATTGGCCATGTAACGGAAATATCCTGCGGTGGCCCGGGCAACACCCAGGCCGGTTCTTGCGCCCCCGGACCACCGGACAACCCGGTGGCGGACACGACATGGCCCGGCGCCGCCATCGCGGCACATCGAAAGCCCGGTTGAGCTAAGCGGCATGTCGGCCCGCCCGGCCGGCCCGGCAGCGGCCCCGGTTTCCCGCAAGGCCTGAACGCCGGACAACCCCACTGCCAGCACGGCAGCACGGTTTGGAATTTGGCCTAGGCTATCTGGAGGCTTTTCGTCAAGCGGATTCGGCGGGCGCCACCGGCCCCACCCTCATTCCCCGACCGCCGCCACGCCGCGCCCTTCCAGCAGCCCCGCCGTCGCCGACCCGAAGCCCATCGCCCGCCGCGCAAAGAACTGCTTCAGCCGCGGCATGCGCTGCACCGCCGCCAGCCCGAAGCGCCGCGCGGCGCGGACCGGCGCGAAGTCGTTGCCGAACAGCCGCTCCAGCGCATGGGTGGCGCCCAGCATCACCAGGGCGTCCGGCCGGCGCGCCGCCTGGTAGCGGGCCAGCAGGCCGGCGCCGCCGGGGTCCTGGCCGGCCGCCACCGCCTCGATCACCAGCTCGGCCAGCGCCGCCACGTCGCGGAAGCCGAGGTTCAGCCCCTGGCCGGCAATGGGGTGGATGCCGTGCGCGGCGTCCCCCACCAGCGCCAGGCGGGGCGCGGTGTAGCGGGCGGCGTGCATGGCGGCGAGCGGGTAGGACCAGCGGCGGCCGATGGGCGTGACGCGGCCCAGCGTGCCGCCCATGCGGCGCTCGATCTCGCGGCCATAGGCGGCATCGTCCAGCACCAGGAACTGCCGCGCGAGGTCCGCGCGCTCGGACCAGACAATGGCGGACACGTTGGGGTGCGCCGCGCTGCCGGCCATGGGCAGCTGGGCGAAGGGGCCGTGCGGCAGGAACTGCTCCAGCGCCACGCCGTCATGCGGCAACTCATGCGCGATGGCGCCCACCAGCCCGAGCTGGTGGTAGTCCAGCCGCGTGGCGCCGATGCCGGCGGCGCGCCGCAGCGGGCTGTTGCGCCCTTCCGCGCCCACCACCAGGCGGGCGCGCAGCACCGCGCCGGTGGACAGGCGCACCGTGGCGCCCGTCTCGTCGTGCGTCACCTCGGCCTGGGCCGGCGCATGCAGGCTGAGCGGCGCCAGGGCCGCCATGCGGGCATTCAGCGCCACGCGCAGGCAGCGTGCTTCCACCATCCAGCCGAAAGGGGTGCCGCCGGTCTCAGCCGCGTCGAAGTCCAGGCCAAGCGGGCTGGCGGGCTCGCCGGGGCGGCCGTCGCGCACCTGGATGCGGCGGATCGGGCCGGCGGGCTGGGGCAGGGCGTCCCACACGCCGGCGGCGTCCAACAGGTTGCGGCTGGTGGCGGCGATGGCATAGGCGCGGCCGTCGAATTCCGGCAGCTCCATGGGCGGCAGGGGGGCCGAATCTACCACCGCCACGCGGATGCCGGCGGTGGCCAGCACCGTGGCCAGCGTGGCGCCCACCGGACCCGCGCCGACCACGCAGACATCGACGGCCATGGGGACGGCCGTGGCGGCGGCGGCGGGAGCGGCGGGTTCTGCAGGCGCGGGGGTGGGGGTCATGGGGCCTATTCTGCCTTCTGCGGCGCCGTGGTGCGAGGGCTCGTCCATGACGGTGCAGGCTGCCTGTTTTTTATGCAGTGGTGCCCGCCGCGCGTCATGCAGCGGGAACAGCCCGGCTGGCGCCGCCGGGCCACGCCCCTTGGCATGAGCTTCGCATATGCGGTGGCGAGCCACGTGGGGAAGGGGACCGCAGCGCATGAAGTTGGTCATGGCAGTCATCAAGCCGTTCAAGCTGGACGAGGTGCGCGAGGCGCTGACCCCGCTCGGCGTGCAGGGGCTGACGGTCACCGAGGTGAAGGGCTTCGGCCGGCAAAAGGGTCAGACCGAGATCTACCGCGGCGCCGAGTACCACGTGTCCTTTCTGCCCAAGCTGAAGATCGAGGTCGCCGTGTCGGCCGACATGGTGGATGCGGTGGTGGAGGCGATCGCCTCGACCGCCCGCACCGGCAAGATCGGCGACGGCAAGATCTTCGTGCTGGACGTGGAGCGCGCCCTGCGCATCCGCACCGGCGAAACCGACGACAGCGCCCTGTGATCGCCCCCCCTGTGACGGCCCCTTCCGCGATGACCCACACCACCACAACGGAATCCAAGCCGATGCGTCTGGCCCTGGCGAAGGCGCGCGGCGCCGCCGCCCTTCTTTCCGGCCTGCTGCTGGCCACCCCCGCCTTTGCGCAGGACGCGGCCGCCCCCCCCGCCGTCAATGCCGGCGACACCGCCTGGATGCTGACCAGCACCGCGCTGGTGCTGATGATGACCATCCCCGGCCTGGCGCTGTTCTATGCCGGCATGGTGCGCAAGAAGAACATCCTCGCCACCCTGATGCAGTCCTTCTTTCTGGCCGGGCTGCTGACGCTGGTCTGGATGGTGGCGGGCTATTCCATCGCCTTTGGCGAGGGCGGTGCCTATTTCGGCGACCTGTCCAAGATGTTCCTGTCCGGCCTCGCGGCCAACTGGGACCAGCCCTTCACGCTGGGCAGCGGCGACGGCGCGGTGGCCTTCACCATTCCCGAATCCGTGTTCGTCATGTTCCAGATGACGTTCTTCATCATCACCCCCGCGCTGGCCGTCGGCGCCTGGGCGGACCGCATCAAGTTCTCGGCCCTGGCGGTCTTCGCGGTGCTGTGGTCGCTGCTGATCTACGCGCCGATCGCCCATTGGGTCTGGCACCCGAACGGCTGGATCTTCGCGCTCGGCGCGCTGGACTTCGCGGGCGGCACGGTGGTGCACATCAACGCCGGCATCGCCGGGCTGGTGGGCGCGCTCGTGCTCGGCAAGCGCGTCGGCTACGGCACGGAAAACATGTCGCCCTTCAACCTGTCGCTCGCCGTGATCGGCGCCAGCCTGCTGTGGGTGGGCTGGTTCGGCTTCAACGCGGGCTCCGCCGGCGCCGCCGGCGGCCGCGCGGGCATGGCCATGCTGGTGACGCAGATCGCCGCCGGCGGCGCCGTGCTGGCCTGGGTGCTGATCGAATGGATCACCAAGGGCAAGCCCTCGGTCCTCGGCGCCATCTCGGGCGCCGTGGCGGGCCTCGTCGCCATCACCCCGGCGGCTGGCTTCGTGCTGCCGCTGCCGGCCCTGCTGATCGGCCTCGCCGCCGGGCTCGCGGGCTTCTGGGGCGCCACCGCGCTGAAGCACTGGTGCAACTACGACGACAGCCTGGACGCCTTTGGCGTGCACGGCATCTGCGGCATCGTCGGCGCGCTGCTGACCGGCGTCTTCGCCTACGGCCCGCTGTCCGCCACCCCGGCCCTGCCGGGCGGCGTCGGCGGCGGCTTCGACCAGTTCCTGCTGCAGGTCTACGCGGTGATCGCCACCATGGCCTTCACGGCGATTGGCACCTTCATCCTGCTCAAGATCGTGGACGTGATCATCGGCCTGCGGGTGACCGAGGAAGAGGAGCGCGAGGGCCTCGACGTTTCGCTGCACGGCGAACGCCTGGGCTGATCGCCTGATCCGCTGCGGGGTGAGAGGGCGCCGGGGGTTTCCCGGCGCCCTTTTTGGTTGGGGGCGGGCCAGGGGCGCCGCCCCTGGACCCCGCTGGGGAGGCTGAGCCTCCCCAGACCCCTGCGGCAGGAAGCATTCCAGGGCCATGAGGCCGAAGCGGAACGCAGGACATCTTTTTATAAAAAAATCGCCGGCGCTGAATCTTCAGTCCCCGAGGGTCATCGACCCTCGGGGCGCTGAAAACAGATGGCGGGGCCTGGGGGGACACTGTCCCCCCAGCGGGGGTCCAGGGGGCGGCGCCCCCTGGCCCGCCCCCTCAGTGCAGCGCCAAACCCTTCGACACCTTCTCGAACGTTCCCTTGCTCAGTCCCGGCCGGGCCAGGATGCGCTCCAGCTCCGCCCGCATGATCGCCGCCCGCGGCTCCGCCTGGCGCTTCCAGTCGGTCAGCGGCGAGACCACGCGTGCCGCCACCTGGGCGTTCACCGGGTCCAGCGCGATCACCATCTCGGCCAGAAAGCGGTATCCCTCGCCGGAGGCGGCATGGAACTGCGCCGGGTTGCCGGCGGCGAAGGCGCCGACCAGGGCCCGGACGCGGTTGGGGTTGCGGATGTCGAAGTCCGGGTGCAGCGCCAGGACCTGCACGGTGGCCAGCGTATCCGGGCGGCTGCTGGTGGCTTGCAGGGTGAACCACTTGTCCAGCACCAGCGGGTCATGCCGCCAGCGGGCGTGGAAGTCGGCCAGGGCGTCCAGGCGGGCGGGGTCGTCGGAATCGACCAGCACGCGCAGCGCGGCCAGCACGTCGGTCATGTTGCCGCCGGCGGCGTATTGCGCGCGGGCGCGGCGCAGCCCGTCGCCGCCGGGCGCCATGCTGAGCACGGACAGGGCGGCGTTGCGCAGTGCCCGGCGGCCGATGGAAGGGCCGTCGATGCGGTAGGGGCCGGGGTCGGCCAGCCGGTCGTGCAGCTCCGCCAGCCGGGGGGCAAAGCGAATGCCGAGCTGCCGGCGCAGCGACTGGCGCACGGCGTGGATCGCCTCGGGGTCCGCCACCGGCATCTGGTCGGCCACGAAGGATTCGGACGGCAGCGCGAAGGCCTCGGCCGCGAAGGCGGGGTCGCTGTCGGCGCGGTCCAGCGCCGCGGCGGCGATGGCGGCCAGACCCTCGCCCAGCACCGGCTCGCCGCCCTGCGCGACCATGCGCAGCATGGCGGCGGTGGCGTATTGCTGGCCGGATTCCCAGGCGACAAAGGGGTCGCTGTCATGCGCCGCCAGCAGGCCGAGGCTGTCCTGCCCCAGGCCCGACAGCTTCACGGGGGCGGAGAAGCCGCGCAACAGCGAGGGGGTGGGGCGTTCGGGCAGGCCCTCGAACACGAAGTCCTGCCGCGCCTCCTCCAGCAGCAGCACGCGCTCCGCCGGGGCATCGGCCGCGTTCTCGCCGCGCAGGCGCAGCGGCAGGGCCCCGCCGCCGGCGCCCAGCAGGCCCATGGCGACGGGGATCGGCACCGGCTGCTTGTGCGGCTGGCCGGGGGTGGGGGGCGTGCGCTGCGCCAGGCTGAGGGTGTAGCGGCCGCTGGCCGCATCGAAATCCTCGGTGACGTGCAGTTCCGGCGTGCCGGCCTGGGCATACCAGCGGGCGAAGCGGGAAAGATCGGTGCCCGAGGCGTCCTGCATGGCGGCCACGAAATCCTCGATCGTCACGGCCTGGTTGTCGTGCCGCTGGATGTAGAGGTCCATGCCGCGGCGGAAGGCTTCCGGCCCGATCAGCGCACGCATCATCCGCACCACCTCCGAACCCTTCTGGTAGACGGTGGCGGTGTAGAAGTTGTTGATCTCGACATAGGAATCCGGGCGCACCGGGTGCGCCATCGGCCCCGCGTCCTCCGGAAACTGCGCGGCCCGCAGGCGGCGGACATTGGCCAGCCGCTTGACCGCGGCACTGCCCATGGCTTCCGAGAAGTGCTGGTCGCGGAACACCGTCAGCCCTTCCTTCAGCGACAGCTGGAACCAGTCGCGGCAGGTGACGCGGTTGCCGGTCCAGTTGTGGAAGTACTCATGCGCGACGACCGTCTCGATGCCCTCATAGTCGCCATCCGTCGCCGTCTCGGGCCGCGCCAGGATGTACTTGGTGTTGAAGACGTTGAGCCCCTTGTTCTCCATCGCCCCCATGTTGAAGTCGGACACGGCGGCGATGTTGAAGACGTCCAGGTCGTATTCCAGCCCGTACTCCTCCTCGTCCCAGCGCATGGAGGCCTTCAGGCTGTCCATGGCGTGGCCGCAGGCGTCCTGGTCGCCGTCCCGCACGTAGATCGCCAGCGCTACCTCCCGGCCGGATTGCGTGGTGAAGCGGTCGCGCACCGCCACCAGGTCGCCGGCCACCAGCGCGAACAGATAGGAGGGCTTGGGGTGCGGGTCCTCCCACTTCGCCCAATGACGGCCGCCGGGCAGCTCGCCATGGCCCGCCGGATTGCCGTTGGACAGCAGCACGGGGCAACTGGCGCGGTCGGCCTCGATCGTCACGGTGTAGCGGGACATCACGTCCGGCCGGTCCGGGAAGTAGGTGATGCGGCGGAAGCCCTCGGCCTCGCACTGCGTGAAGTAGTTGCCGCCCGAAAGATACAGGCCCGAGAGTTCCGTGTTGGCCTCGGGCGAGATGCGCACGCGCGTTTCCAGCACGCACTCCGCCGGCAGGTCGTCGATGCGCAGCCCGCCGCCGGGCAGGTGCTGCAGCCGCGCGGGCTCCACCGCCACGCCGTCGATGCTGGCGTCCAGCAGCGTCAGCGCCTCGCCATCCAGCTCCAGCGGCGCCGGGCCGCCGTTGCGGCGCAGGCCGAGCCGGGCGCGCACCACTGTCTCGGTCGGGTGCAGGGCGAAATGCAGGTCGACGCTGTGCACCCAATAGGCGGGCGGGCGGTAGTCCTGGCGGTGGATGGTCGCGGGGGTCGCGTCGGGGTCTGCTTGGGGGGCGCTCATGGCGCGGGCTCCTGCCAGGGTCGGGCGATAGCGTGCTTGCGGGGCCAATATGGGCCGCCGGTCGCGGCACGCCCAGCAGGGGTGGGGCGCGGGTGGCCCTTGAGGGGGCGCTGCCCCTCAAACTCCCCCGGCAGGGTATTGAATCCCCTGCACCCCCATCTGTCGGTGCGGAACTGCTGGGGCAGCAATATCAATCGCGAAACCATATAATTAAGACGAAATTGGTGCCACCGTCACCGGCAGTGCCAAACACAGGAGGGTCCAGGGGATCTAATCCCCTGGCGGGGAGAGTTTGAGAGGGGCAGCGCCCCTCTCAAGGGCCACCGTCGGGCCCCCCGGCTTTACGGCACGCCGCTTGCGTGGTCACTGGCGCGCAGCATCGCCCGCGCACCGCCACCGCCAGGATATCCGTTGCATGACTGAGGCCCGTCCCCACCCCCCCATCGTCGCCGCCCATGGGCTGTGGAAGCGCTTCGGCGCGCTGACCGTGCTGAAGGGCGTGGACCTGGAGGTGGCGGAAAAACAGCTCGTCTTCATCATCGGCCCGTCCGGCTCCGGCAAGTCGACGCTGCTGCGCTGTCTGAACCGGCTGGAAACCCCGGATGACGGCGCCATCCGCATCGACGGCATCGACCTGCTGAGCCCGAAGACGGACATCAACAAGGCGCGCCAGCGGATCGGCATGGTGTTCCAGTCCTTCAACCTGTACCCGCACATGACGGCGCGGCAGAACGTCACGCTGGCGCTGCGCAAGGTGCTGGGGCAGGGGCGCGACCAGGCGGACGAGGCCGCGCGCCGCGCGCTGGACCGCGTCGGGCTGGCGGAGCGGATGGACCATTTTCCCGCGCAGCTTTCGGGCGGCCAGCAGCAGCGCGTCGCCATCGCGCGGGCCATCGCGCTGGAGCCGCGCGTGATGCTGTTCGACGAGCCGACCAGCGCGCTGGACCCCGAGCTGGTGGGCGGCGTGCTGAGCGTGATGCGCGAGCTGCGCCAAAGCGGCATGACCATGGTGGTGGTGAGCCACGAGATGGCCTTCGCCAAGGCCGCCGCCGACCGCGTCATCTTCATGGCGGATGGCGAGAAGCTGGAGGAAGGCCCGCCGGCCGCGGTGTTCGAGTCGCCGCAGCACGCGCGCACCCGCGCCTTCATCGGCCAGATCGATCGTCACTAGGATGGGGGGGTTCGAGAGCTTCGCCTTCTCCTTCCTCAATGCGAAGGTGATGGCGCAATACCTGCCGCTGATCGCGCAGGGGTTCGGCCTGACCGTGGTGCTGGCGCTGCTGGTGGTGGTGACCGGGCTGGCGCTGGGGCTGGCGCTGGCCTTGGTCCGCTCCTTCGGCATCCGGCCGCTGAACTGGCTGATCATCTTCGTGGTGGACCTGTTCCGCGCGCTGCCGCCGCTGGTCATCATCGTGCTGCTGTTCTTCGGGCTGCCGGCGGCGGGGCTCGGCATGTCGGGCTTCGCGGCCACCTGGCTGTCGCTCAGCCTGGTGCTGATGGCCTTCGCGGAAGAAATCTTCTGGGCGGGGCTGACTTCCGTGCAGAAGGGGCAGTGGGAGGCCTCGCGCTCCACCGGCTTGTCCTTCACGCAGACGCTGCGGCACGTGGTGCTGCCCCAGGCGCTGCGCATCACCATCCCGCCGCTGACCAACCGCACCATCGCCATCACCAAGGGCACCGCGCTGGGCTCCGTGGTGGGGGTGTCGGAGATCCTGGGCGCCTCGCAAAGCGCCATGAGCTTCTCGGCCAATCCCTCGCCGCTGATGCTCGGCGCCATCGCCTACCTGATCCTGTTCATTCCCGTCGTCGCCTTCGGCCGCTGGGTCGAGCGGCGGTTCGCCTGGAAGCGGTGAGCGCCATGGACGACTTCATCCAAGCCTTTCTCAACCTCGACATCGTGCGCGAGGCCTCGCCCATCCTGTGGCAGGGGCTGTGGCAGACGCTGCTGCTGGCGGTGATGGTGGTGCCGCTGGGCATCGTCGGCGGCGTGGTTCTGGCGCTGCTGTCCACGGCGCCGTTGCGCTGGGTGCGGCTCGCCGCCGCGGCCTGGGTGGACCTGTTCCGCGCCATCCCGCCGCTGGTGCTGCTGGTGTTCCTCTACGCCGGCCTGCCCTTCGCGGGGCTCGACGTCGGCGCCTGGGGGGCGGTGGCGATCGGCTTCTTTCTCAACACCGGCGCCTATTACGGCGAGGTGCTGCGCGCCGGCATCGACAGCGTGCCGCGCGGGCAAACCGAGGCGGCGCGCTCCACCGGCCTCGGCGCGGCGCGCACGCTGGCCCACGTCGTGCTGCCGCAGGCGGTGCGCAACGTTATGCCGGACCTGATCAGCAACACGGTGGAGGTGGTCAAGCTCACCTCCATCGCCAGCGTCGTGGCGCTGCCGGAGCTGCTATTCCAGGCGCGGCAGGCGCAGAACGTCACCTACAACGCGTCCCCCATCGTGGCGGCGGCGGTGGCCTATTTCCTGCTGCTCTGGCCGCTGGTGCGGCTGATGTCGCGGCTGGAAAACAAGGCGATGGCGGGGCGGCACTGAGCGCCCGCCTGTCCTGCGCCGATGCGCTGGCCAGGACGGGCCTGCTGGACCGGCTGGCCGCGTTCGACCCACATGTCGCGGGCACCCCGCCGCTCGGGCTCGACCTGCCGTCCAGCGACATCGACCTGCTGTGCTGCGCGCCGGACCCCGTGGCCTTCGCCCGCGCCGTGTGGGACACCTGCGCCGGGCACAGGAACTTCCGCATGCACCAGTGGACCGGCGCGGACCGCCCGGTGGTCGCGGGGTTCGAGGCGGCAGGCTGGTGCTTCGAGATCTTCGGCCAGGCCCGGCCCGTGCAGCTCCAGCACGGCTGGCGGCACTTCCTGGTGGAGCGCCGCCTGCTGGCCCTTGGTGGCGATGGCCTGCGCGAGGCCGTGATGCGGCAGCGACACCGGGGGGCCAAGACCGAGCCGGCCTTTGCCGCCGTGCTGGCGCGGCGGGGCGATCCTTTTCAAGCCATGCTGGAGCTGGAAGGGCAGCCCGATGCCGCGCTGGCCGCGCTGCTCCGCCACCAGGGCTTCTGATGGCCGCCCGAGCCGCTCAGCGCAGCTGCGGATTGTCGAAGTCCGGCCGGCGATAGGCCGCCAGCGCCTGTTCCAGCGCCGCCGCCAGCTCCGCCTTCTCGCTTTCAGACAGATACACGCCGAGCGGGATGCGCTGGCCGCGCCGCACCAGCGCCAGCCCGTCGCGCTCCGTCAGCTCCACATTGGCCCAGTAGGCCTGCATGCTGGCTTCGCTGCGCCGGCCACGGTGGTCGGTGCGGCGCACCGTCACCACGCCGTCCGTCAGCCGCACCACCTCCCGCGCCCGGTGTGCCCAGCGGTGGTGCAGCGTGACCAGTGCCAGCGCCAGCATCGACTCGGCGCCCAGAAAGCCGAACACCGGCCAGGCCCCCAGCCAGATGAAGGCGGCGCCCCCCGCCACCGTCCAGACCAGCGTGATGCCCGCCAGCAGCGCGAACAGCCCGCGGTGGAAGCTGTGGGCCGGCGTGCTGACGGCCTCGAACAGCACGGGCTCGGGCAACGGCGGGGGCAAGGCGGGGTTTGCCGGCATGGGCCGCCAGCATAGGCTGCCCGCCGCCCCCCTGCACGACGCGAGCGCGTGACCATGACCCGAGTCCCCAAGACCCCGCCCCATCATCCCCTGGCCGAACCGCCTGACTCCGTGCCGCCCCCCGCCACCCCGCTGCGGGCCGCCCGCCGCCGCGCCGCCGCGCCGGCGGGCGATCCGCCGCCGCCCCGCCCCCGCCGCGCCGCCAAGCCGCTGCATGGCTCGGCCGAGGCGCCGCGCCGCGCCCGGCTGATGAATGCCAAGCAGGCCGGCGACTTCATCCGCGCCATCGCCGCCACCAACCCGGCGCCGCAGACCGAACTGACCTTCACCACGCCCTACACCCTGCTGGTGGCCGTGGCCTTGTCCGCCCAGGCCACGGACGTGTCGGTCAACAAGGCCACCACCACCCTGTACCAGGAGGCCGCGACGCCACAGGCGATGGTGGCGCTGGGCGAGGAGGGGGTCGGCCGCCACATCCGCAGCGTCGGGCTATGGAAGGGCAAGGCCAAGAACGTCATCGCCCTGTCCCGCCAGTTGATCGAGCGCCACGGCGGCGAGGTGCCGCATGACCGCGCGGCGCTGGAAGCGCTGCCCGGCGTCGGCCGCAAAACCGCCAACGTGGTGCTGAACGTGGCCTTCGGCGAGGACACCATGGCGGTGGACACGCACATCTTCCGCCTGGGCAACCGCACCGGGCTGGCCCCGGGCAAGACGCCCCGCGCGGTGGAAGACGGGCTGGTGAAGCGCTGCCCGCCCGAGCTGCTGCGCGACGCGCACCACTGGCTGATCCTGCACGGGCGCTACATCTGCAAGGCACGGATGCCGGAATGCTGGCGCTGCCCGGCGATCGCGCTGTGCAACTACACGGACAAGGTGCGGGTAGCGCCGCTTCGCTAAGCGGCGGCGTAGCGGGAAGGCCGGGGAAGGAATTCCCCGGACCCCATCTTTTTTCTGACGCTTTATCACGCCGGAAAGTGTCGTTCCCTGGCGCCACAGTGATCCGCCGGAGGCAGCCAGGGCGCACCGCTCCCACCCGCAGAACCCGAAGTGGAACAGAAAAAGATGGGGGTTCGGGGGAATTCATTCCCCCGACCTTTCTGCCCTGCAGGTCTGGCACGCCCAGCCTGGTCAGGCTTCCAGCGACGCCACCAGCCGAAAGGCCCGCGCTTCCCGCACCGCCAGCCGGTCCTCCACCGAATCCGCGCGTGCGACCGACAGCGTCCGCAGCGCCAGCCCGACGCGGCGGCCGTCCGGCAGGGTGGCGGCGGTGGCGCTGTCCAGCACCACCTCCACCGCGCCTGTGCCGGCCGGCACGTCCAGCCCGACCAGCTGGGTGGCGCCGGCGGGCAGCACCACCTCGGTCACCGGGGCATCAAGGCCGGGAATCGCGCCGCGCTGCAGGCGCAGGCCCACCACCTGGTCGCGCGGCGGTGCCTGCAGCAGAAGCTCCAGGCGCAGCGGGCCGTGCAGGGCGGGGGGCAGGGGCAGGCTGAGCCGGGCCGCACCGGGGCGGGTCCAGGCGGCATCGGTGTCCATCGGGTGCCATAGCGGGCCGGCGCGCACGGCCTCGGCCACCGCCATGGCGGGCAGCGGGCGGGGGTGGCCGGTGCGGCGCACCGGCACCACGGCGCCGGGGACCAGCGGCAGCGGCGGGCGGGGCGGGGCGGCGGCGGCCAGGCGGGCGGCCTGGTGCAGCAGCTCGGCGGCCACCGCCGCCCAGTCGCGGCGCGGCGGCGCGGCGGCGATCCCGGCCTCGGCCCTGGCCCGTGCCGCCGGGTCGGTGACCATGGCCGCCACGGCCTCCACCAGCGCGGGCTCGGAGCCGGGCTCGAAGAAGGTGGCGCCGTGCTCGCCGGCTTCCAGCAGGGCGGAATGCCCGGGCGCCAGCACCGGGCGGCCGGCGGCCAGGCTTTCCGTCACCGGCAGGCCCCAGCCCTCCTGGTGGCTGTTGTACAGGGTGAACAGGCAGTCGCGCCGCAGCGCCGCCAGCAGCGGGTCGGCCACGCCGTGCAGCAGGTGCACCCGGCCGTGCAGGGGGGGCGCCGTGCGCAGCAGTTCCAGCGCGGGCTCGGCCAGCCAGCCGGGGCGGCCGACGCAGACCAGGTCCGGCACCTGTCCTGGCGGCAAGCGGCGCAGCAGGGCCAGCCAGGCCTGGAACACCATCAGGTGGTTCTTGCGCGCCTCGATGGTGGCGACAAACAGCACAAAGGGGCGGCCGCCGCGCAGCGCGCGGGGCAACACGGCGGGCGGCGCCTCCGGCGGCGGGGGGCGGGGGGTGGCGTCGAGGCCCAGCACCGCATGGTCCGGCAGCGGCAGTCCGGGCAGCAGCGCGGCATGCCGGCGGCGCAGCTCGTCGCGCGTGAAACGCGAGTTGAGCAGCACCGCGTCCGCGTGCAGGGCCAGGTTGGCGAACCAGCGGGCATAGGCGGACACCGTGGCGGGGGCGCAGTGCTCCGGCACCGCCAGCGGCGCGCAGTCGTGCAGCAGGGCGACATGGCGCAGCCCCGTGCCTTCGCGCGCCACGCGCAGGCACAGCAGGTGGTCGGGCTGCGACCAGCTGCCGCCCAGCGAGCACAGCACAGCGCCGGGCGCGAAGCTCATCGGCGCTTCCTGCAGCAGGTCGTCCAGCAGGGCGGCGGCGTTCCGCCAGGCGGGGTCCAGCGGGTCGGCGTCCAGCCGCATCAGGTGGTCGATGCGGTGGAACAGCGCCGCCGGCCAGCGCCGCCAGCCGCCGCCGGCGGCCGGCATGGCGCAGAGCACCGGCGGCACGGGGCCTTGCAGCGCGGCCTGCGCCACGTCCAACTGCACCCGCTGGATGCCGGAGGGCACGCGGCGGCCACGGCGGATCCAGGCCGCGAGGTCGGTGAGGTCGAGCACCACGCCCAGGGCGGCGGGCGGCGGCGCGGCGCGCGGCAGGGCGTCCAGCCATTCGGCCCAGGTGTCGTCCTGCCCGGGGTCCAGGGATACGGCGGCGGCCAGCGCCGCCTCGGCCTCGGCATGGCGGCCCAGCGCGTCGGCCGCCGCGGCCAGGCGGCGCCGGGCGGCGGCGTCGCGCGGGCGCAGCGCCGCAGCCTCGCGCAGCAGCGGCAGGGCGGGGGCGGCTTGGCCGGCGGCCTGCAGGCATCGGGCACGCTGCAGCAGCGCGCCCGAATCGTCGGGCGCCAGCTGCAGCACGGCGGCATAGGCGGCGGCGGCGGCGGGCCATTCGCCGGCGTGGCGCAGCGTGTCGGCCTGCTGGCGCAGGGCCGCGAGCTCGGCACTCATGCGGGAAAGTTCGGCACGGGCCGGGCGGCCTGCCTAGGGGTGCGCCGCGTTTTCATCCAGCGTGTTTCCCCTGCCCCAGCATGCAAAGCAAGCGATGGCCGGCGGCCGGCCGAACGGCTACCCTGGCGCCACGGCACGGCCGCGCTCCAGCCGCTGCCGCCGCCGCGTGTCATTGTCCCGAGGATTCCGGTCCATGCGTCCCCGCATTTACATCGACGGCCACAATCTCGCGCTCGACCAGGGGACCGGCGTCGCCACCTATGCGCGCAACCTCAGCTTCCGGCTGGGCGGGCTGGGGGCGGAGGTCGGCGTGCTGTACGGCACCCGCGCCAGCCCCAGCCGCAACCCGCTGATCCGCGAGATCGCGTTTTTCGACAACCGGGTGGGCGAGGCCAATGCCTGGCTGCGCTGGGTGCGCTCGGCGCGCCGCACCATGCTGTCGCCTTTCGGCGAATACGCCAGCGGCGTGCCGGTGACGGGCAAGGTGGTGTCCACCACCTTTGAAAGCCGCATGCCGCATTACGACCACCTGTGGAACGTGGAAAACGGCTTCACCGTCGCGCACAACCATTTCCGGCACTACAAGGCGCGCATGACGGTGCGGATGCCCCGCCCGCCCGAGATCATGCACTGGACCTACCCGCTGGCCATGCGGGTGCCGGGCGCCAAGAACATCTACACGCTGCACGACCTGGTGCCGCTGCGGCTGCCCTACACCACGCTGGATCACAAGCGCCGCTACTTCCGGCTGAACCGCCTGCTGGTGAAGAAGGCCGACCACATCATCACGGTGAGCGAGGCCTCCAAGCGCGACATCGTCAACCTGCTGGGCGCCGACCCGGACAAGGTGACCAACACCTACCAGTCGGTCGAGATCCCGCGGAAGTTCTCCGACAAGCCGGTGCCGGAGGCGATGGACGAGATCAAGGGCTCCTTCGGCCTCGACTGGAAGGGCTACTTCATGTTCTTCGGGGCGATCGAGCCCAAGAAGAATGTGGGCCGCATGATCGAGGCCTTTCTGTCCTCCGGCTCCGACCTGCCGCTGGTGATCGTCGGCAAGCAGGCCTGGAAAAGCGAGGAGGAGCTGAAGCTCCTGTTCGACGACCACATCCGCTTCCAGGTGCAGGAAGGCTCCATCCTGCGCACCCGCCGCAAGATCATCCTGCTCGACTACGCGCCCTTCAGGCTGCTGATCTCGCTGATCCGCGGCGCCCGCGCCTGCCTGTTCCCCTCGCTCTACGAGGGCTTCGGCCTGCCGGCGCTGGAAGCCATGAAGCTCGGCACGCCGGTGATGACCTCCAACACCTCCTCCCTGCCGGAAGTGGTGGGCGACGCCGCCATCACGGTGGACCCCTACGACGTGCGCGCCATGGTGGAAGCCATCCGCGCCCTGGACAAGGATGCCGACCTGCGCGGCTGGCTGGAACAGGCCGGCCCCCGCCGCGCCGCCCTGTTCAGCGCCGAGCAGTACGAGCGCCGCCTGGCCGAGGTCTACGCCCGGCTCGGCGTCAAGGTGGAACCGGGCAGCGGCGGCGCGGCAGCGGCGCCGTTGCCACTGGCGGCGGAATAAGTCGCGGGTGGCTTGAGAGGGGCGCTGCCCCTCTCAAACTCTCCCCGCCAGGGGATTGAATCCCCTGGACCCCCGTTTGTCTGGACGTGCGCTTCACGCGAAGCGAATAAATATTTAGCAATAACAATCTTTTAAGCATTTCCCGGAATGCGCCAACAACCGGGGGTGCAGGGGATTCAATCCCCTGCCGGGGGAGCTTGAGGGGGCAGCGCCCCCTCAAAGGCCACTGGCGCCACCCTTACCGAGCGAGCTTCGCCAGCGTCCCGTCCCGCGCTGCCGCGATGCTGCGTTCGGCATCGGCCGGCAGCAGCAGGCGCTCGTCCACCAGCCGGGCGCTCGCGGCGCGCACCGCTTCCACATAGGCATCCGGCGTCGGGTAGAGCTCCTCCAGCGAGGGGCGGGGGTCGTGGGCGGCGTCCCGTTCGGCGCGTGTCGCGGCCAGCGGCAGGGTGGCGCCTTGCTGCGTGCACAGGCCCTGCGTGCCGCCGGCACCGTCCGGCAGGGCGTTCCAGCCGGTATAGGTGGCGCGCGGCACGGCGAGGGCGGGCAGGCGGATGCCGGCGATGGCGTTGCCGTCCGCCCCCGCGCGCGGCAGCAGCAGCGGGTAGCCGCCCCGCGCTTCCGGCAGCGGCGTGCCCGGGACGATGTGCTGCGCGCGAACATAGCGGCCCTGGTAGTCCAGCCCCGGGATGGGCGCGGGGTAGACCGCGGCGGCCGGCACCAGCGTGCCCTGGGCCAGGGTGGGAAAGCGGCTGGCCGGCGGCTCCACCCCCTGGTCGATCCAGTTCTGCATGGCCACCAGCAGGGCGCGCAGCGCGGGGCCGCCGCTCATCGGGTTCAGTGGCAGGGCGCAGGCGGGGCTGCGGGTGACGGTGGCGTTCCAGACGTTGCCGTGCGGCGTGCCGCTCAGCAGGTAAAGCCGCACCTCCGGCGGCAGGTCCAGGTGGCGGCCCTGCGCGTCGGTCACCAGCAGGCTGGCCTGGGAACCCCAGAACTCGAACTCCGAATCGACCTGCATGATGCGCGGGCAGGAGTTGCTCTGCGCGCAGCGCAGCAGCAGCCCGTCGCGGCGGCCGCTCAGCGGGTCCTCCGTCACCGGGTAGGTGAAGGGAAAGTCCAGCACGGGGTAGAGCCGGTCGAACTGCGGGCCGGGGTTGCGGCCGGGCTGGGCGAAGCGGGCATTGGTGAAGCTGCGCCGCGCGCCGGGGATGACGGGCATCATGCCCTCGAACACCAGCCGCCCGGCCTCGTCCTGGTTCATGCCGACATACAGCACGTCGCGCAGCACGCGGCCGGATTGCGAGATGCCGAGGCCGATGGCGCGCGAGATGCCGCTGCGGCCGCCTTGCGCCAGCGGGTTGGCGTCGCTGCCGTCGCGGCGCAGAAAGCTGGTGACGTCGCGGATCGCGGCCAGCCCCATGCCGGCGACCTTGGGGTCGCGCGCCGTGTAGGTCAGCTCGTACAGCGCGCCGGGCGCGGCGCCGGCGGGGCGGGTGATCTCCACCGTGCTGTCGTCGATGACGTTGAGGGCCAGGCCGTCCGGCGTGGCGCGGGTATCGTCCGCATGGCCGCGCACCGTCAGGCGCAGGCTGCCGCGGTCGGCGATGGGGTAGCTTAGCGCCACCCGCTTGGGGCTGGCCGTGTCCGTGAAGCTCCATTCCTCGCGCGACGGGCCGGCCAGGCCCGGCACCGTGGGCAGGGCAATGCGCAGGAGGTCGGCGCCCGCCGGGGCATCGCCCTGCCAGCCGGCCCAGACCAGCGTGTAGCCCTGTTCCAGCAGAAAGCCGTTGCCGGCATCCTCGGCGCTGTTCAGGCGGATCGCGCTCGCGCCATCCGTGTCGCCCACCCAGCCGGGCAACAGCTTGCGGCCGCGGTTGACCACTTCGAACAGCAGCGTGCCGTTGGGTCGGGCGGGGCGCAGGATCACCACGTCGGTGGTGGCCTCCACCCGGCCCCCGGCGTTGCGCGGCGCGGCGGCCAGGTCGGCGATCACCGCGTTGCGCGGGTCGGCCGGGTCCAGCGCGATGGTGGCGCGGGCGGTGATCTTCTCGGCGGTGCCGGCGGGGCCGAAGCTGCGGCCATCCAGTGCCGGCTGCTGGCGGGACAGCACCTCGAAGCGGCTGACCTCGGCCCCGGCCGGCGTGGCGGCGAGCGTGGCGAGGGCCAGGGCGGCGAGCGCCGCCACGGTGGGACGCGGCATGCGGGTTTCCTCCGGTTGGGCGCGCCCGGCGGGCGGCCGCCCGCCATCAGATCGCAGCAGGGCGAGGCTGGCAAACCCCACGGCGCGCGGCGCCGGCGGAATGGCTTCGGTTGCGCTGAGGCAACAGCCCTGTGACATGAATGCAACAGCCCTGGGGGAAGCGCTGTTGCGCCGCACACCGGCGTTGACGCTCGCCCGCCGCGCACGACACCGTGACCCCGGGTCGGCGCCACCGTCTGGGCGCCCGGAGCTGGGGGGACCACCATTGCAGAGAGAGGACGGACGGCGGATCGCGACCCCCGCGGCAGGGCTCCGGCTGGCCGAGAATTCCGCCGCGCGGCTGACGCTGGAGCGGGGCGGCCACACCGGCTGGTGCGGCCCCGCCGCCATCGCGCTGGCCGCCGGCTGCGGCTACGCCGAGGCCTGCGCGCTGCTGCACCGCGTGGCGCCCGAGCGTTACGTGCACCAGCCCGAGATCGTCACCGCCTATTGGCGCGACGTGCTGGCCGCCCTGCAGCTGGCCGGCCAGCCCAGCCTGCCGCTGCCGCTCGATACCCCGGGCGGCCGTGGCCCGACGCTGCTGTCGCTGGCGCGCAATGGTGGGCTGGTGCCGGGGCTGTATCTGGTGCGGGTGACGGGCCACTTTCTGCTGCTGACGCTGCATGGCTTCGGGCTGGCGCAGGTGCACGACAACCGCCTGTCGGGCGCGGTGCTGTCGGTACGCACGCATGGGCGCTGCCGGGTGACGCACCTAGCGCGCCTGCCCTTCGGACTGGTTTGACAGCCCGTCCCCACCCGGATGAAGGGTGCGGCATCTTCTTTTTCTGAAGAAAAAGAAGCAAAAAGACCTTGTTTATGATGAGGTTGGCGCATGGGGCCGGGCGCGCTGCCACACTGACAAAAGTTTCTTGGTTCTTTTTTTCAAAAAAGAACGGCTTCTTCCGAACCGCCCCCGCCGGTGCCGGCCATTCCCGGCAAGGCCCTGTTGTTTCGCTTGCCGCCCACCGGGTGCGAGCCTATATGCCGATACAGAACATCTTCACGGCATAGCCAGGGGGGTGGCCTTAACCGGCCGCCTTTTTTTGTTTTTGGACGAGATCGACGAACTTCCCGCATCTGAGGGCCTCGAGTCCCGGATCGCCGCCACCATCACGCCCACGCTCGCCGCGATGGGCTACGAGGTCGTGCGCGTGATGATCCAGGGCAAGCAGACCCCCACCGTGCAGATCATGGCCGACCGCACCGACGGCCGGCTGATCGGCGTGGCCGACTGCGAGGCGATCAGCCACGCCGCCGGCGCGGTGCTGGACGTGGACGACCCGTTCAAGGGCGAATGGCACCTGGAGGTGTCCTCGCCCGGCATCGACCGGCCGCTGACGCGCACCAAGGACTGGGAGCGCTTCGCCGGCCATCTGGCGATCGCCGAGATGAGCATCCCGATCGAGGGGCGGCGGCGCTTCCGCGGCTTCATCCTCGGGGTGGACGAGGCTTCGGTGCGGCTCAAGCTGGAGGATGCGGGGGAGGTGACCCTGCCCCGCGCCGACCTGCGCCGCGCCAAGCTGGTGCTGACCGACGAGCTGATTGCCGCCAGCGCGGCGCAGGCCGGGGTGTCGCACGAGGGTCTGGAAGACGACCCCGAGGACGACGCCCCCGCCGCCCCCTTGCCCAAGAGGAACTAGGATCATGGCCGTGGACATCAGCATTGCCCGCCCGGAGCTTCTCCAGGTCGCGGATGCCGTGGCGCGCGAGAAGATGATCGAGCGCGACGAGGTGCTGGAGGCGATGGAGCAGGCCATCCAGAAGGCCGGCCGCGCCAAGTACGGGCACGAAAAGGACATCCGCGCCGTCATCGACCGCCGCACCGGCGAGGTGAAGCTGTCCCGCTGGTCCGAGGTGGTGGAGCAGGAGCCGGTCGAGAACGAGGACACGCAGATCCCGCTGCGCATCGCGCTCAAGGTGCAGCCGGGCATCACGGTAGGCGAGTTCATCGTCGACCCGCTGCCGCCGATCGACTTCGGCCGCATCGCCGCGCAGACCGCCAAGCAGGTGATCGTGCAGCGCGTGCGCGAGGTGGAGCGCGGCAAGCAGTTCAACGAGTACAAGGACCGCGTGGGCGAGGTCGTCAACGGCGTGGTCAAGCGCACCGAGTACGGCAACCTGATGGTCGACCTCGGCCGCGCGGAAGCCCTGCTGCGCCGGGACGAGACCATCGCGCGCGAAACCTTCCGCAACGGCGACCGCGTGCGCGCCTATATCTACGACGTGCGCGAGGAGCCGCGCGGCCCGCAGGTGTTCCTGAGCCGCACGCATCCGGGCTTCCTGGCCAAGCTCTTCGCGCAGGAGGTGCCGGAGATCTACGACGGCATCATCGAGATCAAGGCGGTGGCCCGCGACCCGGGCTCGCGCGCCAAGATGGCCGTGATCTCGCGCGACAGCTCGATCGACCCGGTGGGTGCCTGCGTCGGCATGCGCGGCTCGCGCGTGCAGGCGGTGGTGGCCGAGCTGCAGGGCGAGAAGATCGACATCATCCCCTGGTCCGGCGAGAACCCGACCTTCGTGGTGAACGCGCTGGCGCCGGCCGAGGTGACCAAGGTGGTGCTGGACGAGGAAACCCGCCGGGTTGAAGTCGTGGTGCCCGATGACCAGCTTTCGCTCGCCATCGGCCGCCGCGGCCAGAACGTGCGGCTGGCCAGCCAGCTGACCCGCTGGGACATCGACATCCTCACCGAGGCGGAAGAGTCCGAGCGCCGGCAGGAAGAGTTCCGCAAGCGCACCGGCCTGTTCGTCGAGGCGCTTGACGTGGACGACGTCATCGCCGGCCTGCTGGTCACCGAGGGCTTCGGCACGGTCGAGGAGCTGGTCGACGTGGAGGACGAGGAGCTGTCCAACGTTGAGGGCTTCGACGAGGACGTGGCCGCGGAGCTGAAGCGCCGCGCCCAGGCCTTCCTGGACCGCCGTGACGAGGAGCTGGACGAGAAGCGCCGCGCGCTTGGCGTCGAGGACGCGGTGGGCGAGGCCGGCGGCTTCAGCCCGGCCATGATGGTGACGCTGGGCGAGAAGGGCATCAAGACGCTGGATGACCTGGGCGACCTGGCGGCCGACGAACTGATCGAGATCCTGGGCACCGAGGCGGTGGACGAGGATACGGCGAACGCGATCATCATGGCGGCGCGCGAGCACTGGTTCGCGGCCGAGGGTGGTGCGCAGGAGAAGACCGACGACCAGCCTTCCTGAAACCAGTCCCGTGCCTGAGCCGGAACAGGCGGCGCCTGTTCCGGACCGGGTGCCGGAGCGTGCCCCCAAGCCCGTGAAAGGCGATGCGGCGGACCCGGACAGGGGGCCGCTGCGTCGTTGCATCGTGACGCGGGAAACGGGGCCCAAGGAGACCATGCTGCGCTTCGTGCTCAGCCCGGGGCGCCAGCTGGTGCCCGACCTCGCCGGGCGGCTGCCCGGGCGGGGAATGTGGTTGAGCGCGCGCGCCGATGTGCTAGAACGCGCGCAGGCCCGCGGCGCCTTCTCGAAGGCGGCCAAAGGGCTGGTCATACCGCCCCCCGATCTCCGCGCCAGCATCGAGCAAGGTCTCCGCGCTCGGCTGCGCGACCACGTTGGGCTGGCCCGGCGTGCCGGGCAAGCCGTTTGTGGGTTCCAGCAGGTGCGGGAATGGTTGCAGTCCGGCCGTGCCGGGCTGCTGGTGGAGGCGGTGGATGGCAGCGCGGCGGAGCGGCGGCGGCTACAAGGCGGGCATCAAACGCCCGTGGTGGCCATGCTGACCGCCGAGGAACTCGGGGCGGTGTTCGGGCGGGACCATGCGGTGCATGTGGCCATCGCGTCCGGGCGTATCGCCACAATCATCACACAGGAGGCTGGTCGCTTGGCCGGAATTTCTGTCAACGCGTACGGGGCGGGGTCGTGAGCCCGGCAACGGCTCGCGTTTGGATACATGGCTGAAAACGGATCGGATACCAGCGAGCGCATGAGTGACCAGAACGAGCAGGACGCCGGCAAGAGCCGGCTGAGCCTACGGCCCAGCGGCCGGTTGGAGCTTGGCAAGACCGAGCAGGCCGGCAGCGTGCGGCAATCGTTCAGCCATGGCCGCAGCAAGACGGTGCAGGTGGAGGTCGTGAAGAAGCGCGCCCCCGGCGCGCCGGCACCCACCAACACGACATCCAAGCCCGGCGGCACGGCCAGCGGGCCGCGCCCGGCTGGCGGTCCGCCGCGCGGGGCCGGTGGCCCGTCGCGCGGCGCCGCGGCCGGCCCGGCCAACCGCCCGCTGAACCAGGGCGAGCAGGCCACCCGCATGCGGGTGCTGGAAGAGCACCGCCGCCAGGAAGCCCAGCGTGAGCGCGAGGCGCGCGAGCGCCAGGCGCTGATGCTGCGCTCGGCCGCCGAGGAAGCGGCCCGCAAGGCCGAGGACGAGCGCCGCGCGGCCGAGGAGGCCGTGGCCCGCGCCGCCGAGGAAGCGCGCCAGAAGGCCGAGGACGAAGCCCGCCGCAAGGTGGAAGAGGAAGCCCGCCGCAACGCGCCGCCGCAGGCCGCGGCGCCGGTGCGCGCCCCCGTGCGGGATGGCGCCCGCGATGCCGCGCCGGGCGTCCGCCCGGCGGGTGGCCCGCCGCGGGCCGGTGGCCCCGGCGCCGCAGGCCCGGGGGCCGGCTTCCGCCGCCCCGGCGCCGCCCCCGGTGCCCCCGCCGCCGCGGCCCCCGGTGCGCCCGGCGCGCCGCGCCTGACGCTGCGTGGCCGTGACGAGGGTGGCGAGGAGGAGCGTCGCAGCCCCGTCCGCCGCCCGGCCGGCGGTGGCCCGCTGGCCGCCAAGAAGCCGATGCCGGTGCCGGTCAAAAAGGCGCCGGTCACCGACCGCCGCCGCGACGGCCGCATCGACGTCGCCGCCGCGATCGAGGGCGAGGACGAGCGCTCGCGCTCCATGGCCTCGGTCCGCCGCGCCCGTGAGCGCGAGCGCCGCCAGCAGGAGCTGGCGCGCCTGCGCTCGGATGGCGTCAAGGTCGTGCGCGACGTGGTGGTGCCGGAGTCCATCACCGTGCAGGAGCTGGCCAACCGCATGGCCGCCCGGGGCGGCGAGGTGGTCAAGGCGCTGTTCCGCATGGGCGTGATGGCGACGCTGACGCAGAGCATCGACGCCGACACGGCGGAGCTGGTGGTCAACGAGTTCGGCCACCGCGTGCGCCGCGTGTCCGAGTCCGATGTCGAGCAGGGGCTGGAAGGCGCCGTCGACAGCGACACCGAGCTGCTGCCGCGCCCGCCTGTCGTGACCATCATGGGCCATGTTGACCACGGCAAGACCAGCCTGCTGGACGCGCTGCGCAAGACCGACGTGGCGGCGCGCGAGGCCGGCGGCATCACCCAGCACATCGGCGCCTATCAGGTGACGATCCCGGGTGGGCAGAAGATCACCTTCATCGATACGCCGGGCCACGCCGCCTTCACCGCCATGCGCGCCCGCGGCGCCAGCGTGACGGACATGGTGGTGCTGGTGGTGGCGGCCGATGACGGCGTCATGCCGCAGACCATCGAGGCGATCCACCATGCCAAGGCGGCCGGCGTGCCGCTGATCGTGGCGGTCAACAAGATCGACAAGCCGGGCGTCAACCTGGACCGCGTGCGGCAGGAGCTGCTGCAGCACGAGGTGATCGTGGAAAGCCTGGGTGGCGACACCCAGGAGATCCAGGTCTCCGCCACCAAGGGGATGAACCTCGACAAGCTGCAGGAAGCCATCCTGCTGCAGGCCGAGGTGCTGGACCTGCGCGCCAACCCCGAGCGCGGCGCCGAGGGCACCGTGATCGAAAGCAAGCTGGACAAGGGGCGTGGTCCCGTGGCCACCGTGCTGGTCCAGAAGGGCACGCTGCGCCAGGGCGACATGGTGGTGGCCGGCGCCGAATGGGGCCGCGTACGCGCCATGCTGGACGACAAGGGCCGCCAGATGAAGGAAGCCGGGCCGAGCCTGCCGGTGGAGATCCTGGGCCTGTCCGGCGTGCCGACGGCCGGCGAGCCGCTGACCTTCGTGGAAGACGAGGGCAAGGCGCGCGAGATTTCCGAGTACCGCCAGCGCCGCAACCGCGACAAGCAGGCGGCCGCCGCCGGCGCCGCCCGTGGCACGCTGTCCGACATGATGGCGCGCATCGCGGCGGGCGTGCAGAAGGAAGTGGCCGTCGTCGTCAAGGCGGACGTGCAGGGTTCCGCCGAGGCGCTCGGCGTGACCTTGAACAAGCTGTCGCGCGACGAGGTGAAGGTCCGGGTGCTGCACAGCGCCGTGGGCCAGATCACGGAGTCCGACATCCAGCTCGCCAAGGCGTCCAACGCCGTGGTGGTGGCCTTCAACGTGCGGGCCACCGGCCAGGCGCGCGAGATGGCCAACCGCGACGGGGTGGAGATCCGCTACTACTCCATCATCTACGAGGTGTCGGACGACATCGAGGCGATGGTGCGCGGCAAGCTGGCGCCGATCCAGCGCGAGAAGTTCCTGGGCTACGCCCAGATCTTGGAGGTCTTCGAGGTCAAGCGGCTGGGCAACATCGCCGGCTGCCGGATCACCGAGGGCGTGGTCAAGCGCGGCTGCGGCGTGCGGCTGCTGCGCGATGGCGTGGTCATCCACCAGGGCGAGCTGGCGACGCTGCGGCGCTTCAAGGACGACGTCAAGGAAGTCACCAACGGCTACGAGTGCGGCATGAGCTTCGCCAACTACGACGCCATCAAGGTCGGCGACCAGATCGAGTGCTACGAGACGGAGACCGTGGCCGCGGTGTAACAGCCGCCGCCGCGCGCCGGCCCCGGCCGGCGCGCCCTCCTGCCTTTCTCTGCACCCCGGCGGGTCTCCGCCGGGGTGCGGCTCTTTTCGGAAGACCCCCACCATGGCCAAGCAAGCGGCCGGCTCCGGCCCCACCCAGCGCATGCTCCGCGTCGCCGAGGAAGTGCGCCACGCGCTGTCGGCCGTGTTCGCGCGCGGCGAGATCCGCGACGCGGACCTGCTCGACACCCGCGTCACCGTCACCGAGGTGCGCGCCTCGCCCGACCTGATGCACATGACCTGCTTTGTGTCGGGCCTCGGCCGCCGGCTGACCGACGAGCAGATGGCCGGGCTGAAGCGCATCCAGCCCTGGCTGCGCAAGCAGGTGGCACAGAAGGTGCGGCTGCGCACCGCGCCAGAGCTGCATTTCCACCAGGACGAGGCGCTGGAATACGCGGCGCATATCGACCAGGTGATGCGCCAGCCGGTGGTGGCCCAGGACCTGCGCAAGCCCGAGGCGCCCAGCCCCGGGGCCAACACGGCCGGGAACGACGACGCCGAATGACCGCGCGCGAGCAGCCCGAGCAGCCCCCCGAGGGCGCGCCCGTCATCCGCATCACCGCCATGCCGGCCGACACCAACCCGGCGGGCGACATCTTCGGCGGCTGGCTGATGGGCATGATGGACATGGCCGCCGGCAGCGCCGCCACGCGCCGCGCCCGCGGCCGCTGCGCCACCGTGGCCGTGGAGGCGATGAGCTTCATCTCCCCCGTCCGCGTCGGCGACGAGGTCTCGCTGTATGCCGAGGTGCTGTCCACCGGCCGCACCTCCATGCGCATCCGGGTGGAAGCCTGGCGGCGGGAGCGGGAAGGGGACCACACCAACCGCGTCACCACCGCCGTCTTCACCTTTGTGGCGCTGGACCAGACGGGGCGTTCCCGGCCTGTGCCGTTGGTGTGAGGGAAGCGAGATCCTTCTTTTTCTAAAGAAAAAGAAGCAAAAGGACTTTGCCTGAAAGCAGGAAGCGCTGCCTGCCAGCCCCCGCTTTCAGACAAGATTTCCCGGTTCTTTTTTCCAAAAGAGAACGGCTTCGCTTTTCCCGCTGCCCCCCCACCGTTTCAACTGCGACTGCTGAGAGACCTGCCCTGATGCCTCGCCCGCACCGCAAGCCGCGTGGGATTGCCCTCGATGGCTGGCTGATCGTCGACAAGCCTTCCGGCGTCGGCTCGACCGACGTGGTCAACAAGCTCAAGCGTGCCTTCAACGCGCAGAAGGTCGGCCATGGCGGCACGCTGGACCCGCTGGCCACCGGCGTGCTGCCGATCGCCTTTGGCGCGGCCACCAAGACGGTGCCCTACGTCATGGACGGCACCAAGACCTACCGCTTCACGCTGCGCTTCGGCGACGAGCGGGACACGGACGACGCCGACGGCAAGACCATCGCCACCTCCGACAAGCGCCCGACGGACGACGAGATCCGCGCGGCGCTGCCCGCCTTCATTGGCGACATCATGCAGATCCCGCCGATCTACTCGGCCATCAAGGTGAACGGCGAGCGCGCCTACGACATGGCGCGCGAGGGCCAGCTGGTGGAGCTGGCGCCGCGCCCCGCGCGGGTGGACCGGTTCGAGCTGGAGTCGCGCCCCGACGCCGACACCGCCATCTTCACGGTGCAGTCCGGCAAAGGCGTCTACATGCGCAGCCTGGCGCGCGACATCGCCCGCGCGGTGGGCAGCGTCGGGCACATCGCGACGCTGCGCCGCATGCGGGTCGGCCCCTTCCTGGAGGAGGCGGCGATTCCGCTGGACAAGCTGGCCGGAACCGGCGATACCCCGCCCCCTTCCCCGGACCTCCTGCTGCCCGTCACGACCGCGCTGGCCGACATCCCGGCACTGGCCCTTTCGGACGCAGAGGCTGCCCGCCTTTCCTTTGGCCAGACCATCTCCCTGGTCGAGCTGATGGGGCGGATCCCGGACGACGCCAACCCCGAAGGGGGCCTGGTGCGCGCGATGGCGGGGGGGCGCCTGAAGGGTCTTGCCAGGCTCGATGCCGGTCTCGTGAAGCCGGAACGATGGCTGGGCCCGGGTGAGACGACATTCGTCGCACCGCCGCCCGTGGGCGCGGACAGCGACACAGAACAGAAAGGCTGAAGCCGATGTCGATGGTGACCGCAGAGCGCCGCGCCGAGATCATCAAGGAATACGCCCTTAAGGAGGGCGACACGGGTAGCCCGGAAGTGCAGGTCGCCCTGCTGTCCGAGCGCATCTCGTCGCTGACGGAGCACCTGAAGGTGCACCCCAAGGACTTCCACAGCCGCCGTGGCCTCCTGGTCCTGGTCGGCCAGCGCCGTGGCCTGCTCGACTACACCAAGAAGAAGAGCCAGAGCCGCTACGAGAGCCTGATCGGCCGCCTGGGCCTGCGCCGCTAAAGGCGCTGCACGCCTGAGCAAACGCCGGCCCCTGAAAGGGGGCCGGCGTTTTTCGTTGTGGCCCGGGTGCCGGTGGCCCCGGAGCCGCCAGCACCATGCCGGAGGGGGGACGGAACCAGGTCCTGCCCGGCCCATGCTGCCGGCAGGGCGGTCAGCCCGCCCGATCTGCCTGTTTCATGGGCACCGCTGGGCGGTGGCTGGCGGAAGGCGCCGGGGCATAGACGACTTCGCCGCTGGCCTGGTCCTTGCTAATGGAACCTCCGCTGTTCATTCTCATTCAGTGAGACCGCATGGCACGATTGCGTCTTGTTCATGGCAAGGCTAGGGCTTTGACGGCGTGGTCCTCAGGGGCCGCCGCCTTGGCGCTGGTCCTTTCAGGGCGGCACGGGGCGCCCCGCCGGCACGCTGCCGGCCGGGTTCCAGGGATTGGGAGAGTATGATGACGTTCACTCGGCTTGCCGGCTTCCGTCGACACCTGCGCCTGATCGGCGGGCGCGGCCTGATCGCGGCCGTGCTGGCCACCGCCGGCGCGCTGCCCGCGCTGGCCCAGGCGCCCGCCGCGGCCCCCGCCGCGCCGTCCAGCAACACGCTGGATGCCATCCGCTCGCGCGGCACGCTGGTGTGCGGCGTCAACACCGGCCTGGCCGGCTTCGCGCAGCCCGACAGCCGCGGCGTCTGGACCGGCTTCGACGTCGACTACTGCAAGGCGCTCGCGGTCGCGATCCTGAACGATGCCTCCAAGGTGCGCTACGTGCCGCTGACGGCGCAAAGCCGCTTCACCGCCCTGCAGTCCGGCGAGATCGACGTCGCCGCGCGCAACACCACCGTGACGCTGTCGCGCGACACCTCGCTCGGCTTCGACTTCCCGGCCATCAACTTCTATGACGGCCAGGGCTTCATGGTGAAGGCCAGCACCGGCGTGAACAGCGCCAAGGAGCTGAACGGCGCCACCGTCTGCGTGCAGCCGGGCACCACCACCGAGCAGAACCTGACCGACTGGGCGCGCGCCAACAACATCCAGTTCACCCCCGTGGTGATCGAGCGGCTGGAGGAGCTTGTCGGCGCCTATGCCGCCGGCCGGTGCGATGCCTACACCACCGACGTTTCGGGCCTGGCCGCCACGCGCTCGGCGCAGCCCAACCCGGCCGAGCACAAGATCCTGCCGGAAGTGATCAGCAAGGAGCCGCTGGGCCCGTTCGTGCGCCAGGGCGACGCGCGCTTCGCCGACATCGTGCGCTGGACGCACTACGCGCTGCTGTCGGGCGAGGAGCTGGGCATCACGGCGGCCAACGTGGACAAGGCGGCGGCCGACGACGCGCGGCCCGAGGCGCAGCGCATGCTGGGCAAGAACGGCGGCCTCGGCCAGATGCTGGGCCTGGACAATGCCTGGGCGGCGCGCGTCATCAAGGCGGTGGGCAACTACGGCGAGATCTTTGCCCGCAACCTGGAGCCGATCGGCATCCAGCGCGGCCCCAACGCGCAGTGGACCAAGGGCGGCCTGCAGTACTCGCCCCCCTTCCGCTGATCTGACAGGCGGCGGCCGGGCCTGAGCCCGGCCGCCGCCGCCCTGCTCGCCAGGGCACCGGCCAACATGAGCAACGAGGCCCCGCCATGTCCGATACCGCCGCCGATCCCCGGCTGTTGCGCGCCCCGCCCAGGCAGGGCATCCGCCTGTCCTGGGCGGATGAGCGGTTCCGCGCCATCATCTGGCAGGTGCTGATCGTCGGCGCCGTCGTCGGCATCGTCTGGTGGCTGGTGCGCAACACCCAGCACAACCTGGAAGTGCGGCGCATCGCCACCGGCTTTGGCTTTCTGCAGCGCGAGGCAGGGCTGCCGATCGCCGAGTCCCTGGTCACCTACACCCCGGCCAGCACCTATGCCCGCGCGCTGCTGGTGGGCGTGCTGAACACCCTCAAGGTCGCGGTGGTCGGCATCGTGCTGGCCACCGTGCTGGGCACGCTGGTCGGCATCGCGCGGCTGAGCAAGAACTGGCTGCTGTCGCGCATCGCCGCCACCTACATCGAGGTGGTGCGCGACCTGCCGCTGCTGCTGCAGCTACTGTTCTGGTACACCATCATGCAGACCCTGCCGGCGCCCCGGCAGGCGCTGAACCCGGTCACCGGCGTGTTCCTGTCCAACCGCGGCCTGCGGCTGCCCTGGATCCAGTGGCAGGACGCGCACAGCTTCGCGCTGCTCGGCTTCGTCTTCGGCGTGGTCGCCACCATCCTTTATGCCCGCTCCGCCCGCGCCAAGCGCATGCAGGACGGCCAGCCGCGCCGCGTGTGGCCGGCGGCGCTGGGGCTGATGGTGGTGCTGCCGGTGGTCATCTGGGCGGCGCTGGGCGCCCCCTGGCAGGGCGACATCCCGGCCCTGCGCGGCTTCAACTTCACCGGCGGCAGCAACATGTCGCCGGAGTATTTCGCGCTGCTGGCCGGGCTGGTGACCTACACCGCCGCCTTTATCGCCGAGATCGTCCGCGCCGGCATCCAGGCGGTGCCGCAGGGCCAGTGGGAAGCCTCCGAGGCGCTGGGCCTGTCGCGCGGGCGCATCATGCGCATGGTGGTGCTGCCGCAGGCGCTGCGGGTGATCGTGCCGCCGATGACCAGCCAGTACCTGAACCTCGCCAAGAATTCCTCGCTGGCGGTGGCCATCGGCTACCAGGACATCGTGTCCATCGCCAACACGACGCTGAACCAGACGGGGCAGGCGATCGAGGGCATCGCCATCATCATGGGCGTCTACCTGTGCATCAGCCTGTCGATCAGCCTGTTCATGAACTGGTACAACGCGCGCATCGCGCTGGTGGAGCGGTAAAGGCCATGGAGAACTGTCTCATCTCCCGCTGCGGCATGGCCGGCCGTTCCAGGGCCGCTGGCCTCGGGGCCAGCGATGCCGCGCGCTTCGCGCCGGTGGAGCGGTAGTCCCATGAGCGATTTCACCGCAGACGCCCCCGTGGTGCCCGCCGAAACCCCGTCCCGCCGCCCGCCCATCACGGTGGTGGGGCCGGTGGCGTGGCTGCGGGCCAGCCTGTTCTCCTCCTGGCTGTCCACCGCCGTCACGCTGGCGCTGGCCTACCTGATCGTCCGCTGGGCCATCGGCTTCATCGACTGGGCCTTCGTCAACGCCATCTGGTGGGTGCCCACCAACGCCCAGGGCACCTCGCAGACCCAGGCCTGCCGTGCGCTGCAGGGCTCCGGCGCCTGCTGGGCCGTGATCACGGAAAAGCACCGCTTCATCCTGTTCGGCACCTATCCGTACGAGGAGCAGTGGCGGCCGCTGCTGTGCATCCTGCTGTTCATCGGGCTCTACGTCGTGTCCGCCATGCGCCGCTTCTGGCGCAAGGAGCTGGCGCTGGTCTGGGTGGCCACGCTGGCCGTGATCGGCGCGCTGATGTGGGGCGGCTTCGCGGGCCTGCCCTACGTGCCGCAGGAGCGCTGGGGCGGGCTGGTCATCACGCTGATCCTGTCCACCTTCGGCATCGCGCTGGCCTTTCCGCTGGCGGTGCTGGTGGCGCTCGGCCGGCGGTCCAAGATGCCGGCCATCAAGATGCTCTGCGTGGTCTACGTGGAGCTGATCCGTGGCGTGCCGCTGATCAGCCTGCTGTTCATGGCCAGCGTCATGTTCCCGCTGTTCCTGCCCGAGGGCATGAACATCGACAAGCTGCTCCGCGCCCAGGCCGCCATCATCCTGTTCGCCGCCGCCTACCTGGCCGAGGTGATCCGCGGCGGCCTGCAGGCGCTGTCGCGCGGGCAGTACGAGGCGGCGGACGCGCTGGGCCTGTCCTACTGGCACAAGACCGGCTTCATCATCCTGCCCCAGGCGCTGCGGCTGGTGATCCCGCCGCTGGTGAACACCTTTATCGGCATGTTCAAGGACACCTCGCTGGTGCTGATCATCGGCATCTTCGACCTGCTGACCGCCGGCAAGACGGCGGTGGTGGAGCCCGCCTGGCAGGGCTTCGGCATCGAGGTCTACGTGTTCGTGGGCCTGATCTACTTCGTGTTCTGCTTCGCCATGTCCCGCTACAGCCAGGGGCTGGAGCGCGAGCTGAACCGCCACCGGGTGCGCTGATGGCCGCCACCCCCGTCAACCCTTCCCGCAACGGAGCGCGCCCATGAGCACCGCCCTCGATACCTCTGTCGCCTCCGCCGCCCGGGTGGACGCGCCGCCGGCCATCCTGATGGACAAGGTCAACAAGTGGTACGGCGCCATGCACGTGCTGCGCGACGTCTCGCTCAGCGTGGCGGAAGGCGAGCGCGTGGTGGTGTGCGGCCCGTCAGGCTCTGGCAAGTCCACCATGATCCGCTGCATCAACCGGCTGGAGCAGCACCAGGAAGGCCGCATCGTCGTCGACGGCATGGAGCTGACCGGCGACCTGCGCAACCTCGACGCCATCCGCCGCGAGGTCGGCATGGTGTTCCAGTCCTTCAACCTGTTCCCCCACCTGACGGTGCTGGAGAACTGCACGCTGGCCCCCATCTGGGTCCGCCGCATGCCCAAGAAGGACGCCGAGGAACTGGCGATGGACTACCTGCGCCGGGTCAAGATCCCGGAGCAGGCGGGCAAGTACCCCGGCCAGCTGTCCGGCGGCCAGCAGCAGCGCGTGGCGATCGCCCGCGCGCTGTGCATGAAGCCCAAGATCATGCTGTTCGACGAGCCGACCTCGGCGCTCGACCCGGAGATGATCAAGGAGGTGCTGGACACCATGGTGATGCTGGCCGACACCGGCATGACCATGATCTGCGTGACCCACGAGATGGGCTTCGCCCGTCAGGTGGCCGACCGCGTGGTGTTCATGGACCGTGGCGAGGTGGTCGAGTCGGGGGCGCCGGACACGCTGTTCAACGACCCCAAGACAGACCGGCTGAAGATGTTCCTCAGCCAGATCCTGCGCGGCCACTGAGCACAGGCCTCGCGCCGCCCCTTTCGCGTTTTTCCTGTCCAGGGGGCCGGGCCCCCCTGGAGCCGCCTTTCACGGCCGGAAAGGCGGGACGCGCGCGAAATCGCTTTCGCAACAACGTGCCAGGAACACCCCCGGGCCCCGCCGGCCCGGGGTGCGGGAGATCCCGTTCGCTGCCGGGGGAATGCGAGGGGGCAGCACCCCCGCAAGGGCCACAGGTGCCCCCGGACGCCGCGCTCTTGCGCCCCAACCTCCCCCAAGCCTATGCGTGGCACCCCAGCAACACCGCAGCGATGGCCGTGTCCCTTCAAGAATCCGCCCCTGATACCCGCCCGCTGACCCCTGCCCTGCTGCTGGGGGTGCTGGGCGTCGTGTTCGGCGACATCGGCACCAGCCCGCTCTACGCGCTGCGCGCCTCGCTGCTGCATTTCTCGGCCGACGGGCTGGAGCGGTGGGAGATCCTGGGCATCCTCAGCCTGATCTTCTGGTCGCTGATCCTGGTGGTGACGGTCAAATACGTGCTGCTGGTGCTGCGCGCCGACAACAAGGGCGAGGGTGGCATCCTGGCGCTGATGGCCCTGGCCCAGCGCGTCGCGCGGTCGGACCGCTCCCGCCGCTTCGTGGTGCTGGCCGGCATCATCGGCGCCGCGCTGTTCTTCGGGGACGGCATCATCACCCCCGCCATCTCCGTGCTGTCGGCGGTGGAAGGGCTGAAGGTCATCTCGCCGGTCTTCGACCGCGCCATCATCCCGCTGTCGCTGGTCATCCTGGTGGCGCTGTTCCTGGTGCAGTACCGCGGCACGCACGGGCTGGGAAAGGTCTTCGGCCCGATCACCGCGGTGTGGTTCGCCAGCCTCGGCATCCTCGGCCTGATCGAGGTGCTCAAGGAGCCGGAGGTGCTGGTGGCGCTCAGCCCGCACCACGCCATCACCTTCTGCGCCACCTACAAGCTGGCGGCCTTTATCGCGCTTGGCTCCGTGGTGCTGGCGGTGACGGGGGCCGAGGCGCTGTATGCCGACATGGGGCATTTCGGCGCGCGCCCGATCCGCTTCGCCTGGCTGTGGTTCGTGCTGCCGTCGCTGACGCTGAACTACCTGGGCCAGGGCGCCCTGCTGCTGTCCGACCCCACGGCGCTGGAAAACCCCTTCTACCTGCTGGCGCCGGAATGGCTGCGGCTGCCGCTGGTGGTGCTGGCCACGGCCGCCACCATCATCGCCAGCCAGGCGATGATCTCGGGCGCCTTCTCGATCGCGCGGCAATGCGTGCAGATGGGCTTCCTGCCGCGCCTCGTGGTGCACCACACCTCCGAGACCGAGGAGGGACAGATCTACATGCCGCAGATCAACTACGCCCTGCTGGTCGGCGTGGTGATCCTGGTGCTGGCCTTCCACAACTCGGACAGCCTGGCCGCGGCCTACGGCATCGCGGTCACCGGCACCTTCATCTGCACCTCGGCGCTGGCCGGCATGGTGCTGCGGCGGCGCTTCGGCTGGTCGCTGCTCAGCGTCGCCGTGGTGATGGTGCCGCTGGCGCTGCTGGATGCCAGCTTCTTCATCGCCAACGTGCTGAAGGTGCCGGATGGCGGCTGGGTGCCGCTGGCGCTGGGCGCCGTGCTGTTCACCATGATGCTGACCTGGCGGCGCGGCCGCGACCTGCTGTTCGACCGCTTCCGGCAGGACAGCCTGCCGCTGAAGTCGTTTATCGCCCGCCTGCCGCAGTCGCGCACCATCCGGGTGCCGGGCATCGCCATCTTCATGACCGGGCAGGCCGACTACCTGCCCAACGCGCTGCTGCACAACCTCAAGCACAACAAGGTGCTGCACGAGCGGGTGCTGTTCGTCACCGTGATCAACGAGGACGAGCCGCAGGCGGCCGAACGCCGCGAGGTCACCGAGATGGCGCCGGGCATCCACCGCGTCATCCTGCACTACGGCTTCCAGGAAAGCCCCAACATCCCCAAGGAACTGGAAGCGCTGCGCGAGCACGGCGTCGATTTCGACCCGATGCAGGCCTCCTACTTCCTGGGCCGCGAAACGCTGGTGGCCGCCGCCGTGCCCAAGCTGTCCCGCTGGCAGCAGGCGATGTTTTCCGTGATGAGCCGCAATGCCGTGCCCGCCACCGAATTCTTCCGCATCCCCAGCGACCGCGTGGTGGAGCTGGGCGTGCGGGTGGCGATCTAGCCGCTTGCGGGTTCTGCTCTGGTACTGGGGGCGGCGGGGCGGCGGCGCGCAGTTCGCCCTCAGCCTCGCCCGCGGCCTGGCGGCGGTGCCCGGCACCGAGGTCGCCCTGTCCATCTCCCGCGAAGGCGACCTGGCGGCCGGGTTCGCTGCCCTTGGCCTGCCCTGCGACGCCGTTCCCACCTATTCCGGCGCGCCCGGCTTCCTGCTCGGCACCGCGCGGGTGCCTGGGCTGGCCCGCCGGCTGGCGCGGCAGGCGCGGGACTTTCGCGCCGATGTCGTGCTGTCCGCCATGCCGCATCTCTGGACGCCGCTGGTGGCCCCTGTTCTGAAGCGGGCCGGCATCGCCTTCGTGCCCGTGCTGCACGACGCGGCACCCCACCCCGGCGACCCGGCATTGCTGTGGCACTGGCGGCTGCGGCGGGAACTGGCCGCCGCGCGCGGTGCCGTGGTGCTGTCCGCCGCCGTGGAGCGGGCGATCCGCGCCGGGGCGCCGGCCCTTCCGCTGTTCCGCCAGCCGCTCGGCGCGCACCTGCCGGGGCCGGTGCCGGTGGGCGTGGAGGCCACCCATGACTTCCTATTCTTCGGCCGGGTGCGGGCCTACAAGGGGCTCGACCTGCTGCGCGACGCCTTCGCGCTGCTGCGCCAGACCCACCCCGCCGCCACCCTGCGCGTGGTGGGGGAAGGGGACATGGAACGCGCCGCCCCCGGCCTTTCCACCTTGCCGGGCGTGACCGTGGAGCCCCGCTGGGTCGCGGATGCCGCCATCCCGCCGCTGGTCGCCACCGCCCGCAGCTTGGTGCTGCCGTATCGCGAAGCCAGCCAGTCCGGCGTGCTGCCCATCGCGCTCGCCTGCGGCGTGCCGGTGGTGGCGACCCCGGTGGGCGGGCTGGCCGAGCAGGTGACGGACAACGAGACCGGGCTGCTGGCCGCCGCCGCGACACCGGAGGCCCTGGCCGCCGCCATGGCGCGGATGCTGGACCCCGCCACCCGGGCGCGGCTGGCGCGCGGCGCGCTGCTGCGCGGGGCGGGGCTGGCGGATTGGCCGGCGCAGGCGGAAATGCTGCTGGGGGGGATCCGGCCCTGGCTGGGACTGGTGCAAAGGTCGGGGGAATGAATTCCCCCGAACCCCCTTCTTCTTTCTGTCTCATGTGCGGTTGCGGCCCTGGCGACCCGGCGCCTCAGGCACGACAGGAGTCCGACGAAAAAAAGATGGGGGTCTGGACGAATTCATTCCCCCGGCCTTTCCTTTCGCCGGAGATGCCGCCCCGATGATCCGCCGCATCTGGACCCTGCTCCCCCGCAAGCTGCGCCGCGAGGCGCTGTTCGGCGGCATGGCGCTGCTGGCCCCGCGCATCGCGCGGCCGGAGCCGGATGGCGAGGGCGTGCTGGCCGTGGCGGGATATTTCACCGCCGCCACCGGGCTTGGCGCCGCCACGCGCCGGCTGGTGGCCGGGCTGCGCGCGGCGGGGCTGCAGCCGGCGGAGGCCGACCTCACCGGGCCATTGCGGCAGCGCGCCGGGCCGGGTGGCGCCGGGCCGCTGCAACCCGTGCCGGAAGGGCCGGGCACGCTGCTGGTGCATGTGAACGGGCCGATGCTGCCCTGGGCGCTGCGGGCGCTGGGCCGCCGCGCCGTGGCGGGCAAGCGCGTGATCGCCGTGTGGAACTGGGAGCTGCCGCTGCTGCCGGCCGACTGGCTCCGCGGCTTCCGCTGCTGCCATGAGATCTGGGTGGGCAGTGAGTTCGTGGCGGCGGCGGTGCGCGCCGCCCCCGGCGCGCCGCCGGTGCGGGTGGTGCCCTATCCCATCCTGCCGGCGCCGGCCCCGGCGGCGATGGGGCGCGACGAGTTCGGCCTGCCGGAGGCTGCCTTCGTGACGCTGGCGCTGTTCGACGCCACCTCGTCGCTCGCGCGCAAGAACCCGCTGGGGGCGATCGCGGCGCATCACGCGGCCTTTGGCGACCGGGCCGACCGGGTGCTGGTGGTCAAGACGCATGCCACGGCCGATGCCGGCCCGGGCTGGGCCGCGGTGATGGCCGCCGCCGCCGCGCGCCCCAACGTGCGGGTGGTGGACGAGCACCTGTCCCGCCCCGCGCTGTGGGCGCTGATGGCGGCGTCCGACTGCCTGCTGTCGCTGCACCGGGCGGAGGGCTACGGCTTCGCGATGGCAGAGGCGATGCTGCTGGGGCGCGCCGTGGTGGCCACCGGCTGGTCCGGCAACGTGGATTTCATGCACGGCCCCGGGGCCCACCCCGTGCCGTTCCGGCTGGTGCCGGCCGAGGACCCGCAGGAGATCTATGACCTGCCCGGCGCCCGCTGGGCGGAGCCGGACGGTGCCGCCGCCGCCGCCCTGCTGGCGCGGCTGGCCGGCCCGCCCCGGGCGCCGCACCCGCCGCCGGTCAGGTTTCCGCTACCGGACTACCCGCGATTGCTGTATCGCCGCCCGCGGAACGCGGTGCCGGCCTCGCCAATGGCCCCGGCCGGTGCCATTGAGTAAGACACGACACCCTGGAAGTTGAGATCCGCTGATATGCCGCGCGCTTTGATTACCGGAATTACCGGACAGGATGGTGCCTATCTGTCGCAGCTGCTGCTGGGGAAGGGCTACGAGGTCTTCGGCCTGCTGCGCCGCTCCGCCTCCTCCGAGGTGATCGACAGCCGCCTGCGCTGGCTCGGCATCGACGGCAAGATCACCATGCTGGACGGCAACCTGACCGACCTGTCCTCGCTGATCCGCGTCATGGAAGAGTGCAAGCCGGACGAGGTCTACAACCTCGGCGCCCAGAGCTTCGTGAAGACCTCCTGGACGCAGCCGCTGCTGACCGGGCAGGTGACCGCCATCGGCGTCGGCAACATGCTGGAAGCGGTCCGCCTGATCGCCCCCAAGGCGCGCTTCTACCAGGCCTCCTCCTCCGAGATGTATGGCCTGATCCAGGAGCCGATCCAGAGCGAGAGCACGCCCTTCTACCCGCGCAGCCCCTACGCGGTGGCCAAGCTCTACGGCCACTGGATGACGGTGAACTACCGCGAGTCCTTCGGACTGCACGCGTCCAGCGGCATCCTGTTCAACCATGAAAGCCCGCTGCGTGGCCTGGAGTTCGTGACCCGCAAGATCACGGACGGCGTGGCGCGCATCAAGCTCGGCCTCGCGTCCGAGCTGCCGCTCGGCAACCTCGACGCCAAGCGCGACTGGGGCCATGCGCGCGACTACGTGCAGGCGATGTGGCTGATGCTGCAGCAGGAAGTGCCCGACGACTACGTGGTCGCCACCAACCGCACCACCACGGTGCGCGAGTTCTGCCGCATCGCCTTCGCGCATGTGGGCCTGGACTACGAGAAGCACGTGACGGTGAACCCCGCCTTCCTGCGCCCGGCCGAGGTGGAGGTGCTGCACGGCAACGCCGCCAAGGCGGAAGCGAAGCTCGGCTGGAAGCCGGAGACGACGCTGGAGCAGATGGTGCAGGAAATGGTCGACGCCGACATCAAGCGCCACCAGGCCCGCATCGCGGCCGCCTGAGCATGGCCTTCGTGCCGCGCCGGATCCTCGTCACCGGGGCATCCGGCTTCGTGGGGCAGCACCTGCTGCGCCAGCTGCGCCGGGACTTCCCCGGCGCGATGCTGGTCGCCGCCGAGCGTGGCACGGATTGCCCCGGCGCCGACCAGGTCCTGCCGATGGACCTGGAGCGGCCCGAGGCGATGGACGCCCTGGTGCGAAACGCCGCGCCCGATGCCATCCTGCACCTGGCGGCCCAGGCCGCGGTGGGGGAGGCCTTCGCCAACCCCGGCCGCACCTGGCGCCTCAACCTGCTGGGCACCCTGGCCCTGGCCGACGCGGCGCTGGCGCATGCCCCCGCCGCGCCCTTTCTCTTCGCCTCCTCGGCCGAGGTGTATGGGCTGACCTTCCGCGACCGCGAGGCGCCGTTGGACGAGGACGCGCCGATGCGCCCCGCCAACCCTTATGCCGCCAGCAAGGCCGCCTGCGACATCGCGTTGGGCGAGATGGCGCTGCGCGGGCTGCGCGTGCTGCGGCTGCGCCCCAGCAACCACGCCGGCGCCGGGCAGGGGGAAGGCTTCGTGGTGTCCGCCTTCGCCCGCCAGGTGGCGTTGATCGAGGCCGGGCGGCAGGAGCCGGTGATGCGCGTGGGCGCGCTGGACCGCTGGCGCGACTTCCTGGATGTCAGCGACGTCTGCGCCGCCTACAGCCTGGTGCTGCGCGAGTCCGACCGGCTGGAGGCGGGCGCGGTGTTCAACATCGCGTCCGGCGAGGCGCAGCGGATCGGCGACGTGCTGCAGGCCCTGCTGGACCGTTCCGGCGCCAGCGTGACAGTGCGGGAAGACGCGGCCCGGCTGCGCCCCACCGACGTGCCCCGCACCGTCGGCAACGCCCGCCGGCTGCGCGACACGCTGGGCTGGGCGCCACGCATCGGCTGGGACGCCACGCTAGATGCCGTGCTGGCCGACTGGCGCCAAAGGGTCGCCGCCGGGGCCTGAGCCCCGGCGCGCCTCAGCGCGTCAGGTCCACCGGCACCGCCGTGACGCTGTTGAAGGGCGAGCCGTCGATGATCTTGGTGCTGGTGATCAGATAAACCAGCACGCGCTTGTCCTGGTCCAGGATGCGCGTGACCGTCAGCGCCTTGAACAGCGGCGAGGACGATTGCCGGAACACCGATTCCGTTTGCGGAATGCCGCTCGGCATCGCCACCGGCCCGGTGGCGCGGCAGGCGATGCTGAAGCGCGACGGGTCCTCCGCCAGCCCCACCCAGCCGCTCAGCCCGCCGGTGTCGGCGCGTGACACGTAGCAGGACACGTTGGGCACCTTGGGGTCGTCGTAGCGCTCCACCACCACCTTGTCGTTGGGGCCGACCATGCGGAAGGTGGTGCTGATCTCCCCCACCCGGGTCTGCGCCATGGCGGCAACGGGCAGCAATGAAGCCAGCACGGCGAGGGCGAGGCGCATCAGGGCGATCTCCAGGTAAGGCGATACGGGAGATGGGATAACGGCGGGGGGCGGGAAAAGGCCGGGGGAAAGAATTCCCCCAGGCCCCCATCTTTTCTTTGTCAGTCGGCGCTGGCGGCGGCGGGGCACTGTTCCGGCGCGCTGATCGCCGCCGGGAACGCGTTCAGCCATTCCCCGGGCCGCGAACGGCCGCCTGGCAGGTCGTCCAGGCGCATGCGCTTCAACACGCAGACCGGAAAACAGGAAGAAAAAGAAGAAGGGGTTTCAGGGGGAATTCATTCCCCTGACCTTCTACCCCCGCTTCGGTGCGTTCTCGCCCAGGTCCCAGAACAGCCCCGCCATCATCCGCAGCCCCTCGGAGACGATCGGCACCAGCACATGCTCGTCCGGCGCGTGCTGCGCGCAGGCGGCGTAGGAATGCGGCACCCACAGCGTTGGCAGGCCCAGGATATCGGCGAAGACATGGTTGGGCAGGCTGCCGCCGATATTCGGCAGGATGGCCGGCGGGCGGCCCAGCGTGGCGGCGATTGAACCCGCGGCCCAGCGCACCCAGGGCGAATCCGGGTCCAGCCGCGTCGCCGGCGCGGCCTCGCGGTCGTTGGGGACGATTCGCACGGCCTGGAAGCCCCGCGCGTCCAGGTGCGCGCGCAGGGCAGGCACGATGGCGGCGGCGTCCGTGCCCACCACGTAGCGCAACTGCACGGTGGCGCGGGCCACCGGCGGCACGGCGTTCATCGGCGCCTCGGCATTGCCGGCGCCGATCGCCAGCACCTCCAGCGTGTTCCAGCCGAACAGCCGCTCGGCCGGTGTCAGCCCCTCGGCGCCCCAGTCCTCGTCCACCGCCGGGTCGGTTTCGCCGCCGCCGACGCGCAGCGGGGCCAGGGCGGCGCGCACGCTGTTGGGCATCGGCGGCGGCAGCAGGCCGTCCACCAGCAGCCGGCCGCGCGCGTCCACCATGCTGGCGATGGCGTGCGACAGCACGGTGGCGGGGTTCAGGATCACGCCGCCCCAGTTGCCGGAATGATAGGCCCGCTCCCGCGCCCGCAGCTCCAGCCCCACGTTGAAGGCACCGCGCGAGCCGAGAAAGATGGTGGGCTCGCCCGCCGAAAGGCGCGGCCCGTCGGAGGCGATCAGCACGTCCGCCGCCAGGTCCGCCTTGCGGTCGCGGCAGATGGCGGCGAGGCCGGGGGAGCCGGACTCCTCGCCCATCTCCAGCAGCACCTTGGCATTGAAGCCGAGCCGCCCGCCGCGCACCGCCAGCACCTCGCGCAGCGCCGCCAGGTTGATGCCGTGCTGGCCCTTGTTGTCGGCGGTGCCGCGGCCGTACCAGCGCTCGCCTTCCGGCGTCAGCACCCAGGGGGACAGGCCCTCGCGCCAGTCCTCGTCCTGGCCGTGCACCACGTCGCCATGGCCATAGACCAGCACCGTCGGCAGCGCCGGGTCCTCGATCCGCTGGGCGATCAGGAAGGGGCCGCGGTTCGGCACGCTGTTGGCCACCACCTCGCACGCGAAGCCCATGGCCCGCAGCGCCGGGATCATCTCCTCGGACAGGTAGCGGTCCAGCTCGGCGGCGCCGGCGGGGTTCTGGCTTTCGCTGCGAAAGGCGACGCGGCGGGCCAGCTCGGCCTGGAAGCGGCCGTCCTCCAGCAAAGCGAGGCTGGAACGGATGGCGGTGTCACGGGTCATGCGTCCGGCTCCGGCGCTTGTCAGGGATGGCGGGGCGCCGGTGCGGCGTCAGTTGCGCACGGCATCCGTGGCATAGGCGGCCTCGGCCCCCTGCTGCACCTCGGTGTCCAGCACCGTGGCGGCGAGGATGGCGAGCAGAACGGCGGCCACGATGCCGCTGACAAAGGCTTTCATGATCAGGCTCCCAGGATCGGCCGCAGGCTAGGAGGCGGCGGGGCGGGCGTGCAAGAGCAGCTCCGCCCCGGCCAGCTCCGCCGGGGTGTTGGCGTTGAAGAAGGGGTCCACCGGTTGGTCCGGCCATTCCGCCGCGGCGCAGCCGAAGCGGGCGGTCCAGCGGTCGATCTTGCGTTCGCCGGCCAGCAGCGCCGTGCGCAGCTCCGCCCGCAGCGCCACGGGCCAAAGGCCGATGGGCGGGTGCGACCAGCCGCCGGAGCGCGCGCAGGCCAGCGGCACGCCGGCGGCCTGGCGCGCCGCGTGCAGCCGTGCCACCAGGTCGGTTGGAATGAAGGGGGAGTCGCCGGGCACGGAGGCCACCCAGTCCAGGCCGGGATGTGCGGCGGCCGCGTGGTCCAGCGCGGCCAGGATGCCGGCCAGCGGGCCGGGGTGGTCCGGCACGCCGTCGGCCACCACGGGCAGGCCGAAGGCCGCGAAGCGCGCGGGGTTGCCGTTGGCGTTGACCACCAGGGCCGCCACCTGCGGCCGCAGCCGCTCCGCCACATGCGCCAGCAGCGGCCGGCCGCCCAGCGCGCGCAACGGCTTGTCGCCGCCGCCCATGCGCCGTGCCAGGCCGCCGGCCAGGATCACGCCCAAGGTCGGGGGCAGGGTGGGGGGCATCTCAGCCACCTTCCGCCTCGCGCGAGTTCTTGCGCCAGTGTCGGGCGCTTTCCTCTTCAACGTAGTGCAGGTCGGCGTCGAAGACGATGCGGTGCTCGCCGGCCAGCGCCACGAAGCGGCGACCCTTGCAGCGGCCCACCAGCGTCAGCCCCACCTCCCGCGCCAGTTCCACCCCCCAGGCGGTGAAGCCGGAGCGCGAGATCAGGATGGGAATGCCCATGCGCACCGTCTTGATCACCATCTCCGAGGTCAGGCGGCCGGTGGTGTAGAAGATCTTGTCGGCGCCGCTCACGCCTTCGCGCCACATCCAGCCGGCGATCTTGTCCACCGCGTTGTGCCGGCCGACATCCTCCATGTAGGCCACCGGCTGGTCCTGGAAGCACAAGGCGCAGCCATGAATGGCGCCGGCTTCCAGGTACAGCGTCGGCAGGGTGTTGATGCGGTGGAGCAGGCGGTACAGCCACGAGGTGCGCAACTCGGCTGACACCGGAAGCCGAACCTGGGAAAAATTCTCCATCAGGTCGCCGAAGGCGGTGCCCTGGGCGCAGCCGCTGGTCAGCGTCTTCTTTTTCAGCTTCTGCTCGAAGTCGGTGCCGCGCGCGGTGCGCACCACCACGACGCCCAGGTCCTCGTCATGGTCGATGCCCGTCACCTCGTCGTCGGGCCGCAGCATGTTCTGGTTGAGCAGGTAGCCCAGCGCCAGGTCCTCCGGCCGGTCGGCGATGGTCATCATCGTCACGATCTCCTGGCCGTTCAGGTAGAGCACCAGGGGGCGCTCCACCGTCACGGAGGATTCGATCGGCGCCCCGGTGTGGTCGATGCCGGACACGCGCCGGGTCAGGCGCGGGTCGGCGGGGTCGGGGCGGACGCGCAGCAGGTCATCGCTCATGAGGCAAGAGATGCGATGGCGGCGGGTGTTGCGGAAGGCCGGGGGAAGGAATTCCCGCGGGGCCCCATCTTTTTTCCGTCTGTTGACGCAGAGGGGAAGGGGCGGGCGCCCGGTAAAAACAAACAAAAGAAAAGATGGGGGTCTGGGGAATTCTTTCCCCCGGCCTGCCTCTTCCGGCCACCACCGGAATAAGCCTAGGCTGCGCGCGGAGACACACCGGAGGGGGTTCGGATGCTGCGCAGACACCTGGGGGCGGCGCTCGCCGCGATGTTGCTGACCGCCGGCCCGGTGCTGGCGCAGGGGCGGGACCTGACCATCGTGTCCTGGGGCGGCGCCTATCAGGACGCGCAGCGGGACGTGTTCTTCCGCCCCTTCCAGCAGCAAAGCGGCGGCACGCGCATCTTGGAAGAGAACTGGGACGGCGGCGTCGGCGTGCTGCGCGCCAAGATCCAGTCCGGCGCCAACAACTGGGACCTGGTGCAGGTGGAAAGCGAGGAGCTGCTGCTCGGCTGCGACGAGGGGCTGTTCGAGAAGATGGACTTCGCCGCCATCGGCGGCGCCGAGCGCTTCATCGCGCCGGCGCGCAGCGAATGTGGCGTCGGCAACATCCTGTATTCCTTCGTGCTGGCCTACGACAAGGCGCGCACGCCCAATGCGCCGGCGAGCTGGGCCGACTTCTTCGACACGCAGCGCTGGCCCGGCAAGCGCGGCCTGCGGCGCGGCCCCAAGACGACGCTGGAGATCGCGCTGCTGGCGGACGGCGTGGCGCCGGGCGACGTGTACCGCGTGCTGGGCACGCCGGAAGGGGTGGATCGCGCCTTCCGCAAGCTCGACACCATCAAGGGCGACATCGTGTGGTGGGAGCGCGGCAGCCAGCCGCCGCAATGGCTCGCCAGCGGCGAGGTGGTGATGACCGACGCCTATAACGGCCGCATCAGCGCCGCCAACACCAGCGACGGCCGCAACTTCGGCATCGCCTGGAAGAACAACCTGTTCACGCTGGACAGCTACGTGATCATGAAGGGCAGCCCCAACCGGGCGCAGGCCCAGGCCTTTCTGCGCTACTGGTCGCAGCCGCAGGTGGCGGCGCTGCTGGCGCCGCGCATCCCCTACGGCGCGACCGTGGTGGGCGCGGACGCGCTGCTGCCGCCGGCGGTGCTGGCCAACCTGCCCACCGCGCCGGAGAACGCCGCCGGCGCGCTGGAAATCAACGACCGCTTCTGGCTGGACAACCTCGACACGCTGAACCAGCGCTTCAACAACTGGGTGTCCCGCTGAGCCCACGCCTTGGTGCGGCGGCGCTGGTGGCGCCGCTGCTGATCTTCCTGCTGGCCGTCTTCGTGCTGCCGATCGGCGCTTTTCTGCTGCGCGCGGTGCAGGAAGCCGACGTGCCGCCCGTGTTGCCGCGCACGATCGTGGCGCTGCGCGGCTGGGACGGCGCCGCCGCGCCGGGCGACGCCGCCTTCGCAGCCCTGGCCGAGGACCTGCGCGCCGCCCGCGCCCGGGACCAGGACACCGGCGCCGGCTCCATCGGCCGTGCCAGCGCCCGGCTGAACACCGACTGGCCGGGTTTCCGCAGCCTGCTGCCCGCCACCGCCCGCCGCGTGGCGGCTTCGGGCGAGCCGCGCGCGCTGGTGCTGGCGGCCGGCCCCGCCTGGGACACGCCCGCCCCCTGGGCCGCCATCCGCCGCGCCGGCGGGCCGCTGTCCGACTTCTACCCGCTCGCGGTGCTGGACCTGAAGCGCGACGCCGCCGGGCACATCGCGGGCGCGCCGCCGGAGCAGGCGATCTTCCGGCAGGTGCTGTGGCGCACGCTGTGGATCTCGCTCTGCGCCACCGCCATCGCGCTCGCCATCGGCTATCCGCTGGCCTGGCTGATCGCGACGGCGCCGCCGCGCGTGGCGCCCTGGCTGCTGGGCGGCGTGCTGCTGCCGTTCTGGACCAGCCTGATCGTCCGCACCGCCGCCTGGATGGTGCTGCTGCAGCGCGAGGGCGTGGTCAACGCCGCGCTGCAGTCGGCTCGCCTGACCGATGGGCCGCTGCCGCTGCTGTTCAACCGCGGCGCCGTGCTGCTGGCCATGGTGCATATCCTGCTGCCCTTCATGGTGCTGCCGATCTATGCCGCGCTGAGGTCGCTGGACTGGCGGCTGCCGCGCGCCGCCGTCTCGCTCGGCGCCTCGCCGATGCGGGCCTTCTGGCGGGTGTCGCTGCCGCTGTCGCTGCCCGGCGTGGGGGCGGGCTGCCTGCTGGTGTTCATCCAGGCGCTGGGCTTCTACGTCACGCCGGCGCTGCTGGGCGGCGCCAACGACCAGATGCTGTCATACTTTGTCGGCTTCTACGCCACCCGCACGGTGGACTGGTCCATGGCCGCCGCCCTGTCGCTGCTGCTGCTGCTGGCGGTCGCGCTGGTGGTCGGGTTGTACGCCCGGCTGGTGGGCTTCGAGCGGACCCGCGCGGCATGAGGCGCCCCGGTCCCCTGTTGTGGTGCTTCGGCCTGCTGGCGCTGGTGTTCCTGCTGGCGCCGGTGGCGGCCATCCTACCGCTGTCCTTCTCCTCCGGCGCCTTTCTGTCCTATCCGCTGCCGGGGCTGTCGCTGCGCTGGTATCAGGACTTCGCCACCTCCGACTTCTGGCTGCCGGCGCTGTGGAACAGCCTGCGGCTCGGCGCCACGGTGGCGGTGCTGGCGTCCGTGCTGGGCACGCTGGCCGCCTTCGGCCTGTGGCGGGCGCGCTTTCCCGGGCGGGGCGCCGTGATGGCGGTGCTGATGGCGCCCATGGTGGTGCCGGCCATCGTGGTGGCGGTGCCGCTGCTGCTGTTCTTCGGGCCGCTGGGGCTGACCAACTCCTTTCCCGGGCTGGTGCTGGCGCATACCGTGCTGGGCGCGCCCTTCGTGGTCACCACCGTGCTGGCCGCCCTGGCACAGTTCGACCCGGTGCAACTGCGCGCGGCGGCGGCCTGCGGTGCCCACCCGGCGCGGGCCTTCTGGCGCGTGTGCCTGCCGCAGATCGCGCCGGGCGTGGCGGCGGGCGCGGTCTTCGCCTTCGCCATCTCGCTGGACGAGGTGGTGGTGGTGCTGTTCCTGGCCGGCCCCGCGCAGCGCACCCTGCCGCGCCAGATGTTTTCCGGCCTGAACGATTCCATCAGCCTGACCGTGATGGCGGCGGCGGTGGTGATGGTGGTGCTGTCCTGCCTGCTGCTGCTGGCCGTCACGCTGTTGCGCCGGCGGCCGGGCTGAGGGCCTTGCCCCACGGCGCGCGTGGGGCCACCTGCCCGATGCAGACACCGAGACAGGGAACCGCGACGCCATGGCCCACCCCCCTTCCGCCGCCCTCCCCATCCACCGGCGCAGCGCCCTGGCCGGGGGCGCGATGCTGCTGGCCGGCGGGCTGTTCGCCAGCCCGCGCCGTGTTCTGGCCCAGGCGGCCGCGCCGGCGTCCAGCCCTTACACGCTGCCGCCGCTGCCTTATGCCAACAACGCCAACGAGCCGCATATCGACGCCGCGACCATGGAGCTGCACCACGACAAGCACCATGCCGCCTATGTCAGCAACCTCAACACCGCGCTGAAGGACCACGGCCAGCTGGCCGCCCTGCCGCTGGAGGAACTGCTGACCAACCTGGCCGCGGCACCGGACAGCGTGCGCACCACGCTGCGCAACAACGCCGGCGGCCATGCCAACCACGCGATGTTCTGGCAGATCATGGGCGGCAAGGGCGGCACGCCGGAAGGCGAGCTGTCGGACGCCATCAGCCGCGACCTCGGCAGCTTCGACACCATGAAGACTGACTTCAACACCGCCGGCGCCCGTGTGTTCGGTTCGGGCTGGGTGTTCGTCACCGTGACGCGGGAAGGCAAGCTGGCCCTGGCCAGCCGCCCCAACCAGGACACGCCGCTGATGGACGGCACCAAGGTGCTGTTCGGCAACGACGTGTGGGAGCACGCCTACTACCTGAAGTACAACAACCGCCGCCCGGAATACCTGACGGCGTGGTGGAACGTCCTGGACTGGTCCAAGATCTCGGAGCGCTACGCGGCCGCCAAGGCGGGGACGCTGAAGGTCTGATCCGGGCGGGAAAGGCCAGGGGAATGAATTCCCCTGGAACCCCTTCCTTCTTTTCCGAGCCTGGAACACGCGCAGGGCCGCCATGAAACGCCGCTGCCGCGACGAGGCATTGTAGACAGACAGGAAAAGACGGGGGTTCGGGAGAATTCCTCCCCCCCGGCCTTTGTCAGCCCCCGTTAAACCGGCGCCTCGATCCGCCGGAACCGCGCTTCCGCGAATTCGAACACGCCGAAGGCGGCCAGGCCCAGCGCCACCACCCCGTACAGGAACTGCCCGAAGGGCTGCCCCTGCAGGGCGCGCAGCGCGCCGCTGAGGCCCACCACCTCCTGCGGGTTGGAATGCAGCGCCGCCAGCATCACGAAGATGCCGATGATCAGGAACACCACGCCCCGCGCCGCGAAGCCCAGGCGGCCCAGCGGCACCACCCATTGCGCGGCATCGCCCGGGCAATCCAGGTGCTTGGTGAAGGAGGCCCGCCAGCCGCGCACCAGAAAGGCGATGCCGACGCCGGCCACCACGGCGCCGGCCAGCCCCACCAGCACCTCGCCGAAGGGGTGGCCCATCACCCAGCGCGACCAGTCCTGGGCCTGGGACGCGTCGTCGCCGGCGCCCCGCGCGCTGCGGCCGCCGGCCGCCAGGGTGGCGGCGAAGAGGCCGAGGCTGGCGTAGGTGAAGGCGGAGATGAGTTGGCCGGCGCGGGCGCCCAGCGCCTTGGGCTTGGTGCCGCGCCGGTCGGCATCCAGCAGCGACTGGCAGGCGCGCCACAAGGCGAAGCCGAACAGGCCGAGCGCCACGATCCCCAGCAGCACGCCGCCGAAGGGATGCGCCAGCAGCGACAGCAGCGCGCCCTTGTTGCCGGAATTGCCGCCGCCCTGGCCCATGGCGGCCAGAAAGGCCAGCAGCCCGACCACGAGGTTGACGACGCCCCGCGCGGCGTAGCCGAGGCGGGCGAGCAGGACGAGGGCATGGCGGTGGGACGGCAAGGGCGGCGCTCCGGGTACAGGGCGTGTAACGGCCCGGCCCCGGCTTGGATGCAACCTGCGCTACGCCTTGGCTTCGCGCAGTTCCAGGGCGCGGGCGTAGACCTGCTTGCGCGGCAGGCCGGTGGCGGCGGCGACCAGGGCCGCGGCGTCGCGCAGGCTTTCGCCGGTCGCCAGCGCGGCGCGCAGCCGGGCGTCCAGCGCGGCCTCGCCTTCCGGCGCGTCTTCTTCCGCCGGGCCGACCACCAGCGCGATCTCGCCGCGCGCGGGGTGGGCGGCGTAATGCGCGGCGAGCTCGGGCAGGGTGCCGCGCCGCACTTCCTCGAAGCGCTTGGTCAGCTCGCGCGTCACGGCGGCGGGGCGGGGGCCAAGGGCCTCGGCGAGCGCTTCCAGCGCCTCGGCCAGCCGGTGGGGGGCCTCAAAGAAGACCAGGGTGGCGGAAAGGCCCGCGCGCTCGATGGCGCGCAGCCGGGCTAGCTCGGCGGCCCGGGCGGCGGCGCGCGGCGGCAGGAAGCCGAGAAACAGGAAAGGGTGCGGCGGCAGGCCTGACAGGGTCAGCGCCATTACCGCCGCGTTGGGGCCGGGCACGGCGCTGACCTCGTGGCCGGCGGCGATGGCCGCGCGCACCAGCCGGTAGCCGGGGTCGCTCATCAGCGGCGTGCCGGCATCCGACACCAGCGCGAGGTGTTGGCCCTCGGCCATGCGGGCCAGTAGGCGGGGGGTCGCCTGGTCCTCGTTGTGGTCGTGCAGCGGCACCAGCGGGGCGGCGATGCCGTGGCGCGCCAGCAGCGGCGCGGTGGTGCGGGTGTCCTCGCACAGGATGGCATCCGCCGCCCGCAGCGTGGCCACGGCGCGGGGCGACAGGTCGCCAAGGTTGCCGATCGGCGTCGAGACCAGGATAAGGGGGGGCGGGGTCCTGCCCGCGGGGCGGGAGTCGCCCGCCCCGGGCGGGTCCGCCGCATCCGGCGCCGCGATGTGCGGCGTGTCATTCAGGCCGGGCGGCGCGCCCGGCAGAGGGGAGGCTTCCGTTGCGGTTCCTGCGTTCGACCGGTCCTGACGGGATTCGTCCTGTGCCACACGCTGCTCCTTGCTCCCGTCCGCGCCGGCTGGTGCTGGCGCTCGGCGCCCTTGTGGGGCTGGCGGCCTGCGCGCAGCAAGCCCCGGGTCCTTCTTCTTACATGGGCGGGGTGATGCCGCAGGCCGGCGGCCTGCCCCTGGCCCCCGCCCAGCCGCCGCGCACCAAGGTGGCGCTGCTGCTGCCGCTGACCGGCGGCAATGCCCAGCTCGGCCAGCAGATGCTCAATGCCGCGCAGCTCGCGCTGTTCGAGCAGGGGGCGCCCGGCTTCGAGTTCGTGCCCCGCGACACCGGCGGCACCGCCGCCGGCGCGGCCGAGGCGGCGCGCGGCGCCATCGCGGGCGGCGCCCGCGTGCTGGTCGGGCCGCTGACCACGGGCGAGACGGCCGCCGCTGCCGCGCCCGCCCGCGCGGCCTCCGTGCCCATGCTGCCCTTCACCAACGACTCCAACCAGGCGGCGCCGCTGGTTTGGCCGCTGGGCATCACGCCGGGGCAGCAGATGCGCCGGCTGGTGGCGGGCGCCCATGCCCAGGGGGCGCAGCGCTTCGCGCTGGCGGCGCCCTCCGGTGCCTTTGGGCAGCAGCTGGCGGCCGGGCTGCGCTCGGCGGCTTCCGACCTCGGCCTGCCGGCGCCGGTGATCCTGAACTACCCCGGCGCCGCCCAGCCCGCGCTGGCCGCCAAGGACATCGCCACCCGCCTGGCCCCGCCCGCCGAGGGCACGCCGCCGCCGCCGGTGGACATGCTGATCCTGGCCGAGGGCGGCACCCGTGCCCGCGAATTCGCCGCCGCCCTGGCCGGCGCCGGGCTGACGCCCATGCCGAAGCTGGCCGGCAGCCTGCTTTGGGCCAGCGAAGCCGGGCTGGCGCAGGAGCCCGCCCTGGCCGGCGCGTGGTATCCGGCTGGCGACCCGGCCGCCCGCGCGCAGTTCGACAGC
>NZ_CP061177.1:1135000-1280000 GCF_017355405.1 Roseomonas haemaphysalidis
CAGAGATTCCGCGAGTAGTGGCGAGCGAAAGCGGAGTAGGCCAGTGGCCTGCATCAGTTAAGCCAAAGAACCTGGAAAGGTTTGCCAGAGTGGGTGATAGCCCCGTAGGCGTATGGCTGGTGTAGGTCCTTGAGTAGGGCGGGGCACGTGAAACCCTGTCTGAACGTAGGGGGACCACCCTCTAAGCCTAAATACTCCTTGGCGACCGATAGTGCACAAGTACCGTGAGGGAAAGGTGAAAAGCACCCCGACAAGGGGAGTGAAAGAGACCTGAAACCGAGCGCCTACAAGCAGTCGGAGCCCGCAAGGGTGACGGCGTACCTTTTGTATAATGGGTCCGCGAGTTTCTGTTTGCAGCAAGCTTAAGCCGTTAGGTGTAGGCGCAGCGAAAGCGAGTCCGAACAGGGCGCTGAGTTGCTGGCAGAAGACCCGAAACCGAGTGATCTAGCCATGGCCAGGCTGAAGGTGGGGTAACACCTACTGGAGGGCCGAACCCACGCCTGTTGAAAAAGTCGGGGATGAGCTGTGGCTAGGGGTGAAAGGCCAATCAAACTCGGAAATAGCTGGTTCTCCGCGAAATCTATTGAGGTAGATCGTCGTTCGATTACCGCCGGAGGTAGAGCACCGGAAGGGCTAGGGGGACCCAAAGTCCTACCAAACCCTACCGAACTCCGAATGCCGGCGAGTACAGGGCGGCAGACAGACAGTGGGTGCTAAGGTCCATTGTCGAGAGGGAAACAGCCCAGACCACCAGCTAAGGCCCCCAATTCGTGGCTAAGTGGGAAAGCATGTGAGACGGCCAAAACAACCAGGAGGTTGGCTTAGAAGCAGCCATCCTTTAAAGAAAGCGTAATAGCTCACTGGTCTAATAGCTGTTTTGCGGCGAAAATGTAACGGGGCTCAAGCCACGAGCCGAAGCTGTGGGTGCATCGTAAGATGCGCGGTAGCGGAGCGTTCCGTAAGCCTGCGAAGGGATATCCGTGAGGGGTCCTGGAGGTATCGGAAGTGCGAATGCGGACATGAGTAGCGACAAAGAGGGTGAGAACCCCTCTCGCCGAAAGTCCAAGGGTTCCTGCGCAAGGCCAATCCGCGCAGGGTGAGCCGGTCCCTAAGGCGAGGGCGACAGCCGTAGCCGATGGAAATCAGGTGAATATTCCTGAGCCCGCTAGAAGTGACGACCGTGAACCGTTGTTCCTCCTTATCGGATTGGAGGGGCTGCCGGATCGGTCCAGGAAATAGCTCTAGCATATGGTCCGTACCCGAAACCGACACAGGTGGACTGGTTGAGTATACCGAGGCGCTTGAGAGAACCATGCTGAAGGAACTAGGCAAATTACTCGCGTAACTTCGGGATAAGCGAGACCCCTTTGCGGGCAACCGTGATGGGGTGGCACAGACCAGGGGGTGGCGACTGTTTAGTAAAAACACAGGGCTCTGCGAAATCGAGAGATGACGTATAGGGTCTGACGCCTGCCCGGTGCCGGAAGGTTAAGGGGAGATGTGCAAGCATCGAACCGAAGCCCCGGTAAACGGCGGCCGTAACTATAACGGTCCTAAGGTAGCGAAATTCCTTGTCGGGTAAGTTCCGACCTGCACGAATGGCGTAACGACCTCCCCACTGTCTCCAGCATGGGCTCAGCGAAATTGAATTCCCCGTGAAGATGCGGGGTACCCGTGGTCAGACGGAAAGACCCTATGAACCTTTACTGCAACTTCGCAGTGGTGCCAGGACAGAGCTGTGTAGGATAGGTGGGAGCCATTGAACCCCGGGCGCTAGCTTGGGCGGAGGCAACCTTGAAATACCACCCTGAGCTTTTCTGGCATCTAACCGAACCCCGTTATCCGGGGTCGGGACCCTGCGTGGTGGGCAGTTTGACTGGGGCGGTCGCCTCCCAAATGGTAACGGAGGCGCGCGATGGTGGGCTCAAGCCGGTCGGACATCGGCTGTTGAGTGCAAAGGCATAAGCCCGCCTGACTGTGAGCGCGACAGCGCGAACAGAGACGAAAGTCGGCCTTAGTGATCCGGTGGTCCCGCGTGGAAGGGCCATCGCTCAACGGATAAAAGGTACTCTAGGGATAACAGGCTGATCTCCCCCAAGAGTCCACATCGACGGGGAGGTTTGGCACCTCGATGTCGGCTCATCGCATCCCGGGGCTGGAGCAGGTCCCAAGGGTTCGGCTGTTCGCCGATTAAAGCGGTACGTGAGCTGGGTTTAGAACGTCGTGAGACAGTTCGGTCCCTATCTGCCATGGGTGTAGGAGATTTGCGAGGATCTGTCCCTAGTACGAGAGGACCGGGATGGACGTACCTCTGGTGTACCAGTTGTGCCGCCAGGCGCATCGCTGGGTAGCTAAGTGCGGAACGGATAACCGCTGAAGGCATCTAAGCGGGAAACCAGCCTCTAAACGAGATCTCCCTAAGGGCCGTGATAGACCATCACGTCGATAGGCCGCAGGTGGAAGTCTGGTAACAGACGCAGCCGAGCGGTCCTAATAGCCCGATCGATCTCAACTCTATCAACGCGGTCCATCTCACGATGAACACCGCACGCAGCATCCATCCGCGACACACTCACAACACTTCCACCCGATATCACCATCCTCATCACCTCACATCTGTGCACCATCAACTTCGATCCGGCTCGGTGGCCCGGTGGCCATCGCGAGGCTGCCACACCCGATCCCATCCCGAACTCGGCCGTGAAACGCCTCAGCGCCCATGGTACTGTGTCTCAAGGCACGGGAGAGTAGGTCGCCGCCGGGCCACCCAGCCGGATCGTACCGTTGATCACCGCACAGATCCCAACACATACACCCACGCGGGGTGGAGCAGCCCGGTAGCTCGTCAGGCTCATAACCTGAAGGTCACAGGTTCAAATCCTGTCCCCGCATCCCTTTCAGAACGGCCCTTCGCTTCATCGCGAAGGGCCGTTCTGCGTTTCACCCCGCCTTCTGCGCAGCCGCGACCCGCAATGCCAGATGATCCAGAAACGGGTCCTGGATGCCCAGGCGGCGCAGCCCAGCATGGGTTTCGAACAGGTATTGCGCGGCACTCCCCAGCTGGCCCTGCGCCGTGGCCAGACGCTGCACCACGGCATCCTCCGGCAGGTCGGCGTATTGCGGTCCCGCGCGATTCACCGTGAAGGCGATGCCGTGGCCGTAGGCCTGGCCTTCGGCGTCCAGAAGCGGCAACCAGCGCGGGATATAGGCGCCGGTCAGCATTTCCCGCCGCCAGATCAACGATAATTCCTCCGCCAGCACCTCCTCGGCGATGCGGAAGGCGACCCCCTCGCAGGCGCCGCCAGCATCCAGCGCCAGCACCAGCCCGGGCTGCTCCGGCGTGCCGCGGCCGACAGGCGTGGACAGGCAGAAGGCACGCTGCCAGCCCTCCACCCGGGCCACGCGGCTTTCGGCATAATGGATGGTCGGGTTCCAGATCAGCGAGCCATAGCCGAACAGCCAGACTGGCCCTTCCGGCCGTAGGTGCAGGGTTTCGGCCAGCGAGGCCTCGCGCTGCTCGGCCGTCAGCAGCTGCGGCCCGAAGGCATCGCCCACCATCTTGTCCAGCGAGTTATCCAGCAGCCTCTCGCGCGTCAGCGCATGGGGCAGCACCGGGCCCTCGGCCTCGACACGGTCTTCGGCGGGGATGGGGTCGGGGGTCACTGTCTGCTCCTCGGCGCGAAGCGGGTGCAATGCGGCAGCCGTGCTTCCGTGTCCACCGCAAGGGCGCTGGACCCGGCGTCCCGGACCCGCGATCATAGGCGCATCATGTCCGCCAACCTGCTGTCCCCCCGCGCTGAAGCCGAGGCCGCGCAGCGCCGCGCCTCCGACCCCGGGGCCTCGGCCTGGGTGGGGGCCTCCGCCGGCTCCGGCAAGACCAAGGTGCTGACCGACCGGGTGCTGCGCCTCTTGCTGCGGCCCGGCACCCGGCCCGGCCGCATCCTGTGCCTGACCTTCACCAAGGCCGCCGCGGCCGAGATGAGCACCCGCCTGGCCCGCCGCCTGGGCGAATGGGCCGTGGCCCCGGACGCGCCACTGGCAGAAAGCCTGCAGGCCCTGACCGGCCAGACGCCGGACGCCGCCGCCCTGTCCCGCGCCCGGGCGCTGTTCGCCGAGGTGCTGGACCAGCCCGGCGGCATGCGCATCGCCACCATCCACGCCTTTTGCCAGTCGGTTTTGCGCTCCTTCCCCCTGGAAGCCGGGCTGCCGCCGCAGTTCACCCTGATCGAGGACACCGATGCCAGCGCCATGCTGGCCGAGGCACGGGAAGCCGTCCTGTCCTCCGGCCGGCTGCCGGAGGCGGCGGTGGAGGCAATGGCCGGGCTCGGCAGCCCGGATGACTTCGCGCAGACGGTCGCGGCTCTGGTGAAGCACCGCGACCGGCTGGCGCAGGCGATCGCGGAAGCCGGCGGCGTGGCGGGGTGCGATGCCGTGCTGCGCCGCCGCCTGGGCCTGCCCGCCACGGGCGACGAGGCCGGCGCGGTGGCCGAGGCGGTGCGGGTGCCGCCCGCGCTGGACCGCGCGGCCGCCCTGCTGGCCACCAGCGGCAACGACAACGACCGCCGCCGCGGCGCCGCGCTGAAGGCCTGGCTGGCTTTGCCAGCGGAGGCCCGCCCCGCGCGCTGGGAGGAATGGACCCGCCTGTTCCTGACCGCCGACGGCAAGCCCTATGCCGATCGCAGCCTGGCCACCAAGGGCGGGCTGAAGGATGCCTTTCCCGAGGCGATCGGCATTCTGCGCGCGGAGGCCGAGCGGGTCTTCGCGCTGGAGGAAAGCCGCCGCGCCTGGAAGCTGCATGCCGCGACGCTGGCGCTGCTGGCGCTGGCCCAGCCGGTGCTGGCCGCCTATGCCCAGCGCAAGGCGCGCGCGGGTGCGGTGGACTTCGATGACCTGATCACCGCCGCCGAGCGGCTGCTCACCGATCCGGGCAGCGCCTGGGTGTTGTACAAGCTGGATGGCGGCCTGGACCACCTGCTGCTGGACGAGGCGCAGGACAGCAACAAGGCGCAGTGGGAGATCGCCTCCAAGCTCGCCGCCGAGTTCTTCGCGGGCGAGGGCACGCGGGCCGAGCCCACGGCCCGCTCCATCTTCGCGGTGGGTGACGAGAAGCAGTCGATCTACGGCTTCCAGGGCGCGGACGCCGCCGGCTTCGCGCAATGGCAGGGGCACTTCGCCAAGCTGGTGCCGGACGCCGGCGCGCGGTTCGAGGCCGTGCCGCTGCAGGTCTCCTTCCGTTCCACCGCCCCCGTGCTGGCGCTGGTCGATGCCGTCTTCGCCGAGGGGCCCGCGCGGCGTGGCGTGGTGGCGGAAGGCGCCACCCTGACCCACCGCGCCGACCGGGTGGGGGAAGCTGGCCTGGTGGAGATCTGGCCGCCGCTGGCCGACCCCCCGCGCGACAGCGCGACGCCCTGGGAAGTGCCGGAGGAGCCGGTCGACCAGTCCAACGCCGCCGCCCTGCTGGCCGACAGCGTCGCCGCCCGCATCGCCGACATGATCGCCCATGACCGCCTGCCGTCGCAGGGCGACCGGCCGATCCGTCCCGGCGACATCCTGGTGCTGCTGCGCCGTCGCACCGCCTTTTCCGACCTCCTGGTGGCGGCGCTGAAGAAGCGCGAGGTGCCGGTGGGCGGCGTGGACCGGCTGAGGCTGATCGACCAGATCGCGGTGCAGGACGTGCTGGCGCTGTGCGACGTGCTGCTGTTGCCGGAAGACGACCTGCAGCTCGCCGCCGTGCTGAAAAGCCCGCTGGTCGGGCTGTCGGAGGAGGAGCTGTTCGCGATCGCCCACGGCCGCGTGCAGCCGCTGTGGTGGCGCGTGCTGCAGGAGCGCGGCAAGGACAGCCTGCTGGGCCGCGCCGCCGACTGGATGGCGGAGCTGGCCGACCAGGCCGACCTGCACACGCCGCACACGCTGCTGGCCGAGATCCTGGGCATCCATGGCGGCCGCGCCCGGCTGCTGGCGCGCCTTGGCCCCGACGCCGCCGACCCGCTGGACGAGGTGCTGAACGCCGCTCTGACCTACGAGTCGCGCCATCCCCCCAGCCTGCAGGGCTTTCTGCAATGGCTGCGGCGCGGCGGCGCGCTGGTGAAGCGCGAGGCGGAAAGCGGCGCGGACGCGGTGCGGCTGCTGACCGCCCATGGCGCCAAGGGATTGCAGGCGCCGGTGGTCATCATCCCCGACCTCGGCAACGGCCAGGGGCGGGAAACCCTGCGCTGGCATGAATCCTCGCCGCCGCTGCCCTTCTGGGCGCCGCGGCGCGAGATGCACGCCCCCGCCTGGGCCGAGCTGGCCGAGGCTGAAACTCTGGCGCGCGAGGCGGAAGAAAACCGCCTGCTCTACGTCGCCCTGACCCGCGCCGAGGACCGGCTGCTGTTGTGCACCCCCGGCGCGCCCAAGGAGGGCGGCTGGTACGCCCTGGCCGCCGCCGGCGCCGCCCGGATGGCCGGCCTGGAGGAGCAGCCCTTCCGCCCGCAGGACTTCGGCGCCCCGGCCGCCGCCGTGTTCAGCGGCCCGCTGCTGCGGCTGGCCAGCGCGCAGACCGCCGCGCCCCGCGCCGCGCCGCGCCATGCCGGGGCCGCCGCCCTGGCGCCGCTGCCGGCTTGGGCCACGGCGCCGGCATTGAGCGAAAGCGCCGCCCCCATCTGGTCGCCTTCCGCCCTGCCGGGCGAGGAGGACACCCCCGCCGCCGCGCCGCACGGCGCCGCCGACCCGGCGGGCCGCCGCTTCCGCCGCGGCAAGATGATCCACGCCATGATGCAGCACCTGCCGGACTACGCGGAAGCCGACCGCCCCGCCGCCGCCCGTGCCTTTCTGGCCCGCCCCGGCCATGCCCTGTCGCGCGAGGAGCAGGCGGCGACGCTGGAGGAGGTGCTGGGGCTGATCCAGCACCCCGCGCTGCTGGCCGCCTTCGGCCCTGGCTCCATGGCCGAGGCGCCGCTGGCCGGCACGGTGGGACACCTGCGCTTGGCCGGGCAGGTGGACCGGCTGGCCGTGCTGCCGGACCGCGTGATGGTGCTGGACTACAAGACCAACCGCCCGCCGCCGGACACGCTGGAAGGCGTGCAGCCGCTCTACATCCGCCAGATGGCGGCCTATCGCGCGCTGCTGCGGCAGATCTGGCCGGACCGCCCGGTGGAATGCTGGCTGGTCTGGACCTGGACCGCGCAGGCCATGCGGCTGCCCGATGGCCTGCTGGACCGGCACACGGCGGAATAAGGCCATCCGCCGCCGCCCCGCCGCCCGGTCATGCCAGCCGCGCGGCGCTGTGATCGTCCGATCCTGTAACTATCGCCCGCATAGGCGGTTGGACCGCCAGCCTGGCAACGATGCCCGGCACCGTGCAGGGAGGCGTTCCATGATGTTCAAGCCGATGATCCGGTTCGCCCCCATGGCGGTGCTGGGCCTGCTGGCGGCCGCGCCGTTGCTGGCCGGCTGCGACGATGCCGCCGCCGGCAAGGCCGAGGCCGCGCAGGCCGACCTGGCGGCGCGGACGGCGGAAGCGCGCAAGGCTGTCGAGGACCGGTTGCGCAACGACCTGCGCGGCGCGCTGGCGTTTCGCGATGTCACCGGCCACACCCAGGCCGTGGCCGACACCATGGCGATCTGTGGCCAGCTGACGCTCAACGGCGGCCCCGCCACGCCCTTCGTGGCGCTGGTGTCGCGGCAGGCGGACGGTGCCATGGCGGTGGAGCCGCACGTGGCCATCGACGACGTGTCCGCCACCCGCGTGTTCGTGGAAACCCAGAGCCGTTGCGTGGCCGATGCCGCGGCGATGCCCGCCCAACGCCGCGGCGCCCCGCCGCCGCTGCCCGTCATTCCGGCGCGCCTGAACACCATCACCCCCGATGCGCCCCCGGCTGTGAAGCGCATGGAAGCGGAGGCCGCTCAGGCCCAGCAGAACTTTGGCGGCGTGACGCTGCGGCAGAACGGCAACATGCGCGAAAATCCCCATGGCGGCGGCGCGGTGATCCGCGTGCTGGCGCGGGGCACCGCCATGCGCGTCTTCGCCGAGGCGCCGGGCGGTTGGCTGCAGGTTGGCCAGCAACAGGCCGAAGGCTGGGTGCACAACAGCATGGTGATCCGGGGCGTGGCCCCGGCGGATGACGCGCAAAGGCTCGCGACCGCGTCGCGCTGACGGTCGGCGCCGCCTTCGGGCCTTATTGACCGGGCCGCGCCATATGTCCTGATGGTCCGCGGTGGCGAAACGGGCGCACCGGACCGTTGCCGGGACAGCGCCTGTTCCTCGCAGGGCACCGAGATCTCTGCCTTCGGAAGCGGAACACCTGCTGTCGCCCGGGCGGTCAGGCCACCCGGGCATTGATGCTGGCTGGAGCGGTGTCGCCGTTCAGCAGTCGTGCGGCAGCGGCGCCAGTTCTTCCACCTTGCCGTCCAGGGTGAAGTCGCCGAAGTCCATCTTCATCTCATCCGCCACGCCGTTGGCGAAGTAGCGCAGCCCGACCTCGTATTCCGGCGTGCCGGCCCCGGCGGCGGCGGCACCCCGGTCGAAAAAGGCGATGCGCATGCGGGCGCTGGGCTGCGCCAGCAGCGGAAAGCGCGCCTGGCCCGGGGCCGGGGTCCAGTTCTGCAGCAGGGTGGTGCTGTCCTGCGCGCCGTCGGCGCTGGTGCCGTCGAACAGCGGCGTCACCAGCATCTTCTCGCCGGCACGGGCCATGGCCAGGGTGCGGATGGTGTGCGCCATGGGCAGGATGGTGCCGGGCGGCAGGGTGACCTGCTGCGCCTCGGGCTGCTCGTAGGTCGCGGTGCCACCCTTGTCGCCGTTCAGCGTCGCCTCGCCGGAGATGCGCTGGGTCACGGCACCCTGGGCGGATTGCGTCAGGGTGAAGCGCAGGCGCTGGCCGTCCTTGCTTTCCCAGGTGGAATAGTCGGACGACGTTTCCACCGTGTCGCCGGCACGGTCCAGGATGCGCAGGCTCAGCCGCTGGCGGGTGGTCCAGCCGTCGCAGGCGTCGCGCACCTCGAACAGCATGGCGCCGGAGGCGGAGCTGACCTGGCCGTCCGGCCGCGCGCGGTCCAGCGTCAGGCGATAGGCGGCGCGGTGCGGGGCCATGGCGGCGGCACCCTCGGCCGCCGGAGGCGTGGCCTGGGGGGCGGGGGCATTTCCCTGGCTATTCCCCTGGGCCCCGGCCGGGGCGGCGAGCCCCAGCACCAGCGTGGCCGCCACGGCGGTGGAACCCAGCACATCGCGCAGCCGCATGGCCCTTCGCTCCTTCAGTCCGGTCATCCCCGTCAGTTAGGGAGCCTTGGGGGTGGGCGCACCCTTGGCGGGCGGCAAATCGAGCTTGATGGAGAGTTCTTTAAGCCGGGCGGTGTCCACCGGGGCGGGCGCCAGCATCATCAGGTCCTGGCCCTGCTGGTTCAGCGGGAACAGGATGACCTCGCGGATGTTGGGCTCGTCGGCCAGCAGCATCACCATGCGGTCGATGCCCGGCGCCGAGCCGCCGTGCGGCGGCGCGCCGTAGCGGAAGGCGGCCAGCATGCCGCCGAAGCGCTCCTCGACCGTCTGCTCGGTGTAGCCGGCGATCTCAAAGGCGCGGATCATGATGTCCGGGCGGTGGTTGCGGATGGCGCCCGAGGACAGCTCGATGCCGTTGCACACGATGTCGTACTGGAAGGCCTTGATCTCCAGCGGGTCCATGGTGTTCAGCGCTTCCAGCCCGCCCTGCGGCATGCTGAAGGGGTTGTGGCTGAAGTCGACCTGCTTGGTTTCCTCGTTCATCTCGTACATCGGGAAGTCGACGATCCAGCAGAAGCGGAACTCGCCCTGCTCGATCAGCCCCAGCTCCTCGCCGAGCTTGGTGCGGACCTTGCCGGCGAATTTTGGCGTCTCGTCCGGCTTGCCGGCCGCGAAGAACACGGCGTCGCCGGGGTTCAGCCCGCAGGCCGCGCGGATGGCCTCCACGCGCTCGGCTTCCAGGTTCTTGGCGATCGGGCCGCGGGCAGCCTCGGCCGCGAACTGGATGTAGCCCAGGCCCCCGGCGCCCTCGGCGCGCGCCCACTCGTTCAGCTTGTCGAAGAAGCCGCGCGGCTTGTCCGCCGCGCCCGGCGCGGGAATGGCACGCACGATGCCGCCGCCGGCGACCACCTTGGCAAACAGCCCGAAGCCCGAGTCGCGGAAGCTCTCCGTGACGTCGGTGATCTTGATCGGGTTGCGCAGGTCCGGCTTGTCCGAGCCGTAGTCCAGCATCGCCGTGTCGTAGGGGATGCGGGGGAAGGGCGCGGGCGTCACCTTCCGCCCACCGCCGAATTCGTTGAAGATGCCCTCCATCACCGGCTCGATGGCGGCGAAGACGTCTTCCTGGGTGACGAAGCTCATCTCGAAGTCGAGCTGGTAGAACTCGCCCGGAGAGCGGTCGGCACGGCTCGCCTCGTCGCGGAAGCAGGGGGCGATCTGGAAGTAGCGGTCGAAGCCCGCCACCATGGCCAGCTGCTTGAACTGCTGCGGCGCCTGCGGCAGCGCGTAGAAGGAGCCCGGGTGGTTGCGGCTCGGCACCAGGAAGTCGCGCGCGCCTTCCGGCGAGGACGCCGTCAGGATCGGCGTCTGGAACTCGGTGAAGCCCTGCTCGATCATGCGGCGGCGGATGGAGGCGATGACGCCCGCGCGCAGCATGATGTTGCGGTGCTGCTTTTCGCGCCGCAGGTCGAGGAAGCGGTAGCGCAGGCGCAGCTCCTCGGGGAACTCCTGCTCGCCGGCCACCTGGATGGGCAGCACGTCGGCGTGGCTTTGCACCTCCAGCGCCTGCACCCGCAGCTCGATGGCGCCCGTCGGCAGCTTGTCGTTCACCGTGCCGCCTTCGCGCGCCACGACCTCGCCGGTGACGGTGATGACGCTTTCGGCGCGCAGCTGATCCGCCTGCTCGAACACCGCGGAGCCGGAGGGGATGACGCATTGCGTCAGCCCGTAGTGGTCGCGCAGGTCGATGAACAGCAGCCCGCCGTGGTCGCGCTTGCGGTGCACCCAGCCGGAAAGGCGGGCGGTCTGGCCCGCGTCACTGGCGCGCAGCGCGCCGCAGGTATGGGTCCGGTAGGCGTGCATCGTCACATAAATCCCAGGGCCGCGGAAAACGGGCGAACAAGGAGGGCGGGGGGGCGATGAAGTCAAGGCTGGTCTGCCCCGTGCCCCGACTTAGCCGGTCCCCCTCCCCCCCGAGTTTGCGTCCGGCGCAGGCTTCGCTAGAACAGAGGGAGAATGAGCCGACGCACGCAGGCCCAGGACGCCGCCCCTGTCCTGATCTCCACCACCGAGGCGCTGTCCGCGCTCTGCGCGCGGTTGCGCCAGGAACCCTTCGTCACCGTCGACACCGAGTTCATGCGGGAACGGACCTATTGGCCCGAGCTCTGCGTGGTGCAGCTCGGCGGGGCCGAGGATGTGGCGGTGATCGACGCCATGGCCGAGGGCCTGGACCTCGCCCCGCTGGGCGAGCTGCTGGCCGATCCCAAGGTGATCAAGGTGTTCCACGCCGCGCGGCAGGACGTGGAGATCTGCATCCTGCGCTTTGGCGCGCCGCCGCGCCCGCTGTTCGACACGCAGGTGGCCGCCATGGTGGCCGGCTTCGGCGACCAGGCCAGCTACGACAGCTTGGTGCGCGGCCTGGCCGGGGCTTCCATCGACAAGGCGCACCGGTTCTCCGACTGGGCGGCGCGGCCGTTGTCCGCGGCCCAGGTGGCTTATGCGGCGGCCGACGTCACGCATCTGCGCCGCGTCTACGTCGCGCTGCTGGAGCGGCTGACCCAGGACAGCCGCCTGTCCTGGGTGGCCGAGGAGATGGCGGAGCTGTGCGACCCCGCCACCTACCGCCAGGACCCCGAGACGGCGTGGGAGCGGCTGAAGCCGCGCAGCACCAACCGCCGCTTTCTGGCCGCCATCCGCGCCGCCGCCGCCTGGCGGGAGCGCGAGGCGCAGCGCGTCAACATCCCCCGCCAGCGGCTGGTGCGCGACGAGACGCTGCTGGAGATCGCCGCCACCCAGCCCACCAACGCCAACGACCTGTCCCGCGCCCGGGGCATCAGCAAGGGCTTCGCGGACGGCAAGACCGGCGCCGGGCTGCTGGCCGCGCTGGCCGCCGCCAAGGCGCTGCCGGAGTCCGAGCTGCCTGAGCCGCCGCGCGAGCCCCGGCAGGGCCCGCCGGCTTCCCCCGCGCTGGTGGCGCTGCTCAAGGTGCTGCTGGCCGCCAAGGCGGAGGAGCACGACGTGGCGCCCAAGCTGATCGCGTCGTCCGACGAGCTGGAACGCCTGGCCGCCGAGGCGGAGCCGGAAGTGCCCGCGCTGCACGGCTGGCGGCGGCTGGTGTTCGGCCAGGCGGCCATGGCGTTGAAGACCGGCAAGCTGGCGCTGGGCGTGGACGGGCGCAAGGTGAAGCTGATCCAGGGGTGACAGGCGGGCGCCAAAGGGGCTCCGCCCTTTCGGGACTTCCCCGCCGGGGTGGCTGAGCCACCCTGGAACCCCGGCATCGGAAGAGATTTTGGCACCTGCCATGGCGGTCGTGAGCCGCAGGCGGGTGATGTTCAAAAGAAACCACGCGCGCTGAACTCTCAGCCGCCGGGGGTTATCGACCCCCGGCGCGCCACGCGGCCACGGCCGTGCATGGCGGGGTCCGGGGTGGCACCGCCACCCCGGCGGGGGTCCAGGGGGCAGCGCCCCCTGGCCAGGGCTTCAGGCCGCCCGCAGCGCCTTCCACACCACTTCCGGCGTCGCCGGCATGTCGATATGCGTTACGCCGTCGTCGGCCAGGGCGTCCACCAGGGCGTTGATCATCGCGGGCGGCGAGCCGACGGCGCCGGCCTCGCCCGCGCCCTTGACCCCCAGCGGGTTGGTTTCGCAGGGGATCTCCACCAGTTCCACCTCGATGTCCGGGATGTCGGCGGCGCGCGGCAGGGCGTAGTCGTTGAGGCTGGCCGAGATCAACTGGCCGGTTTCGGGGTCGTAGGCGGTGCGCTCCATCACCGCCTGGCCGATGCCCTGCACCACGCCGCCATGCACCTGGCCGCGCACGATCATCGGGTTCAGTGCGTGGCCCACGTCGTCCACCACGATGTAGCGGGCGATGGTGACGTGGCCGGTCTCGGGGTCCACCTCCACCTCGGCGATGTGGCAGCCGTTCGGGTAGGTGCCGTGTGGCACCTGCGCCACCTCGGCCGCGTCCAGCGTCGTGGCGCTCTCGCCCTTCGCGGCGCGGGCGCGCTGCGTGGCCGCGAGTTCCATGATGCCGATGCCGCGGTCGGTGCCGGCGATGGCGAAGCGCCCCGCCTCGAACTCGATGTCGGCGCTGCTGGCCTCCAGCACCTCGCCGGCCGCCTGCTTGCCCTTCTCGATCACCGTGGTGGCGGTGGCGAGCAGCGCGGTGCCCTCGGAATACAGGCTGCGCGCGCCGCCGGTGCCGCCGCCGACCGGGATGTCGTCCGAGTCGCCCTGCAGCACGCGGATCTTGTCGATCGGCACGCCCAGCTGGTGGCTGGTGATCATGGCATAGGCCGTCTCGTGGCCCTGGCCGGAAGACTGGGTGCCGACCAGCACGTCCACGAAGCCGTCGTCCTTGAAGCGGAACTCGGCGCGCTCGCTGGGGTCGCCGCCGGTGGCTTCCAGGTAATAGGCCATGCCGATGCCGCGGCGCTTGCCGCGGGAAGCCGACTCGGCCTTGCGGGCGGCGAAGCCGGCCCAGTCGGACTTCTCCAGCGCCTTGTCCAGCACCTGCACGAAGTCGCCCGAGTCGTAGTTCTGGCCGACCGGCGTGCGGTGCGGCATGGCGCTCATCGGCACCATGTTGCGCCGACGCAGCTCGATGCGGTCGATCCCCGTTTCGCGCGCCGCGGCGTCGATCAGCCGCTCCACCAGGTAGTTGCTCTCAGGCCGGCCGGCGCCGCGATAGGCGTCCACCGGCACGGTGTTGGTCAGGATGCCCAGCACGTTGGCGTAGATCGCCTGGAAGCCGTAGACGCTGGCCAGCACCTTGGTGCCCGCGCCGCTGGGGATGAAGGGCGCGAAGGTGGAAAGATACCCGCCCATGTCGGCGCGGTTCAGCGTGCGCAGCGCCAGGAACTTGCCGTCCTTGTCCAGCGCCAGCTCGCCCACCGTCAGGTTGGCGCGGCCCTGGGTGTCGGACTGGAAGGCCTCCATCCGCTCGGCCGCCCACTTCACCGGCCGGCCCAGCTTGCGCGCGGCCCAGCAGCACAGCGCGTATTCGGCGTAAAGAAACAGCTTCATGCCGAAGCCGCCGCCGACATCGGGCGTGACCACGCGGAACTTTTCCGGCGGCAGGTGGAACACCGACTTGGCGAGCAGGTCCTTGACCACCCAGGAGCCCTGGGTGCCGGCATGCAGGGTGAACTTCTGCGCGGCCGCGTCGTACTCGGCCAGCGCCGCCCGGCCTTCCATACTGTTCACGACGATGCGGTTGTTCACCACCGTCAGCTTGGTGACGTGCGCGGCGCCGGCGAACAGCGCGTCCGTCTGCTCCTTGTCGCCGGCCGACCAGTCGAAGCAGGTGTTGTTGGGCGCTTCCGGCCAAAGCTGCGGCTGGCCCGGCTGGTGCGCGGTGGCCAGCTCGTTGACGCTGGGCAGCACCTCGTAATCCACCATCACCGCCTCGGCCGCGTCGCGCGCCGCCTGCACGGTGTCGGCGACGATAAAGGCCACCGGGTCGCCCACGTGGCGCACGGTGCCGACGGCCAGGCCGTAGCGCGGCGTGTTGGCGCGCGGGCTGCCGTCGCGGTTCTTGAGCGGGATGGCGCAGGGCAGCTCGCCCAGCCCCTCGTCCATCCAGTCCTGGCCGGTCAGCACCGCGTGCACGCCGGGCAGGGCGCGCGCGTCGGCGGTGTCGATCGTGCTGATGCGCGCATGCGCGTGCGGGCTGCGCAGCAGGATGCCGTGCAGTTGCCCGGGTACGGAGATGTCGTCCGTGTAGCGCCCGGCGCCTTTGAGCAACCGGGGGTCCTCCACACGCCGCATGGGCTGGCTGAGGCCGAACTTCGCCATGGTCACGTTCCCCACATTCTTCTCTGCCGCCATCATCGGCTCACCGGGTGGCAAAAGGGAAGGGGGTCCGCTTGCGGCGCGCCCGGCGGCGGGGCAGCTTCCGCCGCCATGTGGTTTCCCCAGCCCCGCGCCCTCACCCCCCGCCTGCTGTCCCGCCTGCCGGACCGGCTTCGCAACCCCCGCCGCACCCCCTGGGCGGATGCCAACAAGGGGGGGCAGGAGATCGACAGCTTCCTGGAAGCACCCTGCTTCGACAGCGCCGGCAACCTGCACGTGGTGGACATCCCCTTTGGCCGCATCTTCCGCGTCGGCCCCACCCAGTGGCCGGTGGTCGCGGAATACGAGGGCTGGCCCAACGGGTTGGCCACCGGCACCGCCGACAGCCTGCTGGTGGCCGACCACCGCCACGGGCTGCTGAGCCTGGACCCCGCCAGCGGCGCCATCGCCCCGTTGCTGGAAACCGTGAACGGCGAGGGCTTCCGCGGCCTGAACGACGTTGCCACCGGCCCCGGCGGGCAGATCCTGGTGACCGACCAGGGCCAGACCGGGCTGCAGGACCCCACCGGCCGCGTGTGGCGCCTGTGGCCGGACGGGCGGGTGGACAGGCTGCTCGGCAACGGTCCCAGCCCCAACGGCATCGTGCTGAACCGCGCGGCCACGCATTGCTACGTGGCCATGACACGCTCCTGCGAGGTCTGGCGCTTCGCGCTGCGCCAGGATGCCTTGGTGGCCAAGGCCGGCGTGTTCTTTCGCACGCCCGCCGGCATCTCGGGGCCGGACGGCTTGGCGGTGGACGCGCACGACCGCCTGTTCGTCGCCAACCCCGGCCATGGCATGGTCTGGGGGGTTGACCCCTTCGGCGTGCCGGTGCTGGCGATCGACTGCCGCGACTTCGGCCACACGCCCACCAACCTGTGCCTGGCGCCGGACGGCACCACCCTGCTGATCACCGAAGCCGACAGTGCCAGCGTGCTGAGCGTGGAACTGCCGGGGGCGTAGGGAAAAGGCCGGGGGAGGGAATTCCCCCGGCCCCCGTCTTCCTGCCGCTTGCTTTCCCGCTCGCAGCCGTGGCGGACATGAAATTTCGTGGCCGGCCTGCAACGCTGCCGCTCATGGCGCTTTCCCGCTGGCGGATGACGGCCCTGTCATCTTGGCCGCCATCCGAAGGATAAACCCCGTGAGCGTTGGGCTGATCGCATTGCTGGACGACGTCGCCGCCCTGGCCAAGGTGGCGGCGGCCTCGCTGGATGACGTGGTGGCGCAGTCGGCGCGGGCCGGCACCAAGGCACTGGGCGTGGTGATCGACGATGCGGCGGTGACGCCACGCTACGTGGTGGGCTTCGCGGCGCAGCGGGAGCTGCCGATCGTCGGCCGCATCGCGCTCGGCTCGCTGAAGAACAAGCTGCTGTTCCTGCTGCCGGGCGCGCTGGCGCTGAGCTGGCTGGCGCCCTGGAGCATCACGCCGCTGCTGATGCTGGGCGGCGCCTTTCTTTGCTACGAGGGCGCCGAGAAGCTGCTGCACGCCCTCCGCCCCCACGCGGCCGAGGCGCACGAGGCCGCCACGGCCGCCGCGCCACAGGACCTGACGCTGCTGGAGGAGCAACGGGTCAGCGGCGCCATCAAGACCGACTTCATTCTGTCCGCCGAGATCATGGCGCTGACCCTGGCGGGCCTGGAAGGGCAGTCCACCCTGGCGCAGGCGGTGATCCTGGCGGTGGTGGGCATCGGCGTCACGCTGCTGGTCTACGGCGCGGTGGCGCTGATCGTGAAGGCGGACGACGTGGGCGTCGCCCTGGCGGTGAACGAGCGGCCGGCCTCCACCCTGCTGGGCCTGCGGGGGGGCGGCGGCACGGTGCGGCCGGAAGCCGCGGCGCCGGCGCCCCACGCCGCCACGCGCCGCGCCGCCGTGCCGGCCGCCATCCCGGTGGTGGCGCCGCCCGCCGCCGCGCCGGGCGGCGCCGACCGCGCGCTGGCGCCGGTGACCCGGGCGATCGGCCGCGGGCTGGTGGTGGGCATGCCGGTGTTCCTGAAGATCCTGGGCATCGTCGGCACCGCCGCCATGCTGTGGGTGGGCGGTGGCATCGTCCTGCACGGTCTGGAGGAATTCGGCGTCACCGCGCCGGGCCACGTGGTGCATGACATCGCGGCCGCCGCCGCCGGGTTTGTTCCGGCGGCCTCGGGCGCCGTGAACTGGGTGGTGACGGCGGCGCTGTCCGGCGTGCTGGGCGTGGTGGTGGGCGCGCTGGCCATCCCGGTCGCGCAATACGTGCTGGCCCCGGTCGCCCGGGCGGTGACGGGGCTGCTGCGCCGCCGCCGGGCGGCGTGACGCCGGGGCGGCACCGCGGCGCGCCCCCCGGGGGCGGATGACATTTCGTGCAGACGGGCAGCGCGCCCTGGCAAGCGGCCCGCCGACCTGTTACCGGATGTCCATGTTGCAAGACTGGACGACCTGGTTCGAGGCCTGGGTGCAGGCGAATGCCGCCTGGGCGGCGCCCGTGACCTTTGTGATCGCCTTTCTGGAATCCTTCCCCATCGTCAGCATCCTGGTGCCCTCCACGGCGCTGTTGCTGGGGCTTGGCGCGTTGATCGGCGCCGGGCTGGTGGAGCCCTGGCCGGTGCTGCTGGCCTGCATGATCGGCGGCGTGGGCGGCGATGCGGCGGGTTACTGGCTGGCGCGCTGGATCGGTCCCTACCGCGCCCGCTGCTGGCTGCCGCGCGCCTGCCGCCGCCCCTATGCCTGGTCGGTGGTGGTGTTCCGCCGCTGGGGCTGGTGGGCGGTGTTCGTCGGCCGCTTTCTCGGGCCCATGCGCGCGGTGACGCCGCTGGCCGCCGGCGTCACCGGCATGAGGAACGCCGCCTTCCAAAGCGCCAACATCCTGTCCGCCATCCTGTGGGCGCCGGTGGTGCTGATGCCCGGTTCCATCGGCGGCTGGCTGGCGCGCCAGATGGGCGAAAAGCCGGACCCCGTGATGATCGGCGCCGTGCTGGCCGCCGCCGTGCTGCTGTGGCTGGGCTGGCAACGGCTGCGCCCGGCGGTCTCGGCCGCCCTGCGCGCGCGGCTCAGCCGCCCGTCCTGACCCCGCACCCTTCTTCCGCACGGAGCCGTTAGACGATGGAATGGATCGCCGACCCCACCGCCTGGCTGGGGCTGGGGACGCTGATCGTGCTGGAGCTGGTGCTCGGCATCGACAACCTCATCTTCATCGCCATCCTGGCCGACAAGCTGCCGCCCGAGCAACGCAACAAGGCGCGCATCATCGGCCTGTCGCTGGCGCTGGTCATGCGCCTCGGCCTGCTGGCCGCCATCTCCTGGATCGTCGGCCTGACGGCGCCGCTGTTCAGCGTCGCCGGGCTCACCGTCACCGGGCGCGGGCTGATCCTGGTGCTGGGCGGGCTGTTCCTGCTGTTCAAGGCGACCATGGAGCTGCACGAGCGGCTGGAAGGTGGCCACGAGGCCAAGGAAGGGCCGCGCGTCTGGGCTTCCTTCTGGCAGGTGGTGGCGCAGATCGTGGTGCTGGACGCGGTGTTCTCGCTCGACAGCGTGATCACCGCCGTCGGCATGGTGCAGCACCTGTCCATCATGTACATCGCCGTGGTGCTCGCGATGATCGTGATGATCGCGGCGTCCCGCCCGCTGATGCGCTTCGTGTCCGCGCATCCGACGGTGGTGATCCTGTGCCTCGGCTTTCTGCTGATGATCGGCTTTTCGCTGATCGTCGAGGGCCTCGGCTTCCACTTCCCCAAGGGCTACCTCTACGCCGCCATCGGCTTTTCCATCGTCATCGAGGGCTTCAACCAGCTTGCCCGCCGTGGCCACGCCAAGCGCATGACCACCGGCGACCTGCGCGACCGCACGGCGCTGGCCGTGCTGCGCCTGCTTGGCGGCCCGCAGCGCGGCGACGCGGCGCCCGAGCCCGGCGCGCCCGAGCCGGAGCCGCCGGCCTTTGGCCCGCAGGAACGCTCCATGGTGCAGGGCGTGATGGCGCTGGGCGAGCGGCCGGTACGCTCCATCATGACGCCGCGCAACGAGGTGGTGTGGCTGGACATCGGCGGCACGCCCGAGGAACACCAGCGCAGCATGCTGGAAAGCGGCCATTCGCGCTTTCTGGTGTGCCGCGGGCGGATCGAGGAGATCGTCGGCGTGGCGCTGGCCAAGGACCTGCTGCGCGACCTGATCGAGCAGGGCGCCATCGACCCCGCGCGCTCCATCCGCCCGGCGCTGCTGGTGCATGACCGGCTGGACGTGCTGCGGCTCATGGAGCGGCTGCGCGGCAGCGCGGTGCAGATGGCCGTGGTGGTGGACGAATACGGCACGCTGGACGGCATCGCCACGCCCACCGACATCTTCGAGGCCATCGCCGGCGAGTTCCAGGAAGGCGAGGCCAGCCAGCCCCGCCTGGAACGCGAGGCCGACGGCGCCTGGCTGGTGGATGCCCACCTGGACCTGCACAGCCTGGACCAGCAGCTCGGCACCCGCCTGGCGGAAGACGCGGGCGACTATTCCACCGTGGCCGGGCTGATGATGGGACGGCTCGACCGCCTGCCCGCCTTGGGCGACGCGGTGCAGGTGAACAGCGAGCCGCCGCTGGTCTTCGAGGTCATCGCCATGCAGGGCTTCCGCCCCGAGCGCGTGCGCGTCCGCCCCGTGCCGCCGCCCGAGCCGCAAAGCTGAATGGGCGCGGCGCTGGCGGCCTATGGCGGGCTGGCGCTCGCCGCCTTTGTCGCCGCCACGCTGCTGCCGGCGCAGTCCGAGGCGCTGCTGGCCGGGCTGGTGATCGGCACCGACCACCCCGCCTGGGCGCTGGTGCTGGCGGCGGGCACCGGCAATGTCGCCGGCTCCCTGGTCAACTACGCACTGGGGCGCGGGCTGGAACGCCTGCGCGGCAAGCCTTGGTTCCCGGTGCCGGAAGCCGCCCTGGCCCGCGCGCAGCGCTGGTACGCCAAGGGCGGCCGCTGGACGCTGCTGCTGGCCTGGCTGCCGGTGGTGGGCGACCCGCTGACGGCGGTGGCGGGCGTGATGCGGGAACGGCTGGTGGTGTTCGTGCCGCTGGTCGCCATCGGCAAGTTCGGGCGCTACGCGGCGGTGGCCTGGGCGGCGGCGCAATACTGAGGGGACAGGCCAGGGGGCGCCGCCCCCTGGACCCCCGCTGGGGTGGCGGGGCCACCCCAGACCCCGCCGACAGAAAGCGATCGGGACTTTCTGGATTGGCACGGCGCCAGCCGTGGGCGGAGGATTCTTATAAAAAAATTAGCAGGAACATGATTCCCAGTCGCCGGGGGGGGGGTACCCCCGGCGCGCTGGTCCACCAAAAGCCGGAAATGCCGGGGTCCGGGGTGGCTCAGCCACCCCGGCGGGGTCAAGGGGCGGCGCCCCTGGCCTTCACCCCGGATCGACGATCCCTTCCAGCCCCAGCGTCGCCGCCAGCGCCTCCACCCGGCGCTGCACGCTGTCGCCGGCGAAGACGCCACCGCCCGCCAGGCGCAGGGTCAGCGTCGCGCCCGAAACGGAGAGCGAGGTACGGGACAGCAGGGTGGGGGTGCCGCCGGACAGGGTATAGGCCAGCCGCAGCACCGCCCCCAGCATCTCGGCCCGGCGCATGGCGGCCGAATCCAGCAGCATCCGGGCGCTGGCCAGCCAGGGCGCGTCGGCTTCCGGCTCGTAGCGCAGCGCCACGGCCAGGGCGAGAAAGGCGCGCTCATGGTGGTCCAGGCCGATGCCGGGCTGGCGCAGCACGCGCAGAAAGGACTGTTCGGCGCGGTAGTCGGGGTGGTCGTGGCTGCCGATGTCGGACAGCCAGCAGGCGGCCTCGCGCAGCGCGGTGGCGGCGGGGTTTTCCTGGCCCCACAGGGGGGCGGTCCAGTCCACCAGGGCCTGGGGCATGGCGGTGTCGCGGCCATAGCGCTCGGCCATCTCGCGGCCGGCGGCCAGCAGGGGGTCCTGCTCGCGCACCGCGGGGGGCAGCAGGCGGGCGTACCAGCCTTCGCGCAGGCCGTTGGCGCTGAACACCACGCGGCGCGCGCCGGTGGCGCGCAGCAGGCGGCGCAGCGCCACGGCCGCGAAGGGCAGGTCCTGAAGGCGCTTGGAAGGTGCGCCGGGAATGCGTTCCAGCGTGCGGCGGGTAGCGGCCATCACCAGCCCGCACAGGTCGCGCGCTTCTTCCCGCCGCAGCACGTAGTGGTGCACGATGGACAGCGGGTAGGCGGTCTGGGCGATGTGGATCTTGGCCAGGGCCCGCCAAGCGCCGCCGACCAAATAGAGGTCACGGTCCTTTCCGTTGGGCAACCAGGGCACGCCGGCCAGCTCGGCTTCCGCGATGCCGCGCGCCCGGGTCACGTCGCCGCCCGCGCGGTCGGACAGCCGGATGGCGCCCAGCGGCAGCGAGGTCATGCGCCCCGGCGCGCCCTGGTTCAGCTCCACCAGCTCCAGCGAGCCGCCGCCGAGGTCGCCCAGGATGCCGTCGGCGCTGGGAAAGCCCATCAGCACGCCCTCGGCCGACAGCCGCGCCTCCTGCTCGCCTTCCAGGATGGTGATGGGCACGCCGGGCATGGCATCGCGCAGCGCTTGCGCGAAGGCGGGGCCGTTGGAGGCGTCGCGCACGGCGGCGGTGGCCAGCACCTCGATCGGGTCGGCGCCCATGGCGCGCGCCACGGCGTGGTAGCGCGCCATGACGGTGACGGCCTGGGGCAGCGCTTCCTCGTTCAGCCGGCCGGTGGTTTGCAGCCCGCGCCCCAGGCCGAGCACCGCCTTTTCGTTGAAGATGGCCAGCGGATTGCGCCCGCGCCCTTCGAACACCACCAGCCGCACCGAGTTGGAGCCGAGATCGACCACGCCGCAGCGCGGGATCGGGCCGGGAGGGGGCGGAGTGGCGGCGTCCGGCAGGGTCAAGCGCGAAATCCTTGCAACGTGAGAAGCGGCGGCGGCACGCATGAAGCATGCGGCCGCCGGCAGGGCCAGACCAGGGCTTGGCCTTGCGGGTAACGGGCAAGGCCGGGGAAAGAATTCCCCGGACCGCATCTTTTTTCTGATTCCCATCCGGGGCCGGCCGTGGCGCCGGAAAGAAGCTGGGCGGTCGGGGGGATTCCTGTCCCCGACCGTTTGCCCGCCTTCAGTCCTGCGCCACCCGGTCCTGCCGCCGCCGCGCCGGCCCCCGGCGGGGCGCGCGGTGCAGCGCGCTGCCGCGCCCGGACAGCGAGGGGTTGGTCATGAAGTAGTCATGCGCCGAGATCGGCGTGTCCCCCGCCTTCAGCCGGCGCCAGGAGCCGTCGGCGCGCAGCTGCCAGGACTGCGCGGTGTCCTTGAGGTTGACCACCATGATCTGGTCCAGAATCTGCGCGTGCACGGTGGGGTTCTCCACCGGCACCAGCGTTTCTACGCGCCAGTCCATGTTGCGCGCCATCCAGTCGGCGGAGCTGATGTAGACCCGGGCGCGGCGGGACGGCAGGCGGTGGCCGTTGCCGAAGACCAGGATGCGGCTGTGTTCCAGAAAGCGGCCGATGATGGTCTTGACCCGGATGTTCTCCGACAGCCCGGGCACCCCCGGCCGCAGGCAGCAGATGCCGCGGATGATGCACTCCACCTTCACGCCCGCGGCGCTGGCGCGGTACAGCGCGTCGATCAGCGCCTCGTCCACCAGCGAGTTCATCTTCAGCCAGATGCCGGCCGGCTTGCCTTCGGCGGCGAAGGCGATCTCCTGCTCGATCATCGCCATCAGCGAGGCACGGATGGTCAGCGGCGCGAAGGCGAGGCCTTCCATGGTTTCCGGCCGGGCATAGCCGGTCATGTAGTTGAACAGCTTCTGCGCGTCCCGCGTCAGCGCCGGGTCGGTCGTGAAGAAGCTGATGTCGGTGTACACGCGCGCCGTGATGGGGTGGTAGTTGCCCGTGCCGAAATGCGCGTAGGAGCGCAGCCCCTGGCCTTCGCGCCGCACCACCAGCGACATCTTGGCGTGGGTCTTCAGGTCCACGAAGCCATAGACCACCTGCACGCCGGCCGCTTCCAGCTCACGCGACAGCGCGATGTTGCGCTCTTCGTCGAAGCGGGCCTTCAGCTCCACCATGGCGGTGACGGACTTGCCCATGTCGGCCGCCTCGATCAGCGCGCGGGTGATCGGGCTGTCGCGGGAGGTGCGGTACAGCGTCTGCTTGATGGCCACCACGCTGGGGTCGCGCGCCGCCTGGCGCAGGAACTGCACCACCACGTCGAAGGATTCATAGGGGTGGTGGACCACGATGTCCTTGGCGCGGATGGCGGCGAAGCAGTCGCCGCCGAAATCCAGGATGCGCTCGGGGAAGCGTGGCGTGTAGGGCGTGAACAAGAGGTCCGGCCGGTCGTCGACGATGAGCTGCCGCAGGTCGGCCATGCCCAAAAGGCCATCGACCATGAACAGCTCGGCGCGCGGCGCGTCCAGCTCCTCGGCCACGAAGTCCACCAGGTCGGCGGTCATGCGGGCATCCACGGCGAGCTGGATGGCGCGGCCGCGCCGGCGGCGCTTCAGCGCGGTCTCGTAGGAGCGGACGAGGTCCTCGGCTTCTTCCTCGAACTCCACGCCGGTGTCGCGGATGATGCGGAACAGGCCCTGCTCGGCATTGATGTAGCCGGGGAACAGCCGGTGCAGGAACAGGCTGATCAGGTCTTCCAGCAGCACAAAGCGGATCGGCCCCGTGCCGACGGTGAAGCCGGGGCTGCCGGGCTGCGCCGTGTCCTCGGCCGCCGGCAGGCGGATAAAGCGCTCGATCTGCGGCGGCACGGGCAGCAGGGCGCGCATGGTGCCGCCATCCTCCTCGCGCACCAGCTTCAGCACCATGCACAGCGCCAGGTTGGCGATGAACGGGAAGGGGTGCGCCGGGTCCACCGCCAGCGGCGTCAGCACGGGAAACACCCGCTCCAGGAACCACACCTCCAGCCAGCGGCGGTCGGCTTCCGACAGCTCCTCCACGGCGGCGACGCTGACGCCGGCCTCGCGCAGGTCGCCGCGCAGCTGCCGCCAGGCGGCGTGCTGCTCCTCGATCAGGGCGGCGGCGCGGGCATGGATGGCCACCAGCTGCTGCCCCGGCGTCAGCCCGTCCGGCGAGGAGGGCGCGATGCCCGCGCGCTCCTGCCCCACCAGCCCCGCGACGCGCACGGAATAGAACTCGTCCAGGTTGGAGGCCGAGATGGCGACAAAGCGCAGCCGCTCCAGCAGCGGGTGCTTGGGGTTTTCCGCCTCCTCCAGCACGCGGGCGTTGAAGTCCAGCCAGGACAGCTCGCGGTTGATGAAGCGGGCGGGGCTGTCGGGGGCGATGCCAGGCTCGCGCGGGGCGGCGGCTTCGGCGGTGTCGGTGGGCAGGCTGGGTGCGGCGTCCATCCGCCCAGCCTACAGCAAGGCGGGCAGCGGGGGGGAGGGTGCCAGGCCCGCCCCGGACGAAACATCATGGATCGTTAACGCTTCGCCCTCGGCCAGCAGGGCGTCGCCCGGCGGGCCGAAGCCCGGCCAGTCGGCCAGCGCCGCCCGCGCCAGGGGGCGGGTCACGGCGCCGCCGGCGGCCAGCGCCGCGCGGTCCAGCCGTGCCGCCGCCTCGGCGATCGCCGCCGCCTCGCGCGGCAGGCGGGCCAGCAGCCAGTCGCGCACCGCTTCCGGCACCAGGAGCTGGCGTTCCGCGAAGTCGCGCGCCAGCAGCGTGGCCAGCAGCGGGTCGGAGGGTTCCGCGATGCCCACGGCGGCGGTGGCGCGCAGCCGGCTGGCAAGGTCGGGCAGCAGCACCGGCCAGCGGGCGGGGGGCGCGCGGCCGACCAGCAGCAGCGGCAGGCCGGCGCTGGCGCAGGCGTTGATCAGGTGAAACAGCGCCGCCTCGTCCATCACGCCGTCGGCGTCGTCCAGCGCGGTGGGCGCGGGCTCGGGCACGCCCAGCAGCGCCGGGCCGTGCAGCACCCGCCAGCCCCGCGCGCCCGCCGCCTGGCGCAGCAGGTGCGACTTGCCCACGCCCGCCGGGCCGAACAGCGCCAGCCGGTGGGCGGGCCAGGATTCCACGCGGCCGAGCCAGGCCATCGCCTCGGCATTGGAGGCATCCGGCAGGACCTCGCCGGCGAAGCTTTGCGGCAGGTCCAGCGGCAGGGCGAGCTGGCGTGGCACCGTCAGAGCCCGGTGCGGGGCGGGTCGAGGTAGAGCGGGCTTTCCAGGTAGCGGCGCAGCCAGTAGCGGGCCAGCACGCCGATCACGGCGGCCATGGGCACCGCCAGCAGCACGCCCAGGAACCCGAAGGCGACGCCGCCCGCGAACAGCGCGAAGATCACCCACACCGCGTGCAGCTCCACCCGGTCGCCCAGCAGGCGGGGGTAGATGATGTAGCCTTCCACGATCTGCCCGGTGACGAACACGGCGGCGACCATGCCGACGCCTTCCCAGGTGCCGAACTGCCCCAGCGCCAGGAGCAGCGCCGTGCCGAGCCCGGTCATGGAGCCGACATAGGGGATGAAGGACAGCACGCCCGAGGCGATGCCCAGGATCAGCCCCAGCTCCAGCCCCACCGCCGACAGGCCAATGGCGTAGTAGACGCACAGCAGCGCGCAGCACAGCAACTGCCCGCGCAGCCAGGCGGACAGCACCCGGTCCGTGTCGTGCGCCAGTTGCCGCAGCGTGCCGGCGTAGCGGCGCGGCAGCCAGCTTTCCACCCGCCGCAGGATGCGCGGCCAGTCGCGCAACAGGTAGAAGCCCACCACCGGCGTCACCACCACCAGCGTGAACACCGACAGCAGCGCGTAGCCGCCGCCGATCAGCCGCGTCGCGGCGGTGCCCAGAAAGGCCAGGATGGCGCCCACCTGGCTGACGGCCAGGTCGCGCAGCCGCGTGTCCATGACCTCGGGGCCGAGCCGTTCCTCCAGCGCCGCCAGCCCGTCCTGCACGGCGGTGCCGATGCTGGCCACGTAGCTGGGCAGCCGGGCCAGCAGGGTGCCCACCTGGGCAATCAGCAGCGGGTACAGCAGCAGCACCACCAGCAGCGCCGCCGCCATCATGCCGCCCAGCAGCAGCAGGGCGGCCAGCCCGCGCGGCATGCCCATGCGGGTCAGCCGCGTGGCCACCGGGTCCAGGAAATAGGCGATGCAGCCGGCCAGCACGAAGGGGGTCAGGATGGCCGAGAACAGCCACAGCAGCAGCAGCGTGGTCGCCGCCAGCCCCAGCACCAGCCCGATGCGCTGCCCCCGCGTGGCCGTGCGCGGCCCGGGCGACAGCGGCCCGGGTGCCAGCGGCGGCAGGCGCGGCTCGCCCCGCGCGGCGCGCGGCGGGGGGGCGGCGGTGCCGGGCCTCAAGGCCGGTGGCGGGGCGGTTTCGGACGGCATGCGGTGCAACATAGCCTTTTCCGCGTCGTGGCCGAAACCTTCGCCGTGGCGGCGGAAGGGAATGTCCCCCCCCCGCCGGTCAGACGCGCCCGGCCAGCCCCAGCAGCCACGGCGCGTTGGCCGCGGCCACCGGCGTGGCCACGCCCGGGGTGCCGCCAAAGCGCACCGGGGCCGCCAGCCCGCCGCCGCTGGCGGGGGCGATGCCGCCGGTCTGCTGCAAAACGATGCCCTCGCTGGCCAGCACCTGCGCTGCCTCGGCCGGCGCGCCGCGCAGGCCGAGGCGCAGGCGCGCGCCGTCCACCGCGATGGCCAGGATGTCCACGGATGCGACGGCCGGGCTGCTCAGCAGGCGGCGCCGCAGGTCCAGCCATTCGGCCAGCCCGCCGAACTGCGTCACGCTTTCCACAAAGGCGCTGGCCGGGTTGAAGGCCCCGCCGTTGGTGCGCGCGGCGAGGCCGGGCGGCACGATGGGCGGCGCGGCGTCGTTGACCGGGCCGGATGGCGCGGCGCCGGCCTGGGCGGTGCCCGCCGTGCCCGCGCTGATGCCGGCGAAGCTGGCCACCCGGCGCGGGTTGAAGTTGACCGTGAGCCGCCCGGTGTAGCCGCTGCGGGTGGAGCGTTCCTGCTCCACGATGATGCTGTCCACCATGCTCTCGATCTGGGAGTCGGAGGCACTGCGGCTGAAGCCCAGCTCGCTCGCCATCTTGCCGTAGGCCTGGCGCTGGGCGGCGGTGAGCGCCTGGGTGCGGGCCACCACGGCGTTCTCCGCCGTGGTTTCCACCGTCACGCCGCGCTGGGTGAATCCGCTGTCCTGCGCCCCGGCTGCCATGGGCAGTCCGAGCAGCCCTGTGATGACAGCAGTTGCGGCCAGCCGCCGAAAATGTTGCATTCCGCCCCCTTGGAAGACCTGGCCAGGACGGGGCGGTTGCCCCCTGGGTCTTTGCGCATAGCTTATCGGGCCCCTGCATGACCAGTCTGACCTATCGCGACGCCGGCGTGGACATCGAAACGGGGGATGCCCTGGTGGATGCCATCAAGCCGCTGGCCAAGGCCACCCACCGCCCCGGCGTGATGGGCGGCCTCGGCGGCTTCGGCGCGTTGTTCGACCTCAAGGCGGCGGGCTACACCGACCCGGTGCTGGTGTCGGCCACCGATGGCGTCGGCACCAAGCTGCGGCTGGCGATCGACACCGGGCTGCACGACAAGGTGGGCATCGATCTGGTGGCCATGTGCGTCAACGACCTGGTGGTGCAGGGCGCCGAGCCGCTGTTCTTTCTGGATTACTTCGCCACCGGCAAGCTGGAGCTGGCGCAGGCGCGCGCCGTGATCTCCGGCATCGCCGAGGGCTGCCGCCTGGCCGGCTCCGCCCTGGTGGGCGGCGAAACGGCCGAGATGCCGGGCATGTATGCCAAGGACGACTACGACCTCGCCGGCTTCTCGGTGGGCGCCGCCGAGCGCGACCGGCTCTTGCCGCGGGACGACGTGCGGCCGGGCGACGTGCTGCTGGGCCTCGCCTCCTCCGGCGTGCATTCCAACGGCTTCTCGCTGGTGCGCCGCATCCTGGCGGCGACCAACCAGGGGCACGACACCCCCGCGCCCTTCGCCACCGGGCTGAGCCTCGGCCACGCGCTGCTGGAGCCCACGCGGATCTACGTGAAGTCCGTGCTGGCGCTGCACAAGGCGCGCATCCTCAAGGCCGCCGCGCACATCACGGGCGGCGGCATCGTCGGCAACCTGCCGCGCGTGCTGCCCCAGGGCACCGTCGGCGTGGTGGACGCGGCGAGCTGGCACCCCGCCCCCGTCTTCGGCTGGCTGGCCCAGGCCGGCGGCGTGAAGCCGGACGAGATGCTGCGCGTGTTCAACTGCGGCATCGGCATGATCCTGGTGGTGGCGCCGGACGAGGTGGAAACCGCCATCGCCCTGCTGACCGGCGAAGGCGAGGAGGTCAGCCGCATCGGCCACATCGCCGCCGGCACCGAGGGCGCCGAGCCGGTGGTGGACGTGCAGAACCTGTCCCCCCGCTGGCCGGTGGCATGAGCCTGCCGCGCCGCCGCTGCGCGGTCCTGATCTCGGGCCGCGGCAGCAACATGGCGGCGCTGCTGGCCGCCGCCGCCAACCCGGCCTACCCGGCGGAGATCGTGCTGGTGCTGGCCAACAAGGCGGGCGCCGGCGGGCTGGCCCGCGCTGCCGAGGCCGGCATCCCCACCGCCATCGTGGAAAGCCGCCCCTTCGGCCGCGACCGCGCGGCGTTCGAGGCGGCGATGGAGGCGGAGCTCGCCCAGCACGGCGTGGAGCTGATCGCGCTGGCCGGCTTCATGCGGGTGCTGACGGAAGGCTTCGTGTCCCGCTGGGCCGGGCGGATGGTCAACATCCACCCCTCCCTGCTGCCGTCCTTTCCCGGCGTGGACACCCATGCCCGCGCGCTGGCCGCCGGCGTGCGGCTGCATGGCTGCACCGTGCATCTGGTGACGCCCGGCGTGGACGAGGGGCCGATCATCGCCCAGGCCGCCGTGCCCGTGCTGGCGGGGGATGACGAGCACAGCCTCGGCGCCCGCGTGCTGGAGCAGGAACACGCGCTCTACCCCGCCGCCCTGGCGCTGGTGGCACAGGGGCGGGTGCGGGTGGAGGGGGCGCGGGCGGTGGTCGCGGACCAGCCGGGGCCGGACGCGGCGGCGCTGCGCAACCCGGCCTAGCGGGCGGCCGCCGGCTCCAGCCGCAGCACGCGCCCGCGCGTTTCGTCGGTCAGCAGGTAGATCAGGCCGTCCGGCCCCTGCAGCACGTGGCGGAAGCGCAGCTCGCCCCACAGCAGCCGCTCCTCGCCGGTGATGCGGTCGCCCTCCGTGGACAGGCGGACCAAGCCGGGGGTGTTCAGGCTGGCCATGAACAGGCTGCCCTTCCAGGCGGGAAAGGCGTCGCCGTCATAGAAGTTGATGCCGGACGGGCTGACCGCCGGCTCCCAGTGCCGCAGCGGCTCCTCCATGTCGGGGCGGGAAGCGCCTTCGCCGATGCGGCTGCCGTCGTAGTCGGTGCCGTGCGTCACCACCGGCCAGCCGTAGTTCAGGCCGGGCTTCAGCAGATTCACCTCGTCGCCGCCGCGGGCGCCGAACTCGGCTTCCCACATCGCCCCGGTCCAGGGGTTGCGGGCCAGCCCCTGCGGGTTGCGGTGGCCGAAGGTGAAGATTTCCGGCCGCACCCCGGCGCGGCCCAGGAACGGGTTGCCCGCCGCCGGGCGCCCGTCGCGCTCCAACCGCAGCACCTTGCCGGCCAGATCGTCCAGCCGCTGCGCGCGGGGCTTGTCCTGCCGCTCGCCGGTGGACAGAAACAGCTTGCCGTCCGTGTCAAAGGCGATGCGGCAGCCATAGTGGTTGCGGCTGCCGCCGCGGTCCACCGGCAGGGCATCCAGGATGGGCTGCGCGAAGTCCAGCCGGGAAGCGTCCTCGGCCAGCCGGGCGCGCACCAGCCGGGTGGCGGTGCCCCGCGCGGGGGCGGCCAGCAGCACGGCCTGGCACAGGTAGAGCTCGCGCGTCGTGGCGAAGTCCGGTGCCGGCTGCACGTCCAGCAGCCCGCCCTGGCCGGCGGCCAGCACCTCCGGCACGTTGCCCAGCGGCGCCGACACCGTGCCGTCCCGCGCCACGAGGCGCAGGCGGCCCGGGCGCTCGGTCACCAGCAGGCGGCCATCGGGCAGAAAGGCGGCGCCCCAGGGCCGTTCCAGCCCGCCGGCGAAGGTGGACACGCGGAACGGCACGCTGGCCTGGCGCACCACCTCGCCCGTGCCGGCGACGCGCTGCGCCTGCGCCAGCGGGGCGCAGGCGGCCAGTGCCACCATGGCGAGCAGGGCGGCACGGCGCATGCGGCGCTGCTACTTCGCCAGCGCGCTGGCGATCCAGTCCTTGAGCTGGCTCTTGGGCAGCGCGCCGACCTTGGTCTCGACCGGCTTGCCGTCCTTGAACAGGATCATGGTCGGGATGCCGCGCACGGCGTAGTCGTTCGGCGTCACCGGGTTCTCGTCGATGTTCACCTTGGCGATGGTCAGTTGACCCTCGTAGTCCTTGGCGATCTCGTCGAGAATCGGCGCCACCATGCGGCAGGGGCCGCACCATTCGGCCCAGAAATCCACCAGCACGGGGCCGGTGGCCTGCAGCACGTCGGTCTTGAAGCTGTCGTCGCTGACGGGCTTGGTCAGGTCGCTCATGTGTTGTGTCCCTTGTTCTCGGGGCCGGGCCGGCCCGGCTTGCTCAGGGAACAGAGTCGTGTCGCGGCCCCCCCGGGTCAAGCGGTGGGGGCGCGGGATGGCCACCGGCCGCCGGCGCCCCGCCGGATGCGCGGCCCGGATGCGGCGTGCCGGCGGGCATTCCGCCCCGCCGGAAGCCTTAAACACGGCCGGGGCTGCTTGTTCGGCACACGCACGGCGGGCATAAACCCCGGCGTGACACGTCCTCCGCTCATCACCCCATCGCTCCTGGCCGCCGATTTCGCGCGGCTGGGCCAGGAAGTGGCCGCCATCGAGGCCGCCGGCGCCGACTGGCTGCACCTCGACATCATGGACGGTCATTTCGTTCCCAACATCTCCTTCGGCCCCGCGGTCGTGAAGGCGCTGCGGCCGCATGCGCGCCTGCCCTTCGACGTGCACCTGATGATCGCCCCGGCCGATGCCTATCTGGCGGCCTTCGCCGAGGCGGGGGCGGACTGGATCTCGCTGCACCCCGAGGCCGGGCCGCACCTGCACCGCTCGCTGCAAACCATCCGGGCGCTGGGCAAGAAGGCGGGCGTGGTGCTGAACCCCGGCACCCCTGCGGCGGCCGTGGCCCCGGTGCTGGACCTGGTGGACCTGGTGCTGGTGATGACCGTGAACCCCGGCTTTGGCGGCCAGTCCTTTCTGCGCTCGCAGCTGCCCAAGATCGCCGAGCTGCGCCGCATGATCGATGGCTCGGGCCGCGACATCCGCCTGCAGATCGACGGCGGCGTGACCGCCGAAACCGCGCCGCTTTGCCTTGCCGCCGGCGCCGACACGCTGGTGGCCGGCACCGCCGTGTTCGGCAAGCCCGATTATGCCGCCGCCATCGCCGCCCTGCGCGGCCCCCATGCCGAGGTGTCCGCCTGATGTCCGACTGGCTGCGCGGCGCGCGCAAGGTTGTCGCCGGGCTGAAGCCGGTGAAGGCGCCCGACGCGCCGGCCCGCGCCTTTCGCGACCTGTGGCCGGGCGATGCCGCGCGCGGCCAGCGGCTGCTGCGCGGCGAGTTCGAAAGCCAGGGCACCGTGCGGCCGCTGCTGCTGTCGCAGGAAGGCGGCCAGGGCTGGACGGCCGCCGCCGGCGCCCCCGCGTGGCGCGGCGCCGCGCATGCCTTCGCCTGGCTGCGCGACCTGCGCGCGCTGGGCACCGACGGCGCCCGGCTGCGCGCCCGCGACCTGACGGCCGACTGGCTGGCCCATGGCGGGCATGAGCCGATGGCCGCCGTGCCCGCCGTGGTCGGCGCCCGCGTCTCCGCCTGGCTGGGCCACTGGGACTTCCTGGCCGCGACGGCCGAGGACGGCTTCCGCCGCGCCATCATGGTGCGCCTGGCGCAGGACGCGCGCGTGCTGGTGGCCGGCCTGCCGGACGAGGCCGCGCACCGCGGCGCGCTGGCGGCGCTGAAGGGTGGCCTCGCCGCCGCCGTGGCGCTGGCCGAGGATACCTGGATCGCCCGCTGCCTCCGGCTGCTGCCGGCCGAGATCGACCGCCAGATCCTGCCGGACGGCGCGCATGTGGAGCGCAGCCCGGCCCAGCTGCTGCTGGCCGTGCAGGACCTGATCGAGATCCGCAACCTGATCCACGGCGCCGGGCTGGAAGCGCCGCCGCACCTGGCGCTGGCGCTGGACCGCGCCGCCCCGGCGCTGCGGCTGTTCCGCCACGGCGACGGCGGCCTCGCGCTGTTCAACGGCACGCGCGACGAGAGCGCCGCGCTGGTGGACCTGGTGCTGACCCAGGGGCAGGCGCGTGGCCGCGCGCCGCTGATCCTGGGCGAGGCCGGGTTCCAGCGGCTGCAGGCCGGCCGCACCCTGGTGATCGCCGATTGCGGCGCGCCGCCGGACGCGCAGCGCGGCCCCAGCGCCGGCCCCGCGGGCCTGCCGCGCCACGCCGACCGCTTCCACCACGCCGGCACCCTGGCCTTCGAGCTGTCGGTCGGGCGGGACCGGATGATCGTCAATTGCGGCGCGGCGCCGGCGGCGCACTCGGAATGGCGCGACGCGCTGCGTTCCACCGCCGCGCATTCCACGCTGACGCTGGCCGACACCAACAGCGCTGAGCTGCGCGACGACGGCCTGGGCCGCCGCCCGGACAACGTGGAAGCCGAGCGGCAGGAAGCCAACGGCGCGCAATGGCTGGACAGCAGCCACGACGGCTACAAGCGCGGCTTCGGGGTGATCCATCGCCGCCGCCTGTACCTGTCCGACTCGGGCGACGACCTGCGCGGCGAGGACGCGCTGGAAGGCGCGGAGATCCCCGCCTACGTCATCCGCTTTCATCTGCATCCCAGCGTGTCCGCCACGCTGCAGCCGGACGAGAACGCGGTGCTGCTGCGCCTGCCGTCGGGCGCGGGCTGGCGGCTGCGCGCCAGCCGCGCGCAGGTGGCGCTGGAGGAAAGCGTCTACGTGGCCGGCGAGCCGCGCAGCACCCAGCAGGTGGTGCTGAGCGTCGAGGCCGGCACGGCTTCCGTGCAGTGGGGCCTGGGGCGGGTCAACGTGCCGGGGCCGGCGGGCGACGACTGAGGCGAGGGGAAGGGGCGGGGGGAAGGATCTCCCCGGCCCCCACCTTCTCTGGCCGTTTCCTTGCCTGGCGCCACCGCGCCACTCCGCCCCACCCCGGACTCGCAAAAAGAAAAGAAGGGGTCCGGGGAATCCCTTCCCCGGCCTTTTCCCCGCCCGAAGGCACGCCCCGCGATGAAGATCGCCGAAGTCTGCAACGTCGATTTCTCCATGCGCCACTTCGTGCTGCCGGTGATGCGCGCCGCCCGCGCGCGGGGCCACGAGGTGGTGGGCTTCTGCGCCGAGGGGCCGATGCTGGAGATCCCGCGCGCCGAGGGCTTCCGCGTGGTGCCCGTGCCCTTCGCGCGCAGCCTGAACCCGCTGGCGCAGGCGCGCGCGCTGCAGGCGCTGACGGCGATGTTCCGCGCCGAGAAGTTCGACCTGGTACACGGCCACATGCCGATCTCGGGCCTTCTGGCGCGGGCGGCGGCGCGGCGGGCGGGGGTGCCGAAGGTGGCCTACACGGGCCACGGATTCCTGTTCAACCAGCCGGGGCCGCTGTGGCGGCGTGGGCTGTCGCTGGGGCTGGAATGGCTGGGCGGCCGCGCCACGGACGTGTTCATGACGGTGAGCGAGGAGGAAGCGGCGGATGCCCGGCGCCTTGGCATCGCGCGCAACGCGGTGGGCATCGGCAACGGGCGCCAGCCGGCGCGCTTCCTGCCGGACCCGGCGGCGCGCGCCGCCGTGCGGGCGGAGCTGGGTGCGGCGGAGGGCGACTGCGTGGTGGTGATCGTCAGCCGCATCGTGCGCCACAAGGGCCACCTGGAGCTGCTGAAGGCCATGCAGCAGGTGCCCAACGCCACGCTGTGGGTGGTGGGCAACCGCCTGGATTCCGACCACGGCCCCGACCTGGAGCCCGCCTTCGCGGAGGCCGCGCGGGTGCTGGGCCCGCGCCTGAAGCGGCTTGGCTACCGCGACGACATCCCGCGCGTGCTGGCGGCCAGCGACGTGTTCTGCCTGCCCAGCCACTTCGAGGGCCTGCCGATGTCGGTGATCGAGGCCATGCTGACCGGCCTGCCGGTGGTGGCCACCGACATTCGCGGCCCGCGCGAGCAGGTGCGGCCCGGCGTCACCGGCCTCCTGGTGCCGCCGCTGACGGTGGAGCCGCTGGCCCGGGCCATCGCCACCCTGGCGGACGATCCGGCACTGCGCGCCCGCATGGGCGCCGCCGGGCGGGACTACGCACTGGCGCATTTCGACGAAAGCAAGGTGATCGGCCGGACACTGGACCTGATGGGGCTGTGAGCGCCACGCCCCGGGCGGGCATGGCACATCGGGATGTGATCGCCCCGGTTGCTAGGCAGCCTGAGATACGACGCCTAATGGAATGAGGTCTGGCCGGCGGAGCCTCCGCCGGCGGGCCAAACGTCCAAGGATCGTGCCCGATGTTCTTTCGCAAGCTCATGGCCGGGGCGGCGCTGTCCGCCGCCCTGCTGTCCGGCCCCGCTTTCGCGCAGCAGCCCACGCCTGAGCAGATCGAGATGATCTACACCATGACCCGCAACCAGCAGGGCATCTTCGAATACTGCCAGGGCAAGGGGATGGTGAACCCGGAGGCCGTGGCGCTGCAGCGCCGCATGGTCACGCTGATGCCGGCGCCCGCCAGCACCGCCGCGGGCGATGCGGCCTATGCGCGCGGCCAGGCGGGCACCATGGTGGCAGGGCCGCAGACCATCGTGCTGGCGGAAGCTGCCAAGACCCAGGGCGTGACCGAGCAGGCGCTGTGCAGCAGCATGGCGGAAGCGGTCAAAAAAGCCGCGGCGTCGCTGCCGCCGGGCTGACGCCGCGCGGGTGGCCGGGGCGGGGGGTGTCCCCGCCGCCGGCGCGCCAGGATCACCGCGGCGCCAGGATCACCGGCGCCTCGGCGGGCGGCTCCTGGTCCAGGTAGTCCTCGACATACAGGCGGCGGGTCAGCATCAGCGCCAGGGCGGCCAGCGGCGTGGCCAGCGCCAGCCCCATCAGCCCGAACAACGTGCCCATCGCCACCTGCGACACGATGGTGATCGACGGCGGCAGGTCCACGCTGCGCTGCTGCACGTAGGGCGTGACCAGGTAGCTCTCGACCGACTGGATGGCGATGAAAAGCCCGACCACGGACAGCGCGCCGGTCAGCCCCGATTCCAGCCCCAGCAGCACCGCCGGCACCGCCGAGATCACCGGGCCGATGGTGGGGATAAAGGTCAGCGTCGCCGCGATCACGCCCAGCAGCGGCGCCAGCGGCACGCCGAGTGCCCACAGGCCGAGCCAGGTGAGGGTGCCGACCACGGTCATGGAGATCAGCTGCGCCCCCAGCCAGCCGCGCAGCGTTTCGCCCGCTTCCCGGCAGATGCGGTGCGCCTTGGGGCGCAGCGACGGGGTCAGCAGGTGCTCGATGCCGCGGCGGTGCAGCCCCGGGTCCACCGCGAAGTAGATGCCCAGGAAGATCAGCAGCACCGCGTTGCCCAGCGCGCCGAAGGTGGAGCCCAGCGCCGTGACGGCGGTGCGGCCGCCGCCGCTGGGCAGCTGCAGGTTCTCGGGCTTGAGCTGCTCCAGCACCTGCTGGCCCCAGGAATAGGATTCCAGCCGGCTGGTCAGCTGCTGCGTCATGCGCGGCACCTGCTGCCACAGCTGGCTGGCCTGGTCGGCCAGCGGCGCCGCCGCCAGCATGCCGAAGCCCGCCACCGCCCCCACTACCAGCAGCGCGAACAGCAGCACCCGCGCGGTGCCGCCCAGCCCAAAGCGCTTGAAGACAAGGTCCCCGCCGCCGCGCAGAAACACCGCCAGTAGCACGCCGGCGAAGATCAGCAGCAGCACGCTGGGCACCAGCCACAGCGTGAGCAGCAGCACGGCCACGAAAACGAGGAGGGAGATCGACCTGCGCCGCATGGGGCGGACATCCTTCGGGAAGGGAGCTGGAACGCCGGGCGCCTGGCGTGCCGGTGTAAGGCCCGGACAAGGCCGCCGGTTGCCAAGCCTGCGCTGTTGTCACGGCCCTGCCCCTTGCGCGCGGCGGCAACCCCGCCTATCCGGCGCGCGGAACCACCTTATCCGTTGCACACGAAGGACGTCTTTCCATGGCCGAGCGCACCCTCTCCATCATCAAGCCCGACGCGACCCGCCGCAACCTGACCGGCAAGATCAACGCGAAGTTCGAGGAGCAGGGCCTGCGCATCGTGGCGCAGAAGCGCATCAAGCTGTCCAACGAGAAGGCCGGCGAGTTCTACGCCGAGCACAAGGCGCGCCCCTTCTACAACGACCTGGTGTCCTTTATGACCTCCGGCCCGGTGGTCGTGCAGGTGCTGGAAGGCGAGAACGCCATCGCCCGCAACCGCGAGATCATGGGCGCCACCAACCCGGCCAACGCCGCCGAGGGCACCATCCGCAAGGAATTCGCCGAAAGCATCGAGGCGAACTCCGTGCACGGCTCGGACGGCACCGAGGCCGCCGCGCGCGAGGTGTCCTTCTTCTTCACGGACGCCGAGATCGTCGGCTGAGCCGGCCGGGCGGGCCGCGGCCCGCCCAAACGGAAAAGGGCGGCCCCCCGCGAGGAGGGCCGCCCTTTTTCATGGCCGCGCGCCGGTGTCAGCCGAAGCAGGAATGCAGGAACAGCAGCAGCACGATCACGGCGCCGATGCCCCAGGTGGTGGCCTTGGTGAACATGGACCATCCCTGGGCGCGATCGCCCACGATGTCCTCTGCCTTGACTTCCACGAAGTCGATGTCGTGCTTCACCTCGGCCATGGACGTCCCTTCGCTGTGCACCGTCTGGCCCGAGGTTTAGGCAGCGCCGCGACGCGCGGCAAGGGGGAAGCGTGCCGGCTCAGCCTTCCATCGTCACGCCGGTCAGCCGGATCATCTCCCGCCAGCGCTCCACCTCGGCCCGTTGAAAGGCGGCGAAGGCGGCGGGCGGCAGCGGGTCGGGCGTGAAGCCGGCGCCGGCCAGCCGGGCCGCCACCTCCGGATCGCGCAACCCGCCCAGCATGGCCTCCGCGATGCGCTCCACCACCGGCGCGGGCGTGCCGGCGGGCGCGAACAGCCCGAACCACGCATCGACGGTCAGGTACGGCGCCCCCGCCTCGATTGCCGTGGGAATCTCCGGGAAGTCGGGCAGCCGCGCGGGCGCGCCGATTTCCAGCGCGCGCAGCCGGTTGTCCCGCACCAGCGGCGCCACGGAGGGAAAGGTGGCCACGTAGAAATCGACGATGCCGGCCACCGTGTCCGTCGCCGCAGGCGCGGCACCGCGATACGGCACGTGCGTGGCGTCCAGCTTTTCCGTGCGCGCCAGCGTTTCCGAGATCACGTGGCTGGCCGATCCGGCCTGGGAGGAGGCATAGGTCAGCCGCCCGCTCCGCCCGCGCGCGATCAGCTCCGCCAGCGTCCTGGATGGCGAGGACACCGGCACCACCAGCGCGTGGTGCACCGTGGCCAGCTTGGTGATCGGCACGAAGCTGTCGATGACGTTGTAGGGCAGGGCCGGAACCATGGCCTGGTTGCTGGCATGCGTCTGGTTGTGCCCCAGCACGATGGTGTTGCCGTCCGGTGCCGCGCGCGCCGCCGCCTCGGTGCCGATGATGCCGCCGGCGCCGGCGCGGTTGTCCACGATCACCGGCCGGCCCAGCGTGGCCTGTGCCCGGTCGCCCAGCGCGCGGGCCAGGATGTCGGTGGGCCCACCCGGCGGCGCCGGCACCACCAGCCGCAGCGGCACCGTTTGCGCGCGCGCCAGGCGCGGCATGGCGAGGGGAAGAAGGGCGGTGGCGGCCAGCACGGCGCGGCGGTTCATGGCGGTTCGGCTCCCATGGCGTTGCGGGTGTTCGTGCGCGGGGGGGCGCGGCGTGGTCAAGGGAGCAGAAGGCCGGGGAAAGGAATTCCCCCAGCCCCCGATCTTCTTTTTGTCCGTTTCCCGGGAATGGCGTGCCCAGCCATGCGGCCTGTTTGAAAAGCACGATTCAGGGCACCGCCACGCTCCCACGGCCCGCCCGCTCCAGACTGGCAAAAAGAAGATGGGGGCCTGGGGGAATTCCTTCCCTCAGCCTTCACTCCGCTGCCGCCCCCGCATCCTCCGCCGCGTGCAGCACCCGCAGATGCCCCGCGAAGCGCACCGCATCCGCCACCAGCGCGTCATCCCCCGGCACCGCCCCGCGCGCGTAGTGCAGCGCCAGCACGGAAGCCTGCTCGTAGGAAGCGCCGAGGGCGGACCCGCCGAGCACCAGCGCCTCCGCCCGCCGGGGCTCGCGCACCGCCGCCAGGGCGGCGCGGCCCCAGGCGCGGTGGGCGGCCATCTGCTCGGGCGGGCGGGGGCGGAAGCCGCCGGGGCCCCAGGTGGTGGAGCCGTGGGCGAGGGACAGGTACACGCCCCCGCCATCGGCGCGGAACAGATAAACGGCGTACCAGCCGTCCCGCGCCTTGGGCGAGCGGGCGCGGGAAAAGAACCGCACCCAGGGCGTCGCGGTCTTGGAGCCGAGGCCGTCGCGCCCCTCGATCCGCAGGTCCTCGCCATAGGGGCCCATGGCGGCGGCCAGCGCCGCGTGGTGCGCCAGCAGGGCCTGCGGGATGGCCTGGCGGATGAAGCGGCCGCGGCGCTGCATGGCGGGGGTGTTGGCGGAGGAATATTCCGGCTGCAGGGCCATCACGGTCTCGATGGCGTCCTGCAGCCGGCCAGGCAGGGGGGCTGCCGTCAATGGATCTCCTTGGCCTGGGCCAGGGCCTGCTTCAGCTTCTCCACCGAGAAGCCGTCCGAGGCGCAAAGGTCCAGCACCACCTTTTCCCGCCGGGTGCACAGGTCGATCGCCGCCGGCAGCTTGGCCACCGCGTGGTGCGGGATCACCACGGCGCCGTGCCGGTCGGCATGCACCACCTCGTCATGCCGGCAGCCCATGCCGAGCACCGAGATATCCTGGTTGAAGGCCACCAGGTGCACAAAGGCGTGGCTCGGGTTGACCATGCCGCCGATGATCTGGAACCCCTCCGCTAGCATATCGAGATCACGGAAGGAGCCATTGGTGACGCAACCTTGCGCGCCGAGCGACTGGTGCACGGCGCTGTGCACCTCGCCCCACCAGGCGCCGGTGCCGGGGGTGTCGTCCAGGTCCTGCAGCACCACGACCGTCGGCATGGCGGCATCCGCCACGTAGTCGTACCAGCCGGTGCGGACCGCGTGATCCATCTCCGCCAGCCGGCCGGAAGGGGCGGCGGCGCGCAGCGTGCCGGTGCGCGCCAGCCCGCAGATCGGCTTCAGCGTCACGTCGGCGGCGACCATCGGGCGCACCGTGAAGCCGTGGCCGCGCCGCTCGGGCACGACCAGCTCCAGCGCGTTGCAGATGGTGGGGGTGTCCCAGGCGCGCAGCGCTTCCAGGTCGGCGGCGGTGAAGGGGTAGTCGGGCATGCGGGCGTCCTCCTCGCGCCGGTTGCTCCGGCGTCAGGCGGAAGGATCGCAAGGGGGCGGCGGGGGGTCAAATCGCGCGGGCGGAAGAGAAAGGCCGGGGGAAGGAATTCCCCCGGACCCCCATCTTTCTTCTGCCTGTCTTGCGGTGCAACGGGTGGGGCGGTTCCGCCACATGGGCGACCTCGTTGCAGCCGGCATCGGAAAAAGACAGAAAAAAGAAGGGGTTTCAGGGGAATTCATTCCCCTGACCTGTTCTGGCCTCAGCGGCCGAGCCGTCGGCGTTCTTCCTCGATCCGCTGCCGCTCCCGGTCCACTTCCCGGCGCTGCGCCTCCAGCTCGCGCTGCTGGCGGTCCAGGTCGCGGGCGCGGCGGTCGCGGTCGTCGATGCCGCGGCCACGCTCGTCACGGCGCCGGCGGTCTTCCTCGGCGCGGCGGCGGTCCTCGTCGAGGCGGCGGCGGTCGCCGTCGCCGGCGCGCCGGCGCTCGTCTTCCCAGCGGCGGCGGTCCTCGTCCTGGCGCCGCCGGGCCTCGTCCTCGGCGCGGCGGCGCTCGTCGTCCTGGCGCTGGTTCTGGCCGGTGACGTTGCCGAGCACGCCCTCGATCAGCTGTTGCGCCGTCTGCGCCTGGGCGGCGCCGGCGCCGGCGACGGCGAGGCCGGCGAGCAGCGGCAGGAAATGGCGGCGGCGCATGAGAGTTCTCCCGGGAGGTTGCGTTGTGTGCCTGGGGAATGACGCGCCAGGCCGCCGCGGGGTTGCCCTTGCCTTTGTATGACCCCAGCTGTGGCGGCGCCGCGCGGCCACGCTTTGATTCCGCGCGCGCTTGCCGTATCTGGTGCGGCAGACTGCGGTGGATGCTGCCGCGCGCCCCATTCGCCTCCGCCGGGACATTCATGACCGACACGCCGCTTTCCCGTATCCGCAACTTCTCCATCATCGCCCATATCGACCACGGCAAGTCGACGCTGGCCGACCGGTTGATCCAGGCCACCGGCTCCGTCGCGCTGCGCGACATGAAGGAGCAGATGCTCGACAGCATGGAGCTGGAGCAGGAGCGCGGCATCACCATCAAGGCGGCGTCCGTCCGGCTGGACTACAAGGCCAAGGATGGCAACGACTACGTCCTGAACCTGATGGACACGCCGGGCCACGTGGACTTCGCCTACGAGGTGTCCCGCTCGCTCGCCGCCTGCGAGGGCTCGCTGCTGGTGGTCGACGCCTCCCAGGGCGTGGAAGCGCAGACGCTGGCCAACGTCTACCAAGCGATCGACGCCAACCACGAGATCGTCCCCGTCCTCAACAAGATCGACCTGCCGGCGGCCGAGCCGGAGCGGGTGAAGCAGCAGATCGAGGACGTGATCGGCCTCGATGCCTCGGACGCCGTGGAGATCTCGGCCAAGTCCGGGCTGAACATCGAGGGCGTGCTGGAGGCGATCGTGACCCGCCTGCCGGCGCCGACCGGCGACCCCAACGCGCCGCTCAAGGCGCTGCTGGTCGACAGCTGGTACGACCCCTACCTCGGCGTCATCATCCTGATCCGGGTCAAGGACGGCACCATCCGCAAGGGGCAGAAGATCCGCTTCATGGCGGAAGGCACCACCCAGACGGTGGACAGCGTCGGCGTGTTCCGCCCCAAGATGGTGCCGGTGGACTACCTGGGCCCGGGCGAGATGGGCTACCTCAACGCCGCCATCAAGACGGTGGCCGAGACCAATGTCGGCGACACCATCACCGATGACCGCAACCCGGCGCCGGAGCCGCTGGCGGGCTTCAAGCCGAGCATCCCCGTGGTGTGGTGCGGCCTGTACCCGGTGGACGCCGACGACTTCGAGAAGCTGCGCGACAGCCTTGGCAAGCTGCGGCTGAACGACAGCTCCTTTCACTTCGAGGCGGAAAGCTCCGCCGCGCTGGGCTTCGGCTTCCGCTGCGGCTTTCTGGGCCTCTTGCACCTGGAGATCATCCAGGAGCGCCTGTCGCGCGAGTTCGACCTGGACCTGATCGCGACCGCGCCGTCGGTTGTCTACAAGCTGGAGCTGAACAAGGGGGAGGAGGTCGCCCTCCACAACCCGGCCGACATGCCCGAGCCGACCCTGATCAAGTCGATCCAGGAGCCCTGGATCAAGGCGACGATCATGGTGCCGGACGAGCACCTGGGCTCCATCCTGACGCTGTGCACCGAGCGCCGCGGCCAGCAGGTGGAGCTGACCTATGTCGGCAACCGCGCCATGGCCGTCTACCGCCTGCCGCTGAACGAGGTGGTGTTCGACTTCTACGACCGGCTGAAGTCGGTGTCGCGCGGCTACGCTTCCTTCGACTACCAGATGGACGGCTACGCCGAGGGCGACCTGGTGAAGATTTCAATCATGGTCAATGGCGAGCCGGTGGATGCGCTGTCCTTTCTGGCGCACCGCTCGCAGGCGGACCGGCGCGGGCGATCGATCTGCGAGAAGCTGAAGGAGCTGATCCCCCGCCAGTTGTTCAAGATCCCGATCCAGGCGGCGATCGGCGGCAAGGTGATCGCGCGCGAAACGATCAGCGCCATGTCCAAGGACGTCACCGCCAAGTGCTACGGCGGCGACATCAGCCGCAAGCGCAAGCTGCTGGACAAGCAGAAGGAAGGCAAGAAGCGCATGCGGCAGTTCGGCAAGGTCGAGATCCCGCAGTCGGCCTTCATCGCCGCCCTGAAGATGGACAGCTAGCCTCGCTGCCGGGGGCGGCCTGTAGGCGGGCCTTTCTTTGTCGTGGCGGTGCCGCTGGCAGCCACCGCCGCGCTGGCAGCCCGCGCGGCCCTGACCGCGCGGTAATGCCGCCGTAATCTTTGCTGTTGACGAAGCGTCACCCGGAACGGTCTCATGGTCGCAACAAAATCGACCCCGGGAGAATCGCCTGATGCTTCGTCGCAGCCTTGCCGCGGCTTTCCTGCTGCCTGCCCTGCTGGCCTTCGGCGTCGCACCGGCCGGGGCGCAGGCGCCTTATCCCAACCGCCCCATCACCGTCGTCGTGCCCTTCGCCGCCGGCGGCCCGACCGACACCGTGACCCGGCTGGTGGCCGAGGCGATGGGCCGCGACCTCAACACCTCCGTGGTGGTGGAGAACGTGGGCGGCGCCGGCGGCACGCTGGGCGCGGCGCGCGTCGCCCAGGCGCGGCCGGACGGCTACACGCTGCTGCTGCACCACATCGGCATGGGCACCACCCCCAGTCTGTACCGCCGCCTGTCCTACGACGCGGTGGGCGGCTTCGCGCCCGTCGGGCTGGTGACGGAGGTGCCGATGACCATCATCGCCCGCAAGGACATCCCGGCCGGCAACCTGGCCGAGCTGGTGGCGCTGGTGCGCCAGCAGCGCGAAAAGCTGAACTACGCCAATGCCGGCATCGGCGCCGCCAGCCACCTGTGCGGCCTGTTGTTCCAGAAGGCGGCCGACGCGCCGATGACCACCGTGCCGTATCGCGGCACCGGCCCCGCCATGACCGACCTGATCGGCGGCACGGTGGACGTGATGTGCGACCAGACCACCAATACCACGGAGCAGATCCGCGCCGGCGCCGTGAAGGTCTTCGCCGTCACCACGCCGCAGCGCCTGCCGTCGCTGCCCGACGTGCCGACCACGGCGGAGGCCGGGTTGCCGGGCATGGAGGTGACCATCTGGCACGCGCTCTACGCGCCCAAGGGCACGCCGGAGGCGATCGTCAACCGCCTGTCCGCCGCGTTGCAGGCGGCGCTGCGCGACCAGCGGCTGGCCGCGCGCTTCGCCGACCTCGGCACCGCGCCGGTGGCGCAGGAACGCGCCACGCCGGCCGCGGCCCAGGCCTTCTGGCAGGCCGACATCGCCAAGTGGCGCCCGGTGATCGAGGCGGCGGGGCAATACGCCGACTGAGGCCGGCGCCCGGACCGGCCCCGCAATGGCCGGGCTCGCGGCCTATGCCTTGCCAGCAGGGGTCCTCCTGCTCTGATATGCTGCTGACGGCCCGCGCATCCGCGGCGGGCCGCACAGCAAGGGGCTGACACTGCGTGGCGCACCGACGGCTCCCCCGGGACGGCCGGTCATGACGGACCGCCCGGACCTGGGCCTGCAGCCGGCCACGCCGGCCGCGCCCCCGCCGCCCGCGCCACGCTCCAAGCGGCGGCCGACCGTGCGGCGGCAGCTCATGCTGCTGGCGCTGACGGCGTTGCTGCCCTTGTGGATGCTGGCCGGCTACACCGCCTGGCGCGCCGCCGACGCGCGGCGCGAAAGCGTGGTCAGCGACAGCCGCGACGCCGCCCGCAACCTGGCCTTCGTGCTGGAACGCGAGCTGGTGGGGCTGCGCGGCGCGCTGACCGCGCTGGGGTCCTCGCCGGCGCTGCGGGCGGGCGACTACGCCACCTTCCATGCGCAGGCCATGGCGCTGCAAAGCGTCGACGGCAGCCGCATCCGGCTGATGAGCACCACCGGGCAGGTGCTGGTGGATACCAGCGTGCCCTACGGCCAGCCGCCGGCGGAAAGCGACGGCCCGCCACCGACCGATGGCCTGGGGCCGGAAGGGCTGGACAGCTCGCAGCAGGTGGCGCTGACGCTGGAAGTGCCGCGCGGGCCGGACCAGCCGCCGGTGTTTCTCAGCATCGGCACCGATCCGCTGCGGCTTTGGCTCGGCTCGCTGCGCCGCGCCGCCCTGCCGCCCGGCTGGATCGCGCTGATTGCCGACGCGGAAGGCCACGTCATCGCGCGCGAGCCCAATGACGGCGCGCCGCTTGGCCAGCAGCTGCCGGCGCAGGGTGCCACCCGGCAGGCGCTGGCCAGCGGCCAGGTGTTCGGCGTGTCGCCCGGCCGCTCGCGCGACGGGGTGGCGCTGCGCACCGCGTGGCACCGCGTCGGCGCCTCGCCCTGGCTGGTGCTGGTCGGGCTGCCGGCGGCGGTGACCGATGGCGTGGTGGCGCAGGCGCTGCTGCCGGTGCTGTTGCTCGGCGGCGTGCTGCTGCTGCTGTTCACCGCGGGTTTGACGCTGTGGGCGGACCGCCGCATCGCAGCACCGCTGCGCCGCATCGGCCGGCTGGCCGCCGCCTTTGGGCGCGGCGAGCCGCTGCCCACGCTCAGCCATTCCCGCCTGCGCGAGATCAGCACGGTGGCCGAGGCGCTGTCGGCCGCCGCCACGGCGCGCGAGGCGCTGGAAGCCGAGCGCTTGGCGCTGACCGCGCGGCTGCGCATGGTGCTGGAAAGCACCACTGACGGCGTGCTGGTGCTGGGGCCGGACTGGCGCATCCTGTATCTCAACGGCCGCGCCCGCACCCAGCTTGGCGGCCAGCAGGACGCGGTGGGGCGGGTGCTGCCGGAAGCCTTTCCCGGCTGGGCGCAGGGCGCCTTCGCGCAATCCTGGTTCCGCGCGCTGGCGGAAGGCACGCCGCAGCGCGTCACCGCCTTTCACCCGGCGCTGGGCCGCTGGCTGTCGGCCGATGCCTATCCCTCGGCCGAGGGGCTGACCGTGTTCTTTCGCGACGTCAGCGCCGAGCGCGCGGCCGAGGCGGCGCTGCGCGAAAACGAGGCGCTGCTCAAGGCGGTGCTGGACAACGTGCCGGTGGGCTTGGTGGTGGCCGAGGGGCCGGTGGGCCGCATGATCCTGTCCAACCGCCGCACGGAGGAGATCCTGCGCGGCCCGCCGCTGCTGTCGGCCGACGTGCAGGCCTATGTGGACGACTGGGAATGCTTCCATCCCGACGGCCGCCGCATGACGGCCGAGGAGAACCCGCTGGCCAAGGCGCTGCACAACGGGCTGTCCGCCTCGGCCGAGTTCCGCATCCGCCGGCGCGACGACACGCTGGGCTGGATCCGCGTGTCCGGCGCGCCGGTGCGCGACGCGGAAGGGCGGGTCAGCGGCGCCGTGGCCGCGGTGGTGGACATCGATGCCGAGCACCGCGCGGCGGAGCGCCTGCGGGACAGCGAGCAGCGCTTCCGCACGCTGGCGGAAACCATCCCGCAGGTGGTGTGGTCGGCGCAGCCGGACGGCTCGGTGGATTACGTCAACCCGCGGCTGCAGGACTTCACGGGCCTGGCCGCGCCGGTGGCGGTGCGTACTCTGAAGCGGCTGGTGCATCCGGACGACCAGATGCGCGTGGAGCGCGCCTGGCGCCGGGCGCTGCACGGCGGCGGCACCTTCGCGGCGGAGCTGCGGCTGCGCCGGGCCGATGGCGGCTGGCGCTGGTGCGTGGCGCGCGCCCTGCCGGTGCGCGGCGCCGCCCCCGCGGTGGAGGATGGCACCACGGCCCCCGGCCGCGCCGCCGGCGGCCCCGTGCTGCGCTGGATCGGCACCGTGACCGACGTGAGCGACATGGTGGAAACGCGCGAGGCGCTGGCCCGCCAGGTGGCGGCGCATGCCGCCTCGCGCGAGGCGGCGGTGCAGGCGGCGGCGGCGCTGGCGGCCTCGGAAAGCCGCTTCCGCCGCTTCGCGGAAGCCAGCCCCGACGTGATGTGGATGACCGACAGCGACGGCAACCGCGTGGAGTTCATCAGCCCGGCCTTTGAGCGCATCTGGGGCGTGCCGCAGGAAGCGATCATGACCAACCCCATGCTGTGGCTGGAAGCCATCCATTCCGCCGACCAGCCGCGCGTCAAGATGGCCTGGCAGGAAGCGCAGCAGGGCGGCGCGTTTGACGTGGAATACCGGGTGCTGCGGCCGGATGGCGGGCAGCGCTGGATCCGCGACATCGGCTTTCCCATCCTCGACACCCAGGGCGGCCCCGGGCGGCGCGGCGGGCTGGCGCGCGACATCACGGACGCCAAGGCGGCCGAGGCGCGGCAGGTGCTGCTGCTGGGCGAGCTGAACCATCGCGTCAAGAACACCCTGGCCACCGTGCATTCCCTGGCGTTGCAGACGGCGCGCACGGCGGGCGGCGACTCCGAGGTGTTGCGCCGCTTTCTGGCGGACTTCCAGGCGCGGCTGCTGGCGCTGTCGCGCGGCCACGACCTGCTGACCGCGCGCACCTGGCGCGGCGCCACGCTGGAAGAAGCGGCGCGCGCGGCGCTCGCCCCCTGGCAGGCCCCGCCAGGCCAGCCGCAGGAAGAAGGCCGGCTGAAGCTCGGCGGCCCGCCCGCCTGGCTAGCGCCCAAGCAGGCGCTGGGCCTGGCGCTGGCGCTGCACGAATTGGCCACCAACGCCGCCAAGCATGGCGCGTTGAGTCGTCCTGAGGGCCGCATCAACGTGACGTGGCAGGATGTGCCGGACGACATGGTGGAACTGCGCTGGCAGGAGTATGGCGGGCCACCGGTGCGGGCGCCGCAGCGCCGCGGCTTCGGCAGCCGGTTGCTGGAGCGCGGTCTGCCGGCGGAGCTGGGGGCCGGGTCGTCGGTGGCCATGGACTATGCGGAACGTGGTTTCGAGGCCACCATCCGCTTTCGCCCGGTGAATGGGCCGAGATCTGAGGAGGAGCGGGCATGATGCGACAGGTGGGCCGGATGCCGGCATGATCCTGACCGGGCGATGCATTCTGGTGGTGGAAGACGAATCCCTGATCGCCATGCTGGTGGAGGATGCGCTGACCGATGCCGGGGCCGAGGTGCTGGGCCCCGCCGCCACGGTGGAGGAGGCGCTGGCGCTGTTCGAATCCCGCCGGCCGGAGGCGGCCGTGCTGGACATCAACCTGGCCGGGCAGGTGTCCACCCCGGTGGCGGACCTGCTGGCCGAGTCGGGCGTCCCCTTCGTGGTGGCGACCGGCTATGGCGCGGCCGGGCTGTCGGAGCGGCATCGCGGGGTGACGGTGCTGGCCAAGCCTTACGATCCGCGCGAGCTGGTGGAAGCCCTGGCGCGCATCTGCTGACATGCCCGCGCCGGGGGGGGCGTCGCCCTCCGGGGCGCGCATCACGCCGGAATGGCCAGACCACCCCGGGTCCCGGCAACCGCCGGGGCAGGCTTCCCGCCCGCTTGCCCCGAGGGGCAGGGGCGGGGTGGCTCAGCCGCCCCGGCGGTGGGCGGTGCCCGGCCCTGTGGCGTGCCAGGCCTGCAGCACCCGCTCTGGCGTTGCCGGCAGGTCTAGCCGCGCCGCGCCCGTGGCGTCGCGCAGCGCGTTCCACACGGCGGTGGCCAGCATCAGCGGCGGCTCGCCCACCGCCTTGGAGCGGAAGATGGTGTCCGCCCGCGCCGGGGCACCGGCCAGCAGCCGGGTGTTCATCACCGGCGGCACGTCGCGCGAGCCGGGGATCTTGTAGGTGGAGGGGCCGAGGGTGCGCAGCCGCCCGGCGGCGTCCCACCACAGCTCCTCGCAGGTCAGCCAGCCCAGGCCCTGCACGAAGGCGCCCTCGATCTGGCCGAGGTCGATGGCGGGGTTCAGGCTGCGGCCGCAGTCCTGCACCAGGTCGGCGCGCAAAACGCGGTGCTCGCCGGTCAGGGTATCGACCAGCACTTCCGCGACCGAGGCGCCGTAGGAGAAGTAGAAGAAGGGGTGGCCGCGCATCGCCACCGGGTCCCAGCTCAGGTCGGGCGTCTTGTAGAAGCCGGTGGCGGACAGGCTGATGCGCTGCGCCCAGCAGTGGTGCGCCAGCTCGCCAAAGCCCATGCGGTGGTTGCCGGCGGAAACCTCGCCACCCGCGAAGGCGATGTCACCCTCCGCCACGCCCCACAACGCGGCGGCGGCGGCGGCCATGCGGGCGCGGATGCTGCCCGCCGCCGCATGCGCCGCCCAGCCGTTCAGGTCCGAGCCGGTGGAGGCGGCGGTGGGGGAGGTATTGGGCACCTCGTCCGTGCTGGTGGCGGTGATGCGGATGCGCTCCACCCCCACGCCGAAGACATCCGCCACCACCTGCGCGACCTTGATGAACAGCCCCTGGCCCATCTCGGTGCCGCCGTGGTTCAGGCGGATGGAGCCGTCGGTGTAGACGCTGACCAGCGCGCCCGCCTGGTTCATCGCGACAATGCCGAAGGAAATGCCGAAGGCCAGCACAAAGGAGCCGAGGCCGCGCCGCAGCGTCGGGTGGCTGGCGTTGAAGGCGGCGATCTCCGCCCGCCGCGCGTCCCATTCGGACAAGGTCTTCGCCTCGGCCCAGACACGGCGGATCAGGTCGCCTTCCAGGTGCTGGCCATAGGGCGTCTCGCTGCCGTTCGGCCCGCCGGCGAGGTTGTGCTCGCGCAGGTCTTCCACGGAACGGCCGGTGGCGCGGCTGGCGGCGTGCAGCACGTCCTCCATCAGAAGCACGCCCTGCGGGCCGCCGAAGCCGCGAAAGGCGGTGTGGCTGACCGTGTTGGTCTTGCAGGCGAGGCCCGTGACGCGCACGGCCGGCACGTCCACCGCGTTCAACGCGTGGGTGACGGCGCGCATCAGCACGCCGCCCGAAAGGTCCAGCGTGCTGCCGCCATCGGCGGCCAGCGTGGCGTCCAGCGCCAGCAGGCGGCCGGCGGCGTCGCAGCCGGCGCGCCAGCGGAACAGAAAGGGATGGCGCTTGCCGGTGGCCGTCATGTCGGCCTTGCGGGCGAGCCGCAGCTTGACCGGCCGGCCGGTGGCGGCGGCGGCCAGCGCGGCGGCGGCGCCCACCCAGCTGGCATTGCTTTCCTTGCCGCCGAAGCCGCCGCCCATGCGCCGGCAGGTGACGGAGATACGGCTGTAGTCGCGCCCCAGGATGCGGGCGGCGATGTGCTGCACCTCCGTCGGGTGCTGGGTGGAGGACAGCACGGCCATGTCGCCGTCCTCGCCCGGGGTGGCGATGGCGATCTGCCCTTCCAGGTAGAAGTGCTCCTGCCCGCCGCAGCGGAACTCGCCGTGCAGCGCGATGGGCGCGGCGTCCAGCGCCGCCTGCCAGTCGCCGCGCTGCATCACCATGGGCGGGAGCAGCAGGCTGTTGGCTTCCAGCGCCTCGGCCACGTCCAGCACCGGCGGCAGCGGCTCGATGACGGGCGCGATGGCGGCGGCGGCGGCGATGGCCTCGTCCCGCGTCCGCGCCACCACCATGGCCAGCGGCTGGCCCCAGTGCTCCACCAGCCCGTCCGCGAACAGGCTTTCCCGCGCGCGGCCGCTGGGCGAGATGTCGTTGCGGCCGGGAATGTCGCGCGGCCCCAGCACGGCGGCCACGCCCGGCATGGCGCGGGCGGGGGCGAGGTCCAGCGGCGCCAGCACGCCATGCGCCTGTGGCGACAGCACCAGCACCGCGTGCAGCAGGCCGGGCGGCTCGGCAAGGTCGTCGGCGAAGCGGGCCTCGCCGGTGGCGTGCTTCAGGGCGCTGTCCTGGCGCAGCGCCGCGCCCATGCCGGTGTGGGAGGAGGGGGGGCGGGACAGGGGCGCGTTCATGGTGCGTGCACCTCCAGGGCCAGTTCGGGCCGGGCGGCGCGCCAGTACAGCCGCCGCAGCAGCCCCTGCGCGCCGGCCATGCGATAGGCGGCACTGCCGCGCCAGTCGGACAGCGGCGTGAAGTCCGTCGCCAGGGCCTCGGCCGCGCGGCGGAAGCTGGCCTCCTCCAGCGGCGCGCCGCGCAAGGCCGCCTCGGCCGCCGGCGCCCGGGCCGGGGTCGCCGCCATGCCGCCGAAGGCCAGCCGCGCTTCGGCGATCCGCCCGTCCTGCACCCGCAGCAGCAGGGCGGTGGAAACGGTGGAGATGTCCTGGTCATGCCGCTTGGACAGCTTGTCGCAAGCCAACCATGCGCCCGGCGGCGGGCGCGGCAGGTCGATGCGGGTGATCACCTCGTCCGGCCGCAGCAGCGTCTGACGGTAGCCGGTGAAAAACGCGCTGGCCGCCACCCGGCGCTCGCCCCGCGCGGCGGAGGCCAGCACGATCTCCGCCTCCAGCGCCAGCAGCGGCGGCAGCGCGTCGCCGATCGGGGATGCGGTGCCGAGGTTGCCGCCCAGCGTGCCCATGCCGCGGATCTGCCGCGAGCCGAGCCGCCGCAGCAGCCCGGCCAGCGGCGCGAAGCCGCCGTCCAGCGCCGGCAGCAGCCGGCCGTAGGTGACGGCGGCGCCGATCCGCAGCCCCGCCGCATCCGCTTGCAGCCTTTGAAGCTCCGGCACGGCGCCGAGGCTCAGGATCGCCGCCGGCCGCTCCCGGTGTTCGGACACCCGCAGGCCGAGGTCGGTGCCGCCGGCCAGCAGCCAGGCCGCGGGGTGCGCCGCGCGCAGCGCCAGCAGCTCCGCCAGGCTGCCCGGCGCCAGGAAGTCCTGCCCGGGCGCCGCGAAATGCCCCGCCGCCGGCAGCGGCGGGGGCGGCGCCACGCCGTCATCCGCCATGTGCGCGAAGGCATCGACGATCGGCCGGTAGCCGGTGCAGCGGCACAGGTTGCCGGCCAGCGCGTCATGCACGTCGCCGCCTTCGCGCGCATGCGCCCAGGCGGACATGACGATGCCCGGCGTGCAGAAGCCGCATTGCGTGGCATCGCCCTCCGCCATCGCCTGCTGCACCGGGTGGGCGCCGCCATCGGCCCCGCGCAGCCCTTCCACCGTGCGGATGGCGCGGCCCTGCATCTGCCCCAGCAGCGCCAGGCAGCTGTTCAGCGGCACGCGGCGGCCGTCCGGCTCCTCCAGCACCACGGTGCAGGCGCCGCAGTCGCCTTCCGCGCAGCCTTCCTTGGTGCCGCACAGCCCTGCCTCCGGGCCGCGCAGCCATTCCAGCAGGGTTTGCCCCGGCCAGGTGCCGGGCGGCAGCTGGCATGGGGCGCCATTGAGCGTGAAGGCGATGCGGTCGGTCATGCCGCCCAGCCAAGCAAATCCCGCGCCGGGCCGGAAGGGTGGTTCAGCGGGTGCTGACGCCGCCGGCGGTGGCGCCATAGAAGCCGCCGATGCGCGCGGTGGGGCCGTCGCCACGCCCGGCGCAGGCGGCGAGGGCGAGGAGGGACAGGGCGAGGATCAGGCGCATGATGGGGATGGGTCCTTGATGGTGTCGCGAGGCCAGAAAGGGCGCCGCCCTTTCCGGACCTTTCCCGCCGGGGTGACAGTGTCACCCCGGACCCCGCCATGAGAAAGCGTTTTGGCGCCCGGTGACGCTGGATCATCAAAGCCCGCTCGCGCTGCGCCGTCAGCCCCGAGGGTCCCCGACCCTCGGGGTGGCACGCGGAACAGATGCGGGGCCTGGGGGCTCAGCCCCCCAGCGGGGTCCAGGGGCAGCGCCCCTGGCCTTCACCTCCTCAGGGCACCATCCCCTCCGGCAGCGTGTCCACGTGATCCAGGATTTCCCCCGCCGTCGTCACCCACACCTCGTCCCGCGGTGCCGCGGCGATCACGGCCAGCGCGCGGCGCAGTGCCCGCAGGCGGTAGGGCTGGCCGATCAGGTAGGGGTGCAGCGCGATGCCCATCACCTGCGGCTGCCCATCCCGCGCCACCTGCCGGCGCCGTTCGGCGAAGTCGTCCAGGATCATCTCCGCGAACTGCGCCGCGCCGTCCTTGCGCGCGACGATGGCGGGGATGTCGTTGACCTCCTGCGGGTAGGGGATGGCCAGCAGCGGCCCGGCGCGGGTTCGCAGCCAGATCGGCTGGTCGTCGGCGCACCAGTTCAGGGTGTAGCGGAAGCCGGCTTCGCGCAGCAGGTCGGGAGTGGAAAAGCTTTCGGCGATCCAGGGGGACAGCCAGCCGCGCGGGGCCGCGCCCTCGGCCCCCGCGATGGCGGCGGCCGATTCGGCGATCAGCGCGCGCTCGGCGGCCTCGTCCATCGCGCTTTGCCGCTCGCTGTTGGTCCGGCCATGACCGGCGATCTCGTCGCCGCGGGCGCGGTGGGCGGCGACCAGCTCGGGCGCGTAGCCATACATCGCGCTGTTCAGCAGCACGGTGGCGGGCAGCGCCAGCTCGTCCAGCATCTGCAGCACGCGCCAGGCGCCGACGCGGTTGCCGTAGTCGCGCCAGGCGTAGTTCAGCACGTCCGGCTGCGGGTGGCCGGCGCTGGCGCCGGGGGCCAGCTCGGCGCCGAGGCCTTCGCCAAAGGCGAAATGCTCCAGGTTGAGGCCGAGATACACCGCCAGCCGGGCGCCGCCGGGCCAGCGGTAAGGCGGGCGGGCGGGCCAGGGATGGTAGCCGTATCGGCCGTGGTCGGGCGGCATCGGAAAGGTTCCTTGCGGGGATGGCCGAGAATCCATGCACGGAGAATACCCGAGCGCGCCGTTCTGCTCTAAACACCGCTGCATGTCCCTGCCCCCGAAGGCCGAACGCGCCCGGGTGCGCGCCCTGCTGTCGTCCGCCGCCCGAGAAAGCCGCGCCCGACTGTCGCGCCCGGTCCTGCTCGGCATCGCGTCGATCGCCTGCGGCATCGCCCAGGCCTGGTTCATCGCCCGGCTGCTGGCCGCACTCCTCGGCTATGCCGAGGCCGGCTGGCCGGAGCTCGCCGCCGCCGCCTCGCTGGCGCTGCTGTCCACCGCGCTGGTGGTGGCGCAGGAGCGCGCGCAGGCCGCCGCCGGCGCCGCCGCGCGCGGCCTGCTGCGCGACCGGGCGTTTGCCGCCCTCCTGGCCCTGGGCCCGGCGGACGAGCGCCCGGCCGGCGAGCGCGCCAGCTTGGTGGTGGACCGGATCGAGGCGCTGGACGGCTATTTTTCCCGCTGGCTGCCGGCCGCCATCCTGGCCATGGCCGGGCCGCTGCTGATCGCGCTGGCCGTCGCCGCGCTGGATGTCTGGAGCGGCGTGATCCTGCTGGCCGCCGGGCTGCTGGTGCCGGTGGGCATGGCGGTCACGGGCATCGGCGCCGCGCTGGCCTCGCGCCAGCAGTTCGACGCGCTGCAGGCGCTGTCCGGCCGCTTTCTGGACCGCATGCGCGGCCTGCCCCAGCTGGTGCTGTTCCGCCGCGAGGACGCCGAGGCCGAGGCGCTGGGCACCGCGGCCACCGAGCTGCGCCGCCGCACCATGCGCGTGCTGCGCGTGGCCTTCCTGTCCGGGCTGTGCCTGGAAGGCATCGCCGCTGCCGTGCTGGGCTGCCTGGCGTGGCGGCACGGCCACCTGCTGGTGGGCGGGCACCCCGAGCCGGTGGCGGCCATCTTCTCGCTGATCATGGTGCCGGGCTTCTTCGCGCCGCTGCGCGCCTTCTCGGCCGCCTATCACGAGCGCATGTCAGCCAACGGCGCCGCCGCCGCGCTGGCGCCGCTGCTGGAAGCCGTGCCCGAGGACCCCGGCCTGCGGCTGGAGGAAGTGCCCCCCACGCTGGTCGTCACCTTTGACGGCGTGGGCCTGACCTATGACGCTTCGCGCGGCCCGGCGCTGGTCGACATCTCGTTTCGCGTGATGCCGGGCGAGGCGCTGGTGCTGGCGGGCCCTTCCGGCTCCGGCAAGTCCTCCGTGCTGCGGCTGCTGATGGGCTTCCGCCGCGCCGATGCCGGGCGCATCTCCTTCAACGGGCGCGACGCCACCACGCTGGCGCCGGCCGAGCTGCGCCGCCTGTCCGCCTATGTGGGGCAGAAGGCGCACCTGTTCCGCGCCACCATCCGCGACAACATCCTGATGGCGCGGCCGGACGCCACCGAGGCGCAGGTCGCCGCCGCCGCCAAGGCCGCGCGCGTGCTCGATTTCGCCGACCACCTGCCGCAGGGGCTGGACACGCTGGTGGGCGAGGGCGGCTTCGGCCTGTCCGGCGGCCAGGCGCAGCGCGTGGCCGTGGCCCGCGCCTTTCTGCGCGACGCGCCGCTGGTGCTGCTGGACGAGCCCACCGCGCATCTCGACCCCGGCACGGAGGCCGAGGTGCTGGACAGCCTGCGCCGCCTGTGCGCCGGGCGCACCGCCATCATCGCCACGCATTCGCCGGCGCTGCGCGCCCGCTTCGCGCGGGTGATGGAGCTGGAGCACGGCCGCGCCGTGCCCGCCAGCCGGCTGGCGGGGGAGTAGCGGCATGCGGCGTGACCTCGCGCGCGTTCTGCTGTTGTGGCGCAGCCGCTGGGGCTGGCTGATCGCCGGCGCGCTCGTCGCCATGGCCGCGGCGCTGGCGGGCGTGGCGCTGCTGGCCTTCGCCGGGCGCGGCGTGTCCGAGGGGCTGCGCACCGGCGTGCTGGCCGGCGCCGCCGCCGGCTCCCTGGTGCTGCTGCGCCCGCTGATCTTTCTGCGGCCGGGCGGCAAGTACGTGGAACGGCTCCTCACCCACGCCGCCACCTTTCGCGCCCTGGCCGATACCCGCATCTGGTTTTTCCGCCGGCTGGCCGAGCGGCTGCCCGGTGGCCTCGGCCTGAAACGGGCCGGCGACCTGCTGGGCCGCCTGGTGTCGGACGTCGAGGCGCTGGACGGACTTTACCTGCGCGCCCTGGTGCCGGCCTGCGCCGCGCTGGCCGTGGTGCTGGCCACCGCCGCCATTCTGGGCGTCATGGCGCCGGCGCTGGCCGCCATCGTCGCCCTGCCGCTGGCGGTCGCGCTGCTGCTGCCGCCGCTGCTGGCCCCGGGCGCCGCCCAGGCCGCCGAGCGCGTGGCCGAGGCGCAGTCCGGCCTGCGCGCCGCCGCCGTGGACCCCCTGCTGGGCCTGGAAGACACGCTGGCCGCCAATGCCGAGCCGCGTGCCCGGACCCGCCTGTCCACCGCCGCCGAGGCACTGGTGGCCGCGCAGCAGCGCCTCGCCCGCCGCTCCGCCTGGGGCGGCGCCGCCGGCAGCGTGCTGGCGCAGGTGGCGCTGCTCGGCGCCCTGGCCTATGGGCTGGCCGGCGGCCCCGCCGCGGTGGGCGCCGCCGTGGTCGGGCTGTTCCTGGCACTGGCCGCCAGCGAGTCGCTGGCGGCCCTGCCCCGCGCCGGCATTGCGCTGGCCGCCGCCGGCGCCGGCGCCCGCCGGCTGTTCGAGGCCGCCGACACCGCGCCCCCCGTTGCCGCCCCCGCCGTGCCCGCGCCCGCCCCCGCCGGGCACGCGCTCAAGGTGCAGGGCCTGCGCTTCAGCTGGGCGCCCGACCGCGAGCCGGTGTTCGAGGGCCTGGACCTGGACCTGCCGGAAGGCGGCCGCATCGCGCTGCTCGGTGCCTCCGGCGCCGGCAAGTCCACCCTGGCCGCGCTGCTGCTGAAGCTGGCCGCCCCGGCCGAGGGCCGCATCCTGCTGGGCGGCACCGATATCGCCGCGCTGCCGCACGACGTGGTGCGCGAGCGCATCGCCTGCCTGACCCAGGACGCACGGCTGTTCGACGACAGCATCGCCGCCAACCTGCGCCTCGCCGCGCCCGATGCCAGCGACGACGCGCTGTGGCGCGCGCTGGACCGCGCCGGCGTGGGTGAGGTGGTGCGCGCCCTGCCGGATGGCCTCGACACCCGCTGCGGCGAGAACGGCGCCCGTTTTTCCGGCGGCCAGGGGCGGCGGCTGGCGCTGGCCCGCGCGCTGCTGTCCCCCGCGCGCATCCTGATCCTGGACGAGCCGGCGGCCGGGCTCGACCCTTCCGCCGAGCGCGCCTTCCTGGAAACGCTGGACAGCGCGACGGAAGGCCGCAGCGTGATCCTGATCGCGCACCGGCTGCTGGGGGTGGAACGGCCGACCCGCATCCTGCGGCTGATCGGCGGGCGGGCGATCCACGCCATGGGCTGAAGGGGCGGGCCAGGGGGCGCCGCCCCCTGGACCCCAACATTTGTTTTTTGTCTTACCCCGAGGGCCGATGACCCCCCGGGGACCGCGTGCCCAGCGCGGCTGGCCTTTATTCATAAAATCAGCAGGCGCCTCGCCCCGTCCTGAAGGCCCCGGATGTCCTTCAGATGCCGGGGTCCGGGGTGGCTCAGCCACCCCGGCGGGGTTTCAGGGGCAGCGCCCCTGGCGGCGCAACACCGCGTCACAGCCGCGCCAGCTCGTCTCCCAGCGCCACCACGCCGCCCTGCAGCACCCGCGCCGTGATGCCGCCATGCCCGCGCACGGCGTTGTATCCGCCGGTGCCGAACTCTTCTTCCATGCGCGAGCAGGGGTGGCATTCCCCTGTCATCTCCAGCACCGCCGCCCCCAGCCGGAAGCGGTGGCCCTTCAGCGCCAGCAGGTTCAGGCCGCCCACCACCACGTTGCGGCGCAGCCGGGCCGGGTCCAGGCCGTCCAGCCCGAGATAGGCGGCGATGGCCGGCAGGTGCTCGGCCTGGATCAGCGTCAGGTGCCGGGTGCCGCTGCGGCCGTCGTAGCGGTCGCCCAGCGCGCCCTGGGCGGGGTCCAGCGCCACGGACATCACGGGCTGCACCGGCGCGCGGCGGGCCGGGCGCAGGCCGATCCAGCGCACCGTGCCCGGCCGCAACGGGGCGTCCAGCAGCCGCGCCAGGGGCGAGGCCGGGTTCAGCACCTCAGGTGCCGGAGCAATGCGCCGCCAGCATGCGCCATCCCGCATCGGTCCGGCGCCACATCCGGGTGTAGCGGAAGGCGGCGGTGAAGGGGGTGCCGTCCCAGCGCCCGGCCAGTTCGGCGCGCAGCGTCACCACGGCGGCGTCGTCGCCCGCCATGCGAATGGCGCGGTCCAGGATGTCGGCGCGGGACAGGCGCAGCAGGCCGCTGCGATAGGCGGACAGGTCATCGGCCTTGCCCAGGGTGCGGCCCGCCTGGTCGGTGAACACCAGCTCGTCGTCCAGCAGGCGGTCCAGGGCGGCGAGGTCGCCGGCCAGCATGGCGGCGCGCAGCGCGGCCTCGGCGGCTTCCACCTCGACGCGGGGTGCGGGGGGCAGGTCGCTCACTGCCGGGCGTCCTGGCGCAGCTCGGCCAGCACCGCCTGCAGCTCGCCCTGGGCCTTGGCCACGTCGGGGCGCATCAGGAAGCCCTGCTGGCGGTCATGGAACTCGGCGTCCTCGCCCTCGGCAAGGCCGGTAGCGGTGGCCAGAAAGCCTTGCATGTCCGTGGCGGAGGGGGTGGCGCCCTTGGCGTTGGCCTCGTCGATCCGCAGGATCAGGTCGCTCAGCTTGCGCAGCCAGGCGAAGTCCGGGTCATGCATCACCGCCTGCAGCAGCGCATAGGGGTTGCCGCCGGCCGGGTGCCCGGCGGCCTGCGCGTTGAGCAGGGCCCGGTGCCAGCCGGCCACCGCCGCCGCCAGCCGCCGGGACGGGTGCGGCACCAGGCTGCGGGTGGCCTGTGGGGATGGGGGCATGGGGCGGTTCTCCTTCGCTTGGAGAGGGTTAGCCGGGATGCGAAGCGGCGGCGAGGGGCCTTGGCCACGCGGCGCCGTTGCCCCCGCGGAGGCTCAGAAGTCGCTGACGCGCCCTTTGCGCTCCCAGTCGCCGAAGCGGGTCGGCTCCGGGCCGGTTGGGCCGCCGATCTCGGGCGGCAACTTCGGCCGCGGCGCGGCGTCTTGAGGCTTCGGCGGCGTGGCGGCCGGCTGCTGGGCAGGTGGCTGCTGGGCGGGTTCAGGCTGTGCCGGAGTGGCCGGCGTCTGGTCGGAGCTGGTCATCCACCCCATCTGGGGAGGATCGGCCGGCGGGGAAACGGGTGATGGGCGGATATCTGCGGACCACGGTGCTGCTGGCAGCCATGACGGCGCTGTTCGCCACCGTGGGCGGGCTGCTGGGCGGGCGTTCCGGCATGCTGGTGGCCCTGGCGGTGGCCTGCGCCACCAACCTCTTTGCCTGGTGGCGCAGCGACCGCATGGTGCTGCGCATGCACAATGCGCAGCCGATCGGCCCGCGCGACGCCCCCGCGCTGTGGCGCATGACGGAGGCGATGGCCGCCCGCGCCGGCCTGCCGATGCCCGCGCTGTACCTGATCCACGAGCGGCAGCCCAACGCCTTCGCCACCGGCCGCAACCCGCGCAACGCCGCCGTGGCGGTGAACACCGGCCTGCTGGAACTGATGCCGGAACAGGAGGTCGCCGGCGTCATCGCCCATGAGCTGGCGCATATCCGCAACCGCGACACGCTGCTGATGACCGTCACGGCCTGCTTGGCGGGCGCCATCGGCATGCTGGCGCAGTTCGGCTTTCTGTTTGGCGGGCGCGACCGCGAGCGAGGGCCGGGGCCGCTGGTCGGGCTGCTGGTGATGATCCTGGCGCCGCTGGCCGCCGCCGTGGTGCAGATGGCGATCAGCCGGTCGCGGGAATACGAGGCGGACAAGGGCGCCGCGCAGATCACCGGCAACCCGGCGGCGCTGGCATCCGCGCTGACACGGCTGGAAAGCGGCCGCGCGCTGCCCAACCCGGCGGCCGAAACCAACCCCGCGACGGCCCATCTGTTTATCGTCAACCCCTTGTCCGGGGCGCGGATGGACGGCCTGTTTTCCACCCACCCGCGCACAGAGAACCGCGTGGCGGCCCTGTTGCAGATGGCCGGGCCGGCAAGCGGCCCGCGCCCCGGCGCGGCGGCGCGGGCACCCTGGGGGGGCGGGGGCAAGGCCGCGCCGGCATCCGGCGGCCCCTGGGCGCGGCCCGGGACGGAGCGGCGGCCGGGGCCCTGGGGCTGATGCGCCGGGCGGCACCGCCGCCGTGTTTCCCGCTCCCACACTCCGAAACACATCGTCAGCCGCCGACCGATTCCAGCGCTGCGCGTTCCCCGCTATGATCGGCGCGCTTCGGCGCCGTGCCGCCCCATCCGCTACCGCCCCCGGAGAAACCCCCATGCGCCGCCGCGTGCTGCTCGCCGCCCCGATCGCCGCCCCGCTCCTGTCGCCCCTGCTGGCGGCCGCGCCGGCGCGGGCCCAGCCCGCCGGCGTGACGCTGGAGGAGTTCCAGGTCGCCTCCGCCCCCGGCATCCAGCTCTACCTGCGCAACAAGCGGCAGGAAGGAGCGGCGGCGGCGCGGGCGGACCGCATCGTGCTGTGCGTGCACGACGGCAGCTTTCCGGCCAGCACCTCCTTTGACCTGCCGGCCGGCGGCGTGTCCTGGATGGACTACATGGCGGGGCGCGGCTTCGACGTTTGGAGCGTGGACCTGCGCAACTACGGCCGCTCGACGCGCGAGGCGGCGATGAGCCAGGCGACCGCGCCGGCTTCCGGCACGCCGCTGACGCCGGCGCGCGACGCGCTGGCCGACATCGCCGCCGCCGCCGCCTTTGTGCGCGAAAAGCGCGGCGTGCCCAAGCTGGTGCACCTGGGCTGGGGCTGGGGTGCCGGACTGATGGCGCGCTTCGCGACCGAGAACGCGGCGCTGGTGGACCGGCTGGTGCTGTATGCGCCGGAATGGCCGGCCCAGCCCGCCGCCGCCGCGAACGGCGCCGCGCCGGCCCCGGCGGCCGGCGCCACGCTGCCGCCGTTCCGCAGCCTGACGCGGGCCGAGGTGCGCGCGCGCTGGGTGGAAGGCGTGCCGGACAACAAGCGCGCCGCCCTGTTTCCCGCCGGCTGGTACGAGCACTGGGCGGACACCACCTTCGGCGCGGACCCGGATGGCGCGCGGCAGGTGCCGTCCGTGCTGCGCGTGCCCAACGGCGCCATGGCCGAGGCGGGGCGGCAGCCGTTCGACGCCGCGCGGGTGACCGTGCCCGCCCTGGTGACGCTGGGCGAATGGGACCGCGAGGCGCCGCCCGCGCAGGCGGTGGCCCTGTTCCAGGCGATGACCGCCAGCCCTGCCAAGCGGCTGGTTCTGTTGGGCGAGGGCACCCATGGCATCATGCTGGAGCGCAACCGTGGCGCGCTGTTCCAGGCCGTGCAGGTCTTCCTGGAAGAGGCCTTGACAGGTTGAGGTTGCGGCGCGCGCGATGCTTCCCTAGATAGTTGATCGTCGACTGATCGGCCGGCCGCGCGAGCGGCTGGATTTGCGCGCATCGTGCCTGGTGCTCGTCCAAAGGTTGATCCGCCGCGCATGTCGCGTGGCGGCAGCATTTTTTGTTACGGAACACCCACGATGTCCACCGGTACCGTCAAGTGGTTCAACACGACCAAGGGCTACGGCTTCATCCAGCCTGAGGATGGCTCCAAGGATGTGTTCGTGCACATCTCCGACGTCCAGCGCGCCGGCATGCAGGGCCTGAACGAGGGCGAGCGCGTCGAGTACGAGGCGCAGCGCTCCAAGGACGGCAAGCTTTCCGCCGGCAACCTGCGCCGCGTGTGAGGCTTTCGGCCGCGCCCCACCCGGGGCGCGGCCGTTCCTTTGCGTGCTGATGCCGCCGCCTGTTTGCCTCCGGGCTGATTGACAGGCCGCGATGCCGGGCCGAGTTTCCCTAGCGGGAGAACGAGGACGGGCCCGATGGATCAAACGAAAAAAAGCTTCCGCCTGCGCAGCCAGCGGTGGTTCGATGACCCGGAAGACCCGGGCATGACCGCGCTCTACATCGAGCGCTTCCTGAACTTCGGCATGACCCGCGGCGAGCTGCAGTCCGGCAAGCCGATCATCGGCATCGCCCAGACCGGCAGCGACATCGCGCCCTGCAACCGCCACCACCTGGCGCTGGCCGACCGCGTCAAGGCCGGCATCCGCGACGCCGGCGGCATCCCCCTCGAATTTCCGATCCATCCGATCCAGGAAACCGGCAAGCGCCCCACCGCCGCGCTGGACCGCAACCTCGCCTACCTGTCGCTGGTCGAGATCCTGCACGGCTACCCGATCGACGGCGTCGTGTTGACCACGGGCTGCGACAAGACCACCCCCGCCTGCCTGATGGGGGCCGCCACCGTCAACATCCCGGCCATCGTGCTGTCCGGCGGCCCGATGCTGGACGGTCACTGGAAGGGCCGCCTGTCCGGCTCCGGCACCATCGTCTGGGAAGCGCGCAAGCAGCTCGCGGCCGGCGAGATCAACTACGACGGCTTCATGCAGATGGTGGCGAGCAGCGCCACCTCCGTCGGCCACTGCAACACCATGGGCACGGCGCTGTCCATGAACTCGCTGGCGGAAGCCCTGGGCATGTCCCTGCCCGGCTGCGCCGCCATCCCCGCCGCCTATCGCGAGCGCGGGCAGATCGCCCACGCCACCGGCATGCGCATCGTGGACATGGTGAAGGAGAACCTGCGCCCGTCGGACATCATGACGCGCGAGGCCTTCGAGAACACCATCGTGCTGGCCAGCGCCATCGGCGCCAGCTCCAACTGCCCGCCGCACCTGGTCGCCATCGCCCGCCACATGGGCGTGCACCTGACCACGGAGGACTGGCAGACCTTCGGCGCCGACATCCCCCTGCTGGTCGACTGCCAGCCCGCCGGGCGCTTCCTGGGCGAGATGTTCTACCGCGGCGGCGGCGTGCAGGCGGTGATGAAGGAGCTGGCCGGGGCCGGCAAGCTGCACACGACCGTGCGGACCGTCACCGGCCGCACCCTCGCGGAGGACCTGGCGCACGCCCCGCTGGCCGATCACGAGGTGATCCGCCCCTACGACAAGCCACTGCTGGAGCAGGCCGGCTTCGTGGTGCTGAGCGGCAACCTGTTCGACAACGCGGTGATGAAGGTCAGCGTCATTGACGCCGACTTCCGCAAGCGCTTCCTGTCCGACCCCGAGGACATCTTCGAGGGCAAGGTGATCGTCTTCGAGGGCCCCGAGGACTACCACGACCGCATCGAGGACCCGGCGCTGGGCGTGGACGACCACACCGTGCTGGTGATCCGCAACTGCGGCCCCGTGGGCTACCCCGGCAGCGCCGAGGTGGTGAACATGCAGCCGCCGGGCGAGATGATCAAAGCCGGCCTGCACAGCCTGCCCACCATGGGCGACGGCCGGCAAAGCGGTACCTCGGCCAGCCCCTCCATCCTCAACGTCTCGCCCGAAGCCGCCGTCGGCGGCGGGCTCGCGCTGATGAACTCGGGCGACCGCATCCGCATCAACCTGAAGACCCGCAAGGTGGACCTGCTGATCTCCGAGGAGGAGATGGCGACCCGCCGCGCTGCCTGGACGCCGCCCAAGCTGCTGAACAAGACGCCGTGGGAGGAGATCTACCGCTCCATGGTCGGCCAGCTCGGCACCGGCGGCTGCCTGGAGCCCGCGACGCTGTATCTCAACATTCTCGAGACGCGGGGCGAGAGCCGGCACAACCACTGATGGCGTGAAGGCTGGGGGAATGAATTCCCCCAGCCCCCCATCTTCTTTCTATCGGTCTGGAACGACGGCTGGCGAAACGCGCAGCCCCTTGCTGATAAAAATGAAAGAAGGGGTCCGGGGAATTCTTTCCCCGGCTTGCTTGCTTGTCGTCCACGAGGGGGAACACGATGGCCGGAAGGCTGCAGGGTAAACATTGCTTCGTCACCGCCGCCGGCCAGGGCATCGGCCGTGCCGCTGTTCTGGCCTATGCGCGGGAAGGCGCGACGGTGGTGGCCACCGACCGCGACGCGGACAAGCTGCAGGGCCTGGGCGAGGGCGTCACTGCGCTCGCGCTGGACGTGCTGGACGACGCGGCGGTGAAGCGGACCATCGAAGAGCACGGGCCCTTCGACGTGGTGTTCAACTGCGCCGGCTTCGTGCACCAGAACGATGTGCTGAACTGCGCCGATGCCGACTGGGACTTCGCCTTCGCGCTGAACGTCCGCGCGCAGTGGAAGGTGATCCAGGCGGCGCTGCCGGGGATGCTGGAAAAGGGCGGCGGGGCGATCGTCAACATGGCGTCCGCCGCCGGGTCGGTGAAGGGCGTGGCCAACCGCTTCTGCTACGGCACCACCAAGGCCGCCGTGGTCGGGCTGACCAAGAGCGTGGCGGCGGATTTCGTGACCCGCGGCATCCGCTGCAACTGCGTCTGCCCCGGCACGGTGGACACCCCATCGCTGGGCGAGCGCATCGCCGCCAATGCCGATGCCATGGGCGGGCTGGACGCGGCGCGCGCGGCCTTTGTCGGCCGCCAGGCGATGGGCCGCCTCGCCACGGCCGAGGAGATCGCGGAACTGGTGCTGTACCTGTCCGCGCCCGAAAGCCAGTTCGTGACCGCCCAGGCCGTCGTCATCGACGGCGGCTGGACCAACTGAGGAAACCGACACCATGAAGTTGCTGCGTTTCGGCCCGCCGGGCCAGGAGAAGGCGGGCCTGCTCGATGCCTCGGGCACCATCCGCGACCTGTCCGGCGTGCTGCCGGACTTCTCCGGCGATGCGCTGTCGCCCGCTGGGCTGGCCAAGCTTGCCGCCATCGACACCGCCGGCCTGCCGGAGGTGCCGGCCTCCACCCGGCTCGGCCCGCCGGTGGCGCATATGAAGAACTTCGTCTGCATCGGCCTGAACTACGCCGACCACGCGGCCGAAACCGGCGCCGCCATCCCGAAGGAGCCGATCGTCTTCCTGAAGTCGCTCGGCGCGCTGTGCGGCCCCAACGACGACGTGCAGATTCCGAAGAACAGCAGCAAGACGGACTGGGAAGTCGAGCTGGCCATCGTCATCGGCACCCGCGCTAAGAACATCGCGGAGAACGCGGCGCTCGACCACGTCGCCGGCTACGCGGTGTGCAACGACGTGTCCGAGCGTGAATTCCAGATCGAGCGTGGCGGCACCTGGGACAAGGGCAAGGGGCACGACACCTTCGGCCCGCTCGGCCCATGGCTGGTGACCAAGGACGAGGTGCCAGACCCGCAGGACCTGGCGATGTTCTGCGAGGTGGACGGCCACCGCTTTCAGGACGGCTCCACCCGCACCATGATCTTCGGCGTGGCCAAGATCGTCTCCTACGTGTCGCAGTTCATCACGCTGCACCCGGGCGACGTCATCACCACCGGCACGCCGCCGGGCGTCGGCATGGGGCAGAAGCCGCCGGTCTACCTCAAGCCCGGGCAGACCATCCGCCTCGGCATCGCGGGGCTGGGCGAGCAGACGCAGAAGACCGTCGCGGCCTGACAGCCTGCGCGGGGCCGCGTGGCCCCGCGCAGGACCGTTGACCGCCGCCGCCCGCCGGATCGACACTGCCGGATCGTTCCAGGTTCGACAGTGCCGGGTCTACCGGCCGGAGGAGGCGTCCGATGCCATCCCAGTTCTCCCGCCGCGCGGCCCTCGGGCTGGCGGCGATGGCGGCCATGGCCGCAGGCCCCGCGCTGGCCCAGGCGCCCGCCGCCATTCCCGCCCCGGCGCTCACCGCCGCCCCCGTGCCGGTGCAGGGCCGCTGGGTGGCGCGGGACTTCCGCTTCCACGACGGCCAGACGATGGCGGAGCTGCCGCTTTCCTACACCACCCTCGGCGCGCCGACCGGCCAGCCTGTGCTGGTCTTGCACGGCACCGGCGGCTCCGCCCGCAGCCTGCTGACGCCCATCTTCTCTGGCCAGCTTTTCGGCCCGGGGCAGCCGCTGGATGCCAGCCGCTACTACGTCATCATCCCGGACATCCTGGGCGCCGGCTCATCCGCCAAGCCTTCCGACGGCCTGCGCGCCAACTTTCCCCGCTACACCTACGACGACATGGTGCAGGCGCAGTACCGGCTGGTGACCGAGGGCCTCGGCATCCGCCACCTGCGGCTGATCCTCGGCCAGTCCATGGGCGGCATGCACGCCTGGCTCTGGGGCGTGACCTATCCCGAGATGATGGACGCCATCGTGCCGATGGCCTCGCAGCCTACCGCCATGTCCGGCCGCAACTGGATCATGCGGCGGTTGCAGATCGAGATGATCCGCCGCGACCCGGCCTACCAGAACGGCAACTACACCGAGCAGCCGGCCAGCCTGCGCATGGCCAACGTCTTCTACGGGCTGGGCACCAGCGGCGGCACCCAGTTCCTCCAGGCCGCCGCCCCCAGCCGCGCCGCCGCCGACACGCTGGTCGACTCCCGCCTGGCCGCGCCGCCGCCGCTGGATGCCAACGACTTCATCTATCAGTGGGATTCCGCGCGGGACTACGACCCCTCCGCGCAGCTCGACCGCATCAAGGCCCGCGTGCTGGCCATCAACGCCGCCGACGACGAACGCAACCCGCCCGAGACGGGGCTGATGCAGGCGGCCATGGCACGCATCCCGAACGCGCAGATGCTGCTGATCCCGGCCAGCGAGAAAACGATGGGGCATGGCACCACGGGGACCGCGAGCTTCTACGCGGAGGAACTGCGGCGGTTCGTGGAGGGATTGGAGTAGGCAAGGTCGGGGGAAGGAATTCCCCCGAACCCCCATCTTTTTTCTATCAGCCGGCGCCGGCGGGGGAGGGATTGCATGATTGAGCAATCCGACGCTTTCGGCAGCCACCGACTGACGAAAACAAAAGAAGGGGTCCGGGGAATTCCTTCCCCGGCCTGCGCTGACTTAGAGTGCGTCGCTCGTCACGATCCGAACCCCGCGGTCCAGCAGCCGCCGCGCACCCGCCGCCGTCGCCTCGGGCGTGATGCCGCGGCAGGCGTCCTCCACCAGCGTCACGTGGTAGCCGAGGCGGGCGGCATCCTCGGCGCTGAAGTCGGTGCAGTAGCCGCGCGCCAGGCCGCAGACGGCGATGTCGCGGATGCCGCGTTCCTGCAGGTAGCCGTGCAGGCCGGTTGGCGTGCGGCGGTCGTTCTCGAAGAAGGCCGAGTAACTGTCGATGGCTTTGCGGAACCCCTTGCGCAGCACCAGCTCGAAGCGGCGGGCGTCCAGCGCCGGGTGCAGGGCGGCGCCGGGGGTGCCCTGGATGCAGTGGTCGGGCCAGAGTACCTGCTCGCCATAGGGCAGCGTGACCGTCTCGAAGGGCGCGCGGCCGGGGTGCTGGCTGGCGAAGGAGCTGTGGTCGGCCGGGTGCCAGTCCTGCGTCGCGACCGCGTGCGGGAAGCGCGCCAGCAGGCGGTTGATGACGGGCACCACGGCCTCGCCATCCGGCGCGGGCAGGGCGCCGCCGGGCATGAAGTCCGGCTGCACGTCGACCGCCAGCAGCAGCGTGCTCACGCGACGATGCCGCCCTGGCGCAGGACGAAGTCGGCGATCTCGGCGACGCCCTGCTCGGCTTTCAGGTTGGTGAAGATGAAGGGACGCTCGCCGCGCATCTTCTTGGAATCGCGGTCCATGACGCCGAGGTCGGCGCCGACCAGGGGCGCGAGGTCGGTCTTATTGATGACCAGCAGGTCGGAACGCGTGATGCCGGGGCCGCCCTTGCGGGGGATCTTGTCGCCGGCCGAGACATCGATGACGTAGATGGTCAGGTCCGCCAGCTCAGGGCTGAAGGTGGCGGCCAGGTTGTCGCCGCCGCTTTCGATGAACAGCACTTCCAGGCCGGGAAAGCGCGTCGTCATTTCATCGACGGCGGCGAGATTAATGGAAGCGTCCTCGCGGATGGCGGTGTGCGGGCAGCCGCCGGTTTCGACGCCGATAATGCGCTCGGGCGCCAGCGCGCCAGAGCGGGTGAGGAACTCGGCATCCTCGCGCGTGTAGATGTCGTTGGTGATGACGGCGATGTCGTGCCGGTCGCGCAGGTGCTTGCACAGCCGGTCGGTCAGCGCCGTCTTGCCGGAGCCGACGGGGCCGCCGATGCCGACGCGGAAGGGGCCGTTGGTGGAAGCACTCATGAGCGGAACAGCCTCGTGTATTGCGTCTCATGACGCAGGGAAAACAGGTCGAGCATGGGCGCCGCGGTGCCCAGGCGGTCGAGCTCGGCGATGAGCGCCGCCTCCGTCGCGGCTTCCAGCACCGGCAGCAGGGCGGCGGTGGCCACCTGCCCGTCGGTCTGGCCCAGCGGCACCAGCCGCACGCCGGCCGAGACGATGTTGGCAGCAAACGACGACAGGAAACCGAACAGCACGGCGCGCAGCGGCATGCCCTGCCACGCGGCGGCCGCCCCCAGCGCGACGGGATGCGTGATGGCGTTGCGGTGCCGCCGCGCGAAATCGGCGAGCCGTGCCTCCGGCCAGGCGGCGGTGGTGACGCGCAGAAAGGCCGTGCCCTGCGCCAGGGTTTCCAGCGCCGTCTCGGCCGTGCCACGCCAGGCATTGGCGAGGTCGGTCACCTCGTCCAGCGCGGCGTCGTCACCCGCCTCGGCCGCGCGAAAGGCGGCGGCGAGCAGGGCGCCATCGATCCGCCCCGCGCCCGCTTCCAGCACCGCCGAGACGTAGGCCACCAGCCCGGCGCGGTCGCGCACCGCGCCGTCCTCCACCGCGCGCTCCAGCCCGTGGCTGTAGGTATAGGCGCCGACCGGATAGGCGGGGGACAGCCAGCTCAGCAGCCGTTGCAGGCCGCCGGGATCAATGGCGGTGGAGGATGCCATCGCCATGGTCATGCAGCTCGCCGTGCTTGTGGCCGGTGTGGCGGTTGTGCTCGCCATAGGCCCCGCCTTCCGGGTTGAAGGGCGCGTCCACCTTGCTGGCCGTGGCACCGAGCCCCTGCAGCATACGCAGGATCACATGATCCTCGCGGATCAGGATGCGCTCGCCATCGATCTCCGCCGGCAGATGCCGGTTGCCGAGGTGCCAGGCCAGCCGCAGCAGATGCTGCGGGTCGCGCCCGCGCACCTCGATCAGCGGCTCCGGCGCCGCGCGCACCAGCACCACGCCGCCGCCTTCCAGCAGCAGCCCGTCGCCATCCCGCAACGCCACCGCTTCCGGAAGATCGAGCAGAAAGCTCAGCCCTTTCTCGCCCGTGTAGCGCCTGCGGCGGCGGTGGCGGTCGTCGAACCCGGCGGTGACGGTGTCGCGCGCCGTGCGTGCCTGCCACTGGCCGGCGGGGAGGATCTGGGTGGCGCGGGGGAGATCGGTCATGCGTTGGCTCGGGTCACAGGCTGGGAGAAGGTCTTCTTTTTCTGAAGAAAAAGAAGCAAAAAGACTTTGTCTGAAAGCGGCGTCGCGCGGGGCGCTCCGCGCGATGCCAAACTGACAAAAGGTTTTTGGTTCTTTTTCCAAAAAAGAACGGCTTGCTCGCTCCCATCAAAACAAGAAATAGCGTTGTGCCATCGGCAACACCGCCGCCGGCTCGCAGATCAGCAGCTCGCCATCGGCGCGGACCTCGTAGGTTTCGGGGTCGATCTCGATGCGCGGCAGGGCGTCGTTCAGCACCATGTCGCGCTTGCCGATGCGGCGGGTGTTGCGCACCGGCCGCAGCATGCGGCGCAGGCCGAGGCGGGTGCCGACGTCGGCTTCCATGGCGGCGGCCGACAGGAAGGTGATGCTGCTCGCCTGCATGGCGCGGCCGAAGCCGCCGAACATCGGGCGGTAATGCACCGGCTGCGGCGTGGGGATGGAGGCGTTGGGGTCGCCCATCGGCGCCATGGCGATGGTGCCGGCCTTGATCACCATCTCGGGCTTCACGCCGAAGAAGGCGGGGGACCACATCACCAGGTCGGCGAGCTTGCCGACTTCCAGGCTGCCGACGTGCTCGTTGATGCCCTGCGCGATGGCGGGGTTGATGGTGTATTTGGCGATGTAGCGGCGGATGCGCAGGTTGTCGTTCTGCCCCTGCTCGCCGGCAAGGCGCCCGCGCTGCACCTTCATCTTGTGTGCGCATTGCCAGGTGCGGATGATCACCTCGCCGACGCGGCCCATCGCCTGGCTGTCGGAGGACATCATGGAGATGGCGCCGAGGTCGTGCAGGATGTCCTCGGAGGCGATGGTTTCCTTGCGGATGCGGGATTCCGCGAAGGCCACGTCCTCGGCGATGCGCGGGTCGAGGTGGTGGCAGACCATCAGCATGTCGAGATGCTCGTCCACGGTGTTCACCGTGTAGGGCATGGTGGGGTTGGTGGAGCTCGGCAGGAAGTTCGGCTCGCCGATGACGCGCAGGATGTCCGGCGCGTGGCCGCCGCCGGCGCCCTCGGTGTGGAAGGCCTGGATGCTACGGCCGCCGATCGCTTTGATAGTGTCCTCGACGAAGCCGCTCTCGTTCAGCGTGTCGGAATGGATGGCGACCTGGATGTCGAACTGGTCCGCCACGCGCAGGCAGGTGTCGATGGCCTTGGGCGTGGTGCCCCAGTCCTCGTGCAGCTTCAACCCGCAGGCGCCGGCGCGGATCTGCTCCTCCAGCGCCGCCGGCAGGGCGGCGTTGCCCTTGCCCAGGAAGCCGAGGTTCATCGGAAAGCTTTCCGCCGCCAGCAGCATCCGTTCCATGTGCCAGGGGCCGGGCGTGGATGTCGTGGCCAACGTGCCATGCGCCGGGCCGGTGCCGCCGCCGAACATGGTGGTAACGCCCGAGGCCAGCGCTTCCTCGATCTGCTGCGGGCAGATGAAGTGGATGTGCGGGTCGATGCCGCCGGCGGTCAGGATGCGCCCTTCGCAGGCGATGATCTCGGTGCCCGGGCCGATGACGATGTCGACGCCCGGCTGCGTGTCCGGGTTGCCCGCCTTGCCGATGGCCGCGATCAGGCCGCCCAGCAGCCCGACATCGGCCTTGTAGATGCCGCTGTGGTCGATGATCAGCGCGTTGGTGATGACGGTGTCCATGGCGCCCTCGGCGCGCGAGCACTGGCTTTGCCCCATGCCGTCGCGGATCACCTTGCCGCCGCCGAACTTCACCTCCTCGCCATAGGTGGTGAGGTCGCGCTCCACCTCGGCGAACAGCTCGGTATCCGCCAGCCGCACGCGGTCGCCCACCGTGGGGCCGTACATGCCGGCATAGGCGGTGCGGGAGATGCGTGCCGGCATCAGAGCGCCCCCTCCGTCTCGCCACGGAAGCCGTGCACGATGCGGGCCCCGGCGAGTTCCACCAGGCGCACGCGGCGGCTTTGCCCCGGCTCGAAGCGCACCGCCGTGCCCGCCGCGATGTCCAGCCGCCGACCGCGCGCGGCCGCGCGGTCAAAGCGCAGCGCCGGGTTGGTTTCGGAGAAGTGGTAGTGGCTGCCGACCTGGATGGGCCGGTCGCCGGTATTGGCCACCTCCATCTCGATGCTGTCGCGGCCGGCGTTCAGCTCGATCTCGCCCTGGCCGACGATCACCTCTCCGGGAATCATGCACGCGCTCCTCAGCGGATCGGGTTGTGGACGGTCACCAGCTTGGTGCCGTCGGGAAAGGTCGCTTCCACCTGGATGTCGTGGATCATGTCCGCGATCCCTTCCATCACCTGCTCGCGCGTCAGGACCGAAGCACCGTCGCGCATCAGCTCCGCCACGCTGCGCCCGTCGCGCGCGCCTTCCACCACGTGGTCGGTGATCAGCGCGATCGCTTCCGGATGGTTGAGTTTTACGCCGCGCGACAGCCGTTTGCGGGCCACCTCCGCCGCCATGGCGATCAGCAGCTTGTCCTTTTCGCGGGGCGTCAGATGCATCGGCTCGTCCTTATGGCGGCGGGCATTCTGCCGCGCCGTGCCTCAACTCGTCCACAGCCGCGGCAACCGTGCCGGCAATCCCAGCACGCCGGCGCGCAGCAAGGGAATGGCGCGCGCCATGGCGTCCCGCACCGGGCTGGCGCCGCCCAGGCAGCGTGCCAGCATCAGGCCCGGCCGGGCCAGCGTGGCATCGAAGCCCTTGTCGCGCAGCAGGTCGCGCCCGGCCAGCGCCTCGGCCTCGCCGGCCGCCAGCAGCAGCAGGCCGCTGGCTTCCGCCCCGGCGAAGCCGAAGGGCGCCGCCAGCCGGCCGGCGATGTCGCCGTCCAGCGCCGTGGCATCCGCCCACAGCAGCCGCCCGTCGCGGCGGATGCGCCATGCGTCGAACAGCGACCCCTGTGTCAGCCGCTCGCCACGCGCCACGCGGCCGAACACCAGCATCTCCGCCGCCAGCAGCCGCGCCCCCGGCGCCAGCGCCGCGTCCAGGCGCCGCTCCAGCCGCGCGCCTTGAAACAGGATGGTTTCCTGCGGCAGCCATTCCAGCGTGGCGCCGGCGCCGACCTCCAGCCGCGTCGCGATCCGGGTCTCCTCCGCCAGGGCGCGATACACCTTCTCGGCCGCAGGCGTGGTGACGCCGGCCACCGCCGCTTCTCCCAGCGTGACCCGCGCATCCAGCGAATCGCCCCCCGCCAGCCCGCCGCCGACATTGACCAGCGCGGCCATCGGCGCCTCGCCCGGCTCCGGGGTGGGGAACAGCACGCGCAGCGGGGCGGCGTGGAACAGGTGCCTGAGCACGGTGCCGCGCGGGGTGTGGACGAAGCCGAGCTCGGCGGTGCCGTGCGCGCGCTGGTGGCGGGGGAGGGACATCGACCGGCAATCTGCGCGACCGGAGCGGCTGCCGGAAGGCCGGGACCCGGGATTTCCCGCCCCGCCGGACTTTTTCCTTCGCGCTGCCCGATGTTGCAGTTGCATGAAACCAGCGCGTGACATCAAACCGTCATTGGTTTGCCGCAGGGCACGGCGGCATGGGGCGGAACCCCTGCCAGTGAGCGCCTGCCATGCAAGACGACACCGACCTCGACGCCCTGGGCGTCAACGCCTCGCCCCAGGCCGATTTCCAGGCCGTCCTGGGCGCCCGCCTCGCCCGGCGTGGCCTGCTGCGCGGCGCCGCCGGCCTGGTGGCCCTGGCCGGGATCGGTGGTGGTGCCGTCGCCACCACCACCCGCGCGGCGCTGGCCGCCGGCGCTTCCACCCTGACCTTCCCCGAGGTGCCGCACGGCCCGCAGCCCGGCCACGCGGTGGCCGAGGGCTATGACGCCCAGGTGCTGATCCGCTGGGGCGACAAGGTGCTGCCCGGCGCGCCGGACTTCGCGCCGATGGCGCAGACCGCGAGCGCCCAGGCGCAGCAGTTCGGCTACAACAACGACTACCAGGCCTTCATGCCGCTGCCCGCCGGCTCCACCGGCTCCGACCACGGCCTGCTGTGGGTGAATCACGAATACCCCGAGGCGGAGGCGATGTTCCCCGGCCTCGACCGCAAGACCATGGCCACCGCCCTGACGCGTGAGCAGGTGGATGTCACCATGGCCTCGATCGGCGGCTCGGTGCTGGAGCTCCGCCGCCAGGAGGGGCGCTGGCAGGTGGTGCTGGGCGGGCTGAACCGCCGCATCACCGCCGACACGCCCATGCGCATCGCCGGCCCCGCCGCGGGCGACGACCGCATGAAGACCGCCGCCGACCCGCAGGGCACCACGGTGCTGGGCATGATCGGCAACTGCGCCGGCGGCGTGACCCCCTGGGGCACCGTGCTGACCTGCGAGGAGAACTTCGACACCTATTTCACCGGCGACGTGACCCAGGGCCCCGAGGCCGCCGCCTGGAAGCGCATGGGCCTCACCGGCAAGGCCAACCACGGCTGGGCCCGCTTCCACGACCGCTTCGACCTGGCGAAGACGCCGAACGAGCCCAACCGCTTCGGCTGGGTGGTCGAGATCGACCCCTACGACCCGAACGCCACCCCCGTGAAGCGCACCTCGCTCGGCCGCTACAAGCACGAGGCCGCCACCACGGCGCTGACGCCGGATGGCCGCGTGGTGGTCTATTCCGGCGACGACCAGCGCTTCGAGTACCTTTACCGCTTCGTCAGCCGCGACGCCTTCAACCCCAACGACCGCGCCGCCAACCGCGACCTGCTGGACCACGGCACCAATTCCGTCGCCTGCTTCAACGACGATGGCGGCGTGGAGTGGCTGCCGCTGGTCTTCGGCGAGGGGCCGCTGACGCCGGCCAACGGCTTCCGCAACCAGGCCGACGTGATGATCGACATCCGCCGCGCCGCCGACCTGGTGAAGGCGACGCCGATGGACCGCCCGGAGGATGTCGAGCCCAGCCCGACCACCGGCAAGGTCTATGTCGTGCTGACCAACAACACCTCGCGCAAGGCCGCGCAGGTGGACCGCGCCAACCCGCGCGCCGAGAACCGCTTCGGCCAGATCCTGGAGCTGACGCCGCCCGACCGCGACGGCAAGCCCGACCACGCGGCGGCGACCTTCCAGTGGGACATGTTCATCATGGCCGGCAACCCGGCCGACCCCAGCCACGGCGCCCGCTACGGCGAGGGCATCTCCCCCGCCGGCTGGCTGGCCTGCCCGGACAACATCGCCTTCGATGCCCGCGGGCGGCTGTGGATCGCCACCGACCAGGGCGAGCAGCAATCCGTCAACGGCATCGGCGACGGCATCTGGGCCTGCGACACCAGCGGCCCCGGCCGCGCCGTGACCCGCATGTTCTTTCGCACGCCCACCGGCGCCGAGATGTGCGGCCCCGCCTTCACGCCGGACGACCGCAGCCTGTTTGTGGCCGTGCAGCACCCGGCCAACGACGACCCGACCACCACCTACGCCACGCCCTCCACCCGCTGGCCGGACTTCCAGGAAGGCATGCCGCCGCGGCCATCGGTGGTGAGCATCGTCAAGCGGGATGGCGGGGTGATCGGGGGGTGAGGAAGGCCGGGGGGAAGGAATTCCCCCCGGACCCCCCATCTTTTTTCCTGCCTGTCAGAGTTCGCCTGCGGCCAACAAGCGCTTTCTTGAATTGCGGACTGCAAGGTGGCGCACTCAGCTGGCAGGCCTCGCCGCCAGGGCCGCTCCCGAAAACAGATTAAAAAGAAGATGAAGGCCGGGGGAATTCTTTCCCCCGGCCTTCATCCCCCGCTGATCACATCGTCGCGCCGATCGGCCACGGCGCGAATTCCGCCGAGCCGAAGTCGAAGCTCTCGCTCTTGGTGTGCTCGCCGCTCGCCACCCGCAGGATCAGCTCGAAGATCCGCTGGCCGCATTCCTCGACGCTTTCGCGTCCCGAAAGGATGGTGCCGCAGTTCACGTCCATGTCCTCCTCCATGCGCTCGTACATGGCGGAGTTGGTGGCGAGCTTGATGGAAGGCGCGGGCTTGCAGCCGAACACGCTGCCGCGCCCGGTGGTGAAGCACACCAGGTTGGCGCCGCCCGCCACCTGGCCGGTGGCGGCCACCGGGTCGTAGCCCGGCGTGTCCATGAACACGAAGCCCTTCTCGGTCACCGGCTGGGCGTAGTCGTAGACCGCCGTCAGGTTGGTGGTGCCGGCCTTGGCCATGGCGCCGAGCGACTTCTCCAGGATGGTGGTGAGGCCGCCGGCCTTGTTGCCTGGGGAGGGGTTGCTGTTCAGCTCCGCCTGCCCGCGCGCCGCGTAGTCCTCCCACCAGGCCATCAGGTCCACCAGCTTCTGCCCCACCGCGCGCGAGGTGGCGCGGCGGGTCAGCAGGTGCTCGGCGCCATAGGTCTCGGGCGTTTCGGACAGGATGACGGTGCCGCCGTGCTGCACCAGCAGGTCGGAGGCATAGCCCAGCGCCGGGTTGGCGGTGATGCCGGAATAGCCGTCCGAGCCGCCGCATTGCAGCGCGACCGTCAGGTGGCTGGCGGGCACCGGCTGGCGGTGCACCTTGTTGGATTCCTCCAGCACCTCGCGCACGAAGGCGATGCCGGCCTCCACCGTCTTGCGGGTGCCGCCCATGGTCTGGATGTCCATGTTGCGCAGCCGCCCGGCCAGGTTCTGCTCCTCCAGCAGGCCGGAGATCTGGTTGACCTCGCAGCCCAGCCCGATGGCGATGACGTGGGAGAAGTTGGCGTGGCGGGCGTAGCCGGCCAGCGTGCGGCGCAGGATGCGCAGCCCGTCATTGTCGCCCATGCCGCAGCCGGTTTTGTGGGTCAGCGCCACCACGCCGTCGACATTGGGGAACTCGGCCAGCGGGTCGCGGCCGGCGAAGGGGTTGCGCTTGAAGGCATCGGCGATCATCGAGGCGACGTGGGCCGAGCAGTTCACGCTGGTGACGATGCCGATGTAGTTGCGCGTCGCCACCCGCCCGTCCGGCCGCAGGATGCCCATGAAGGAGGCCGGCTGCGGCACATACAGCGTCGGGCGGGCATCCACGCCCCAGGCATAATCCTTGGTGAACTCGCCCATGCCGCAGTTCTGCACATGCACCCAGTCGCCGGGCGCGATGGGCTGCGTGGCGAAGCCGATGATCTGGCCATAGCGGCGGATCGGCTCGCCCACCGCATGTGCCTTGATGGCCACCTTGTGGCCGGGCGGGATGCGCGACGCTGCCAGGATACCGGGTGCCACGGGGCTGCCCTCGGGGCCCGCGCGGCGGGCGATCAGCACCGTATCCTCCGGATGCAGGCGGATGAAGGGTGTCTCGACCGCGATGTCCATGTTCTTGCTTCCTCCAGGGGTATCCGATCCTGGCGCGGCAAGCGGCCCCTGCGAAGGGCTGCCCGCCAGGGGCAGTCACGCGTGGCCGGCGTTGCTCGACAGCAGCAGCGGGTCGATCCGCAGCTTGGCCAGGGCCTGCCGCCATTGCGTGTCCGGCTCGGCGCCGAACAGCAGCGCCTCGTCCGGGGTCACGTTCAGCCAGGCATTGCCCTGGATCTCGGTTTCCAGCTGCCCGGGGCCCCAGCCGGCATAGCCCAGCGCCAGCAGCCCCTGCCGCGGGCCGCCGCCGCCGGCGATGGCCTTCAGGATGTCGACGCTCGCGGTCAGCGCCAAGTCGCCGGTCACCTTCAGGCTGGCATCGCTTTCCCAGTCGGCGGTGTGCAGCACGAAGCCGCGCCCGCCTTCCACGGGGCCGCCGGCCAGCAGGCGGATCTGCCGCTGCGGCGGCAGGGGCTCCACCTCCAGCTGCTTCAGCAGTTCCTCGAAGCTCAGCGTGTCCAGCGGCTTGTTCAGCACGATGCCCATGGCGCCGTCGGCCGAGTGGGCGCACAGGCAGATCACCGCGCGGGCGAAGCGCGGATCGGTCAGCCCGGGCATGGCCACCAGCAGCTGGCCGCCCAGGTACCCCTCGGCCTCCGTGCCGCCCAGCAGCCGGTTGGGCCGGTCCGGGAAGTCGTGTTCGCTCGCGCGTGTCGCCATGGTGCATCGAATGTGGCGGCGCGGAAGGCACCGCGCAAGCGTTCCGGTTGACAGAAGCCACCCGCGCGGAACATGCCCATGCCAGCCCCCTTCACAGGACCATGCTGCCCATGACCATCCAGACCGGCGACCGCTTCCCCGACACCAAGCTGACCCAGGCCACCGCCGAGGGCCCGCGCGAGGTGTCCAGCACCGACCTGTTCAAGGGCCGCACGGTGGTGCTGTTCGGCGTGCCCGGCGCCTTTACCCCCACCTGCTCCGCCCGCCACCTGCCGGGCTTCGTGCAGCAGGCGGCCGAGCTGAAGGCCAAGGGCGTGGATGCCATCGCCTGCATGTCGGTGAACGACGCCTTCGTGCTGCAGGCCTGGGCGCGCGACCAGGGCATCACGGACGAGGTGACCCTGCTGGCCGATGGCTCCGCCACCCTGACCAAGGCGCTGGGGCTGGACATGGACCTGACGGCGCGCGGCATGGGCGTGCGCTGCAAGCGCTTCGCCCTGGTGGCCAAGGATGGGGTGGTCGCCTACCTCGGCATCGAGGAGCCGGGGGCGTTCGAGGTGTCCAAGGCGGAGGCGGTGCTTGCCGCGCTTTGAGGGTGGCCAGAAGGGGCGCCGCCACTTCCGGACTTCCCGGCCGGGGTGGTTGAACCACCCCGGACCCCGACATCAGGGGATCATTATTCCGAAAAGCCGCCCACGCTGAACCCGCAGTCGCCGGGGGTCACCGACCCCCGGCGCGATGAACCGTCAACGGCCGGTCATGGCGGGGCCTGGGGTGGCACTGCCGCCCCAGCGGGGGGCCAGGGGGCGGCGCCCCCTGGCCAGTCCATCAGCCGAAGGCGTTCAGGCCGGTCTGCGCGCGGCCCAGGATCAGGGCGTGCACGTCGTGCGTGCCCTCGTAGGTGTTGACCGCTTCCAGGTTCATCACATGGCGGATCACGTGGTACTCGTCGGCGATGCCGTTGCCGCCGTGCATGTCCCGCGACACGCGGGCGATGTCGAGCGCCTTGCCGCAGTTGTTGCGCTTCAGCAGGGAGATCATCTCCGGCGCCATGCGGTTGTCGTCGAACAGCCGGCCGAGCTGCAGCACGGCATGCAGGCCCAGCGTGATCTCGGTCTGCATGTCCGCCAGCTTCTTCTGCACCAGCTGGGTCTGCGCCAGCGGGCGGCCGAACATCTGGCGGTTCATGGTGTATTCGCGCGCCGCCAGCCAGCAGAACTCCGCCGCCCCCAGCGCGCCCCAGGCGATGCCGTAGCGGGCGCGGTTGAGGCAGGAGAAGGGACCCTTGAGGCCCTTCACGTCTAGCTTGTTCTCATCGGGGACGAAGACCTCGTCCATCATGATCATGCCGGTGATGGAGGCGCGCAGCGAGAACTTGCCCTCGATCTTGGGCGCGGTCAGGCCCTTCATGCCCTTCTCAAGCACGTAGCCGCGCACGTCGCCCGCGTCGTCCTTGGCCCAGACCACGAAGACGTCGGCGATGGGGGAGTTGGTGATCCAGGTCTTGGAGCCGCTGACCAGCACGCCGCCATCGACCGACTTGGCGCGGGTGCGCATGGAGGAGGGGTCGGAGCCCGCATCCGGCTCGGTCAGGCCGAAGCAGCCCACCAGCTCGCCCTTCTGCATGCCGGGCAGCAGCCGGTCCTTCAGCGCGTCCGTGCCGTAGGCCCAGATGGGAAACATCGCCAGCGAGGACTGCACGGAAAAGGCCGAGCGGTAGCCGGAATCGACCCGCTCCACCTCGCGCGCGATCAGGCCATAGGACACGTAGTTGACGCCGGCGCAGCCATGGCTGTCGAGCGTCGCGCCCAGAAAGCCCATCTCGCCGAACTCGTTCATGATCTCGCGGTCGAAGCGCTCATGGCGGTTGGCTTCCAGCACGCGCGGAAACAGCTTGTCCTGGCAATAGGCCTGCGCGGCGTCGCGGATCATCCGCTCGTCCTCGCTCAGCTGGCTGTCCAGCAGCAGCGGGTCCTGCCAGTCGAAGCTGGCGCGGGTGGTCAGCGGGGTCAGGGCATTCATGGCATTCGTCTCCTCGGCGGCCGGATTGGCAGGCGGGCCCAAGAGATGCCGTGGCGTGCCATGCACCAGCCTGCGGAAATTGGCGTCATCCACGTCAGGTGGCAACCCCGCGCCGGAATGATCCGGCGCGGGGCGGGGTCGTCAGGCGGCGTCGGCCTCGCGGTCGGCGGCCGGCTCGGCGGCGGCCTCGGCCACCCGGTCGCGCCGCGGGCGCGGCATCGGGATCAGCATGAAGGCCGGCACCTGGTCGCCGAAGCCCACCACCGGCGGGCCCAGGTCGTCGCGGTCGCGTCCGCCGCGGCGGTGCTCGTCGCGCCGGCTGTCGTCGCGCGGGCGGTCGTCGCGGCGCGGGCGCTCGTCGCGGGCGGCACGCTCCTCGCGCGGGGCGCGGGCGCGCTCCTCCTCGCGGTGGCGGCGGTGCTCCTCGCGGTTGCGGTAGCCCTCCTCGCGCGGGGGGGCGGGGGGGGCGTCCACGGCGGCGGGCTCGGCCACGCGCGGGGCTTCCTCGTCGCGGCGGCGGCCGCGGCGCTGGATCTCGTCGCGCGGCGCGTCGTCGCGGCGCGGGCGGTCCTCGCGCGGCTTGTCGTCACGCGGCTTGTCGTCGCGGCGGCCACGGCCGTCGCGGCCCTTGGCACCGGCGGCTTCCTTGCCCCGGCCGCCACGGCCGCGGCCACGGGTCTTGGAGTCCCGGGCCTCGGCCAGCTCCTCCTCGGTCACCGTGTCGATGCCGTCCACGGTGATGCGCGGGATCTCGCGGCCGGTCAGCCCCTCGATCGCGGACAGCAGCTTGGCGTCATCAGCGGTCGCGATGGAATAGGCGTGGCCTTCGCGCCCGGCGCGGCCGGTGCGGCCGATGCGGTGGACATAGTCCTCCGCATGGAAGGGCAGGTCGAAGTTGAACACGTGGCTCAGCCCGCCGATGTCGATGCCGCGCGCCGCGACATCCGAGCACACCAGGAGCTGCAGCTCGTTGTTCTTGAATTTCTCCAGCGTCGCGAAGCGCACCGACTGCGGCAGGTCGCCATGCAGCGCACCGACCGAGAAGCCGTGCTTGGACAGGCTCTTGTACAGCACGTCCACGTCGCGCTTGCGGTTGCAGAAGATCAGGGCGTTCTGCACCTTCTCGCGCTGCACCAAGCGGCGCAGGGCGCGGCGCTTGTCGCCCTCGGCCACCAGCACCAGCCCGGCGGTGATCGTGGTGGCCACCGAGGCGGGGGCGGACACCGTGATCTCCTTGGGGTTCTGCAGGAAGGCGTCGGCCAGCTTGCGGATCTCGGGCGCCATGGTGGCCGAGAAGAACAGCGTCTGGCGCAGCGGCGGCAGCATGGAGACGATGCGCTCGACATCAGGGATGAACCCCATGTCCAGCATGCGGTCCGCCTCGTCGATCACCAGGATCTTGCAGTCGGCCAGCATCACGCGGCCGCGGTCGAACAGGTCCAGCAGCCGGCCCGGCGTCGCGATCAGCACGTCCACGCCCTTGTCCAGCGCGTCGCGCTGGTCGTTCATGCTTTCGCCGCCGATCAGCAGGGCGTGGGTCAGCTTCATGTGCTGCCCGTACTTCACGAAGTTCTCGGCCACCTGCAGCGCCAGCTCGCGCGTCGGCTCCAGGATCAGCGAGCGCGGCATGCGCGCCTTGGCGCGCGAGCCGGCCAGGATGTCCATCATCGGCAGCACGAAGGAGGCGGTCTTGCCGGTGCCGGTCTGCGCGCAGCCCAGAACGTCGCGGCCCATCAGCACGATGGGGATGGCCTGCTCCTGGATCGGCGTCGGGTGGCGGTAGCCGACATCCTCGACGCCCTTGAGCAGCAGCTCGGACAGGCCAAGGTCCTCGAACACCACGCGCGGCGTCTCGTCCTCGTGCTGCGTCCAGGACGCGGCTTCCTCGGCGGCCTGGTGCTCAGCCTCGCTCAGCGGCGCGGCGGGCGCGTCGTCCTCCGCCGTCACGGGCGCTTCCGGCGGGCCGTCCGCCGGGGTGTCGCCGGGCAGGGCGTCCGGCTGGGGCAGGGCGTCGGAATGCTCGTTCTCGGCCGCGGTGAACGCGGGCGCTTCAGGCTGATCGCTCAACAGTGGTCCCTTCGCCGGCCATGCGGCGGGCCTCATGGGGGCATATAGGCCGGCCGGTCACGCGCGATCGCGCGGCCCTGGTTCCGACATTGGCGCTCTCATGCGCCCAAAGCCGCCGCTTGGCAAGTTTTTCGCGCGGTTTACGGCCCCCATCCGGCCGGTTAACTGGGTTGCGCCCCTTGCCGGCCAGAAACACCAACGGAACCCGCGCCATGTCCCCCCACCCCTTGCTGCTGCTGCCCGGCCTGCTGTGCGATGCGCGGCTGTGGCGGGACCAGCTGGACGGCCTGTCCGACATCGCCGCCGGCAGTGTGGCCGACCTGACGCAGGACGCCGATGTGGCCGGCATGGCCCGGCGCGCGCTGGACGCGGCGCCGCCGCGCTTCGCGCTCGCCGGGCTGTCCATGGGCGGCTACGTGGCGCTGGAGATCCTGCGCCAGGCGCCGGAACGCGTCACCCACCTGGCCCTGCTGGACACCGGCGCCCGCGCCGACACGGAGGAGCAGTCCCGCCGCCGGCGCGGCCTGATGGCACTGACCCGCAGCGGCCAGTTCAAAGGCGTCACCCCCCGGCTGCTGCCCAGCCTGCTGCACCCGGACCACGTGGAAGGCCCGCTGGGCCAGGCGGTGCGCGACATGGCCGAGCGCGTGGGGCGGGACGCCTTTCTGCGCCAGCAGCAGGCCATCCTGGGCCGCCCCGACTCGCGCCCCCTGCTGCCCACGATCGCCGTGCCCGCGCTGGTGGCGGTGGGCGAGCAGGACATCCTGACGCCACCGGAGCTGGCGGAGGAAATGGCCGCCGCCATTCCGGGCGCGACGCTGGCGCGCATTCCCGGCGCCGGCCACCTGCCCAGCATGGAGCAGCCGCAGGCGGTCAATGCGCTGATGCGGCAATGGCTCGGCCGCTGAGGCACGGCGCCGGCCTGACCGCGCGGGCAAGGCGCCGGCCATTCCCGCTGCCCGTTCGCTAAGACTTTCGCAACCCCGCGCGGGCCATGCTGCCCGCCATGTCCCGCTCCAGCCCCGCCATGCCCGGCCGACGCCTCTTGCTGGCCGCGCTGGCGCTGCCGGCGCTGCGCCCGGCCCCCGCGATGGCCGCGGCCGGCGCGGCTCCGCCCGCGCTGCAGGCGGCCTGGGCCGGATTCCAAGCCCGCTTCGTGTCCGGCGAAGGGCGGGTGGTGGACAACGGCAACGGCGGCATCTCGCATTCCGAAGGGCAGGGCTGGGCCATGCTGGCCGCCGCGCGCTGCGGCGACCGGGAAGGGTTCGAGCGCCTGTGGGACTGGACACAGCGCCACCTGCGCCGCCCGCAGGACCGGCTGTTCGCCTGGCGCCACCGGCCCGGTGCGCCCGCCACGGCGGCCGACCGCAACAACGCCGCGGATGGCGACCTGTTTATCGCGGCCAGCCTTCTGCTCGCCGGGCGGCGATGGCCGCAGCCGGCTTTCACGGAAGCGGGCACGGCCACGGCCGAGGACGTTCTGCGGCTGCTGCTGCGCGACGTGGCGGGGCGCACCGTGCTGCTGCCGGGGCTGGCGGGGTTCGAGGATGCCGAGGCGGTGACGCTGAACCCGTCCTACTACGCGTTTCCCGCCATCCGCCTGCTGGCCCGCGCGGCGCCAGACCCGGCATGGCTGCGGCTGGCGGCGGATGGCGTGGCGCTGCTGCGCGGCGCGCGCTTCGGCCGCTGGGGCCTGCCGCCGGACTGGCTGCGGCTGCGCCGCGCGGATGGCGTGGCCAGCCTGGCGCCCGGCTGGCCGCCGCGCTTTTCCTACGATGCGGTGCGGGTGCCGCTGTACCTGGGCTGGGCTGGACTGGGCGAGGAGCCGGCGGTGCAGGCGGCTCTGGCCTTCTGGAACGACCCGGGCTGGGGCGGCAGGCGACCGCCTGCCTGGGCCGATCTGGCCACCGACGCGGTGGCGCCCTTTGCCGCGGATGGCGGCATTCTGGCGCTGCGGCAATGGGCGCAGCGGCGCCGTCCGATGGCGGCACCGCCGGACGATGGGGAACAATATTACGTCGCGATGCTGAAAATGCTGACGCTGATCGCCGAGGCGGACGAGTCTTAAAAAAGTCGTGAAAAGAAACAGGCTCTGCCCGAAATTCCTATTCCGTTTGGGGTAAACAAACTGCATTCTGCGCGTGAGACGCACTAGGGTAGCCGCGTATGAGTCAGGACAGCGACGTTGATCGGGTAGCCGCTGCCCTGAATGGGCCCGTGATCCGCTATCGCAGCTTCGGCAATGGACCGACACGCCCGCTGCCGCTCGCGGCCGGGCCGCGGGGCGACGATGCGCCGCCGGCTTCTGTTGCCGCCCCGATGCCAGCGGACGACGTGCCGCAGCCCGTGGCGGCCGCGCCGAACCCAGGGCCCCACGTCCCCCCCGCCGCCGCCACGCCGCCGCCGCCCCCTGCCGACGAGGGGGCAGCCACCGCCCAGGCGCAGCCGAATCAGGCGCCGCCCCCGGCGCTGCCCGCCGCAGCTCCGCCGGCCCCACCTCCACCCACCCCGGCTCCGGCCAGCCCGCCCGCCGCCCGTCCCACGGCCGACTCGCTGCTGCTGGCGCTGCGGGACGACGCCCGGCGCGATGCCCAGCCACAGGACCCCGCCGCGCCGCCGCGCAGCCTGCTGGACCAGCTTCGCCTGGATTCCGCGCTGCCGTCGCCGCCGGCCGAGGGGCTGCTGGCCCTGCTGGCTTCGCCGCCTTGCTGGGACGCGCCGCAGCCTGGGCCCGCCGCGCCGGAGCCGCCGCCGCTGGTCGGCCAGCCGATCCAGCCCTGGGTGCCGGCCGAGCCCGCCGCCGAGGTTTCGCGGGCCGAGGGGCCGGCGCCGGAAGCGCCAGCCGCGCCGCGCCCCGTTTGGGCGCCGCTGCCGCCTGCGCCGGCCGCCGCCGCCGCCGCACCTGCGCCCGCCTCGCTGGCCGCCATGTTCCGGCTGGTCGGGGGCGCGCCGGTGGCCGCGCCGCCGCCGCCAGCACCGGCGCGGCCCGCTTCGTTGCAGGACGTGTTGCGGGGCCTGCGCTCCGCCGAGCACGGTTGAGGAGCCGCAGCCGGTGCCGCTGATCTGCTTTGCTTCGCCCAAGGGTGGCGTGGGCAAGACCACGCTGTCGGCCAATGTCGCCGACCTGCTGCGCCAGTCCGGCCGCACCGCGCTGGCGCTGGACCTCGACCCCCAGAACGCCTTGCGGCTGCATTTCGGCGTGCCGCCGGGCGACCTGGGCGGCTTCAACGGGCAGTTGCCGCGCCGGCCGGACTGGCGCGCGGCGCTGCGCCAGGCGGCGTCCGGCACCCTGCTGCTGCCGCACGGCGCGGTGGAGCTGCGCGATGCGCTGGAACACAACGCCGCGCTGGAACGCGACCCCGGGCTGCTGGCCACGCCGCTGCGCGAGATGCTGGCCGACCCGCGGGTGGTGGTGGTGGCCGACATGCCGCCCGGCCCGTCCCAGGCGCTGGCGATCCTGATGCCCATGGCCGCCCTGGTGGTGACCGTGCTGCAAAGCGAGGCGATCAGCGCCGCCATGCTGGGCGAGATCGAAGCCGGGCGCTTTCTGGGCAACGGCACCATGGCGGCGCTGTTCGCCGGCCGTCTGCAATTCGTGCTGAACGGCGTGGACCTGGATTCGCGCCTGTCGCGCAACGCCGCCGAGGCGGTGGCGCGGCATCTCGGCCCGCGCCTGCTCGGCGCCGTCAGCCGCGACGAGGCGGTGGGCGAGGCGCTGGCGGCGCAGCGGCTGGTGCACGAGATGGCGCCCGACAGCCGCGCGGCGGCCGACCTGCGGCAGGTGGCGCGCGCCATCGAGGCGCTGCTGCCGCCGCCGGCCCCGGCGCCCGCCCCCTGGCGGGCGGCGGAACTGCTTGACGCGCGAAAGGCACCCCGCATGGCCACGGCCTGGTCGGTGCCGGAATGGGGAACACGCTGATGCGGCTCGGTCGTCGGATCAACGGCATGCTGATGCGCGTGCCGCTGATGAACGTTCTCCTGATGACGATGGGCGGGCTGCTCGGCCTGGTCTTCATGGTGGCGCCGCTGGAAGCGGAGCAGCAGGCCTGGCTGGCGCTGGGCGGCTTTCTGGTATTCCTGGTGGTCAACCGCTTCCAGGGGCGGGGCGCGCTGTTCTTTCTGGTGGCGCTCTCCTCCTTCATCTCCATGCGCTACCTGTATTGGCGCGTCACGGAAACGCTGGGCTACACCGGCTACATCGCCACCTTCCTGGGCACCGGCCTGCTGCTGGCCGAGGTCTATGCCGTGCTGGCGCTGCTGCTGTCCTATTTCCAGCAGCTCTGGCCCTTGCAGCGCAAGCCGGTGGCATTGCCCGACGCGGTCGAGGAATGGCCGGTCGTCGACATCTTCATCCCCTCCTACAACGAGCCGCTGGAGGTGGTGAAGCCGGCGGTGTTCGGCGCCATGGCCATGGACTGGCCGCGCGACAAGATGAACATCTACGTGCTGGATGACGGCCGGCGCGCCGACTTCCGCGCCTTCTGCGAGGAAGTCGGCTGCGGCTACATGATCCGTCCCGACAACAAGGGCGCCAAGGCCGGCAACATCAACCACGCGCTGACCAAGACCAACGGCGAGTACATCGCCATCTTCGACTGCGACCACGTGGCGACGCGCGCCTTTCTGCAGCTCACGCTGGGCTGGATGCTGCGCGACAAGCGCATCGGCATGCTGCAAACGCCGCACCACTTCTATTCGCCCGACCCCTTCGAGCGGAACCTCGCTTCCGGCCAGCGCATCCCCAACGAGGGGCTGCTGTTCTACGGGCTGGTGCAGCAGGGCAACGACCTGTGGAACGCCACCTTCTTCTGCGGCTCCTGCGCCGTGCTGCGCCGCACCGCGCTGCTGGAAGTGGGCGGCGTGCCTACCCAGACGGTGACGGAAGACTGCCACTGCTCGCTGAAGATGCAGCGGCTGGGCTGGCGCACCGCCTATCTGCGGCTGCCCATGGCCGCCGGCCTCGCCACCGACCGCCTGCTATCCCACATCGGCCAGCGCATGCGCTGGGCGCGCGGCATGATCCAGATCCTGCGCGTGGAGAACCCGATGTTCGGCCCCGGGCTGAACTTCGCGCAGCGGTTGTGCTACCTGAATGCCCAGTGGCACTTCCTGTTCCCGCTGCCGCGCTTCGTGTTCCTGACCTCGCCGCTGGCGTTCCTGTTGTTCGGGCAGAACATCATCGCCGCCTCGCCGCTGGCGATCCTGGCCTATGCCGGGCCGCACGTGGTGCATTCCATCGTCACCAACAGCAAGCTGCAGGGCAAGGTGCGCCACAGCTTCTGGTCCGAGATCTACGAGACGGTGCTGGCGCTCTACCTGCTGCCCGTGGTGCTCACCACGCTGCTCGACCCGTCCAAGGGCAAGTTCAACGTCACCGACAAGGGCGGCACGCTGCAGGACGGCTATTTCGACGTGCGCGCCGTGGGGCCCAACCTGGTGCTGGGCGGCGTGCTCGTGCTGGGGCTGATGTCCGGCATCCTGGGCATGGTGCTGAACGCGCCGTCCAGCCTGGCCTTCCAGGCCAATGCGCTGAACGCGGTGTGGGTGCTGCTGTCGCTGGTCACGGTGCTGGCGGGCCTCGCCGTCGGCCGCGAGCGGCGCCAGGTGCGCGAGCGCGCGCGCATCGCCGCCGTGATCCCGGCCGCCGTGGTGCTGCCGGACGGCACCCGCGTGAAGGGGCGCAGCGTCGACCTGTCGCTGGGCGGCGCCGCGCTGGCGGTGCCGGCGCCGGAGCAGCTCGCTTCCGGCGCCACGCTGACCCTGGAATTCGAGATCGCCACGGAAACGGTGTCGGTGCCGGCCGAAGCGCTGCGCTGGCAGGGCGATCGGCTGCAGGCGCGCTTCACGCCCGAAACGCTGCTGGATGAAGGCAATATCGTGCGCGTCGTGCTCGGCCGGGCCGACGCGTGGCTGCACTGGGACGACGTGCCTGCGGACCGCCCGCTGCGCGCTTTGGCGGAGGTCGCATTGAGCATCGGTGGTTTGTTCCGGGGCAGCAGCCAGCTGTCGCTGAAGGAGCGGCGCGCCCGCCGCCAGCAGCAGCAGGCGGCGCTGCGCGCCACGGTCACGCCGCCGGCCGGCGTGGCGACCCCGGTGGCCGCGGCGCCGCCCGCCGCTGAGGCCGCCGCGCCGGCGGCGCCGCGCCGTGGCCGCACGCGCCTCGGCCGCCGCGCCGCGGCGCTGCTGGTCCTGGCGCTTGGCATGCCGGCGGCGGCGGAAGCGCAGGTGATGCGTCCGCAGGCGCCGCCCGCCCTGCCGCCGGTCGGCTCGCCCGGCAGCGCGGTCCCGGGCCTGACCCTGGCGCAGGCAACGCCCGTGCTGCCGCCGCAGGCGCCCAACGGCGCCCCGCTGGGCGCCCCGCCCGCCGGCGCGCCGCTGGCCACGCCGCCGGCCGCCGCGCCGCCGCCCGCCGCCGCGCAGGCCACGCCCCCCGCCGCCGTCCCGCCGGCGGCGGCAGCGGCGCCTGCCCCGGGCGGGCTGGCCTTTGGCGCGCCCAGCGGCCCGGTCGGCTCCTCGCGCATGGAAACGCGCAGCCTGCGCCAGCTCGGCCTCGGTGGCCCCATGCAGCTGCGCGGCACCTCGGACCTGCAGGGCGTGCTGTTCGGCATCCGCGGCGACGAGGTGGTGACCGGCGCCAAGCTGACCATCCAGGGCGCGACCAGCCCGGCGCTGATCCCGGAACTGAGCCAGATCGCCGTCACGTTGAACGAGCAGTTCGTCGCCACCGTGACGCCGGACAAGGCGCGCCCCGCCTTCGGGCCGGTGGAATTCCCGATGAACCCGGTGTTCTTCGCGGATGCCAACCGGCTGAACTTCCGCTTCACCGGCCGCTACGCGGTGGAATGCAACGACCCGCTGTCGGGCCTGCTGTGGTCCACCATCTCCGACCTGTCCACCGTGCAGCTGACGCTGGAACGCCTGCCGCTGCCGCGCGACCTGGCCCGCCTGCCGGAGCCGTTCTTCGACCCGCGCGTGCTGCGCGAGCCGCTGAACCTGCCGGTGGTGCTGCCGGACAACGCCGGCAACGACGTGGTGCGCGCCGCCGCCATCGCTTCCTCCTGGTTCGCGGTGCAGGCGGACTACCGCGGCGCCAACTTCCCGGTCAGCCTGGCGCTGCCGGCGCGCGGCAACGCGGTGGTGATCGCCACCGGCCCCGATGCCATTCCCGGCCTGACGCTGCCGCGCATGGAAGGCCCGACCCTGGCCGTGGTGCCCAACCCGGCCGATGCCGACGGTCTGCTGCTGGTGGTGGGCGGGCGCAACGGCGCCGATGCCGCCGTCGCCGCCCAGGCCCTGGCCGTGGGGCGCGAGGCGCTGTCGGGTGAGCTGGCGCTGGTGCAGGCGCCGACCGCCGCGCCGCGCGAGCCCTATGACGCCCCGCGCTGGATCCGCTCCGACCGCCCGGTGAAGTTCGGCGAGATGGTGGACCCGTCCGAGCTGCAGTCCTACGGCTTCGCGCCCGGCACCATCGCCATCCCGTTCCGCACCGCGCCCGACCTCTACACCTGGCGCGACCGTGCCCTGCCGGTGAACGTGTTCTTTCGCGCGCCGCCGGGGCCGATCACGGATGTCGCGGTGTCGCGCCTCGATGCCGGGCTGAACAACACCTACCTGCGCTCCTTTCCGCTGCGCGACGGGGAGCCGAGCTGGCCGTTCAACTGGCTGGCCCGCCAGGTCAACGCCGCCAGCGTGGCCGAGCGCAGCCAGGGCGAGGTGGGCCTGCCGCCCTACCTGATCTTCGGCCTGAACGACCTGCAGCTGCGCTTCGACATGCGGCCGATGAACCGCGGCGACTGCGTGTCCATCCCCGGCGACGTGCGGGCCTCCATCGACCCGGACAGCACCATCGACCTGTCGCGCGGCTGGCGCTTCGCCGAGCTGCCCAACCTGTCCTACTTCGCCGGCGCGGGCTTTCCCTACACCCGGCTGGCCGATTTCGGCGGCACCGCCGCCGTGCTGCCGGAGCGGCCCAACACCTCCGAGCTGTCCGCCTTTCTGACCCTGCTGGGCCGGCTGTCCGCCAATGTCGGCCACGCCGCCACCCGCATCGCCATCGCGCGCCCGACCGGGCTGGCCGAGGTGGCGGAGCGCGACCTGCTGCTGATCGGCGCCATCGGCCGCCAGCCCGCGCTGGCGGACATGCTGCGCGACCGCAGCCCGCTGCAGATCGAGGGCAACCGCGTGACCCTGGCGCTGCCCGACGCGCTGGAAGGCTTCCGCAACCTGTTCCTGTCCGATGACCAGCGGCTGCAGCGCGACCAGTTGCAGGCCACGCTGGCGCAGCCGCCGTCGCAGGCCGGCGACGGCACGGGCATGCTGATCGGCTTTGAAAGCCCGCTGAGCGCCAAGCGCAGCGTGGTGGCGCTGACCGGCAGCAACCAGCAGGGAATGGAAGCCATGGTCGCCTCGCTGCGGGACGTGGAGGTGCTGCCGCGCATCCAGGGCGATCTCGCCGTGCTCTCCAACGGCCGCATCACCGCCTACAAGATCAACCGCAACTACACGGTGGGCTTCATCCCGCCCTGGCTGTGGCCGCAATACTACCTGGGCCAGCGGCCGGACACGCTGCTGCTGATGGTGCTGGTGGCCGCCCTGCTGGTGGCGGTGCCGACCTACTGGCTCTTGCGCCGCAAGGCCGCCCGCCGCCTGCGCACGCGCACCGGCCATTGATGACGCCGCGAGGAACACACCGCCCATGACCCAGACGCTTCAGCCAGCCCTGGCCTACCTGGCACGGCGCGACGTCAGCGCGCAGTGGCGCGGCTTTCTGGGGGCGATGCTGCCCGCGCTGGCCGCCCGCCTGCCGGACGCCGAGCGCGATGCCCTGCTGCGCGACGCCGGCGAACGGCTGGCCGCCGCCTGGCCGCTGCAGCCGGCGGACACGCTGGACGGGCTGGAGCAGCGCATGAACGAGGCGCTTGCCGCCGCGCGCTGGGGCCATGTGGCGCTGCAACTGGACGCGGCGGACCGCACCCTGCGCTTTGTGCACAGTGCCGCCCCCTGCGTTGCCGCCGCCGGGGACCCGGACGGGGCCTGGATCGGCCCCGTGCTGGAGGGCCTTTACGCGGCTTGGCTGAGCGCCCAGCCGGGTGGCGGCGAGGCGGGCGCCGCCCGGGTGCGGCTGGTGTCCTTCACGCCGGGCGAGGCGGTCCTGGCCTTCGGGCAGTAAGGGCAGGGCCGGGGAACTTCCTTCCCCCGGCCTTTCCCCCCGTTGCCGGATGGCGCTTGCATCGCCGCCCCGCGCCGGGCACTCCCCCGCGCATGGAATTCAGCATCGCCCGCCTGGGCACCGCGGGCGACGGCATCGCCGCCGGCGCCGACGGCCGCCCGGTCTTCATCCCCTTCGCCCTGCCCGGCGAGCAGGTGGAAGCCGAGCCGGCCGGCAAGCAGGGGGAAGGGCAGGCGGCGGCGTTGCGCACGGTGCTGCGGGCCTCGTCCGACCGCGCCGTGCCGCCTTGCCCGTATTTTGGCCATTGCGGCGGCTGCACCATGCAGCACATGGCCATCCCGCCCTACGCCGCCTGGAAGCGCGCGCGTTTGGCGGAGGCACTGGCCCGCGCCGGTTTCGCCGACGATGGCGCGGTGGCCGCGCCCGCCGTCACCCCGCCGCACACCCGCCGCCGTGCCGACCTCGCCCTGCGGCGGGAGCAGGGAGTGCCGGTGCTGGGCTTCCACGCGCGCGCCAGCGGCGCGGTGGTGGACCTGGACAGCTGCGTGGTGCTGGACCCGGCGCTGGTGGCGCTGTTCGCGCCGCTGAAGCAGGTGTTGCGCAGCCTGTCCGCATTCCGGCGGGAAGGCTCGGCGGTGCTCAACCTCCTGGACACCGGCCCCGATCTCCTGCTGCGCCTGGATGCCGAGCCGAGCTTCGCCGACCGCACCCTGCTGGCCGACTTCGCGCGCGAGCACGGCATCCCGCGCATCGCCTGCGCGCCGCTGAAGGGGCTGGTCAGCGAAACCATGGCGCAACTCGGCCCCGCCGTGATCGCGCTGGGCGGCGTGCCGGTGCCGGCAGCCCCCGGCGCGTTTCTGCAGGCGACACCGCAGGGCGAGGCCGCGATCGTCGCCGCCGTGCTGGCCGGCTTGCCGGAAAAGCTGCCCGCCAAGGCACGCATCGCGGATCTCTATGCCGGCCTCGGCACGCTATCCTTTCCGCTGGCGGCCCGTGCCCGGGTGGCGGGGTATGAAAGCGGGCCGGACGCCTTTGCCTCGTTGGATGCGGCCGCGCGCAAGTCGGGCGGGCGGGTGGAGGCCTTCCGGCGCGACCTGTCGCGCCAGCCGCTGACCGTGAAGGAGCTGGATGCCTTCGCCGCCGTGGTGCTGGACCCGCCCTATGCCGGGGCCATCGATCAGATGCCGGCGCTGGCGAAAAGCAGGGTCCAGCGCATCGTCTACGTGTCCTGCAACCCGGTGGCGCTGGCACGCGACACCAAGCTGCTGCACGCCGCCGGCTGGGGGCTGCTGCGGGCCACGCCGGTGGACCAGTTTCTGTGGTCGTCGCAGTTGGAAGCGGTGGCGGTCTTCGCGCGGCAGAAATGACAGGTTCCCGCTTGATCCCGGCGCGGCGCGGCCCAATTCCGAAGGGCTTGAACCAGCGGGAGCGGACAGCATGGACTTCGATCAATGGAGCTTCGACCGGCGCGGGCTGATGGCCGCCGCCGGGGCACTGGCCGCCACGCCGCTGCTGGCGCGGCTCGGCATCAGCCCGGCCGCCGCCCAGACGGCCGCCGCGCCCGCCGCCGCCCCCGCCGCGGCCGGCCCCGCCCAGGCCCCCGGCTTTTACCGCTTCAAGCTGGGCAGCCGCGTCGTGACGGTGGTGAACGACGGCTACGGCAGCCGCCCCAAGCCCACCGAGGGCTTCGTGAAGAACGCGGATGCCGCCGCCGTTGAAGCCGCGCTGCAGGCCGGCTTCCTGCCGACGGATGCCATCAACATCCCCTACACCGTCACCTTTCTGGAAACCCCGGACGGGCTGGTGGCCTTTGACGCCGGCACCGGCGGGCAGCTTGGCGCGACCGCGGGCCGGCTGGCGGCCAACATGGCCGCCGCCGGGCTGGACGCCGCCCGCGTGACCCAGGTGGTCATGACCCACTTCCACGCCGACCACATCACCGGCCTGACCACCGCCGACGACAAGCCGGTGTTTCCCAACGCCGCCGTGATCGTGCCCAAGGCCGAATACGCCTACTGGATGAGCGACGACAATGCCGCCAAGGCGCCGGACGCCATGAAGCCCGCCTTCGCCAACGTCCGCCGCCGCCTGGAGCCCTACAAGGCCAAGCTGCGGCAGATCGAGGAAGGTGAGGTGATGTCCGGCGTCGTCGCCCTGTCCACCCCCGGCCACACTCCCGGCCATACCAGCTACTTGCTGGCCGATGGCAGCAATCAGGCGATGGTGCTGGGCGACGTCACCAACCGCCCCGAACTGAACCTCGTCAACCCGGGCTGGCACTTGGTCTTCGACATGGATGCCGACCTCGCGGAAAAGACCCGTCGCGAGGTGTTCGACCGTGTGGCGACCGACCGCATCCGCTGCATCGGCTACCACTGGCCGTTCCCGGCGAACGGCTACGTGGCGAAGACCGAGGGCGGCTACCGCTTCGTGCCGGCGGACTGGTCGAGCGCGGTTCTCTGAGGCTGCGGGCCGTGGCCAGGGGGCGCCGCCCCCTGGACCCCCGCCGGGGTGGCTGAGCCACCCCGGACCCCTGCATCAGAAAGCATCTGGGCGCGCCGGGGGTCGATGACCCCCGGCGACTGAGGATTCGGTCCGGGTGGTCCGCGGAATAAAAAAGGCCGCCCTCTGCAGGCGGCCTTTTTTCTCGCAGCGGGGTCCGGGGTGGACTTTCCACCCCGGCGGGGGCCTGGGGGCAGCGCCCCCAGCCTTGCGTCACACGTGGAAGCTTTCCCCGCAGCCGCAGCGCCCCTTCTCGTTGGGGTTCACGAAGGTGAAGCCGGCGGACATCGCCTTCACCTCGTAGTCCATGGTGGTGCCCAGCAGAAACAGCGTCGCCTTGCGGTCCACCAGCACGGTCACGCCCTTGTCGGTCACCACCTCGTCGCCCGGCCCAGGCGCATCCGCCCAGGTCAGGTCGTAGGACATGCCGGAGCAGCCCTTGGTGCTGACCGCGACGCGCAGCAGCTTGCCGTCCTGCCCCTTGGCGTAAAGGCCGCGCAGCCGCTCGGCGGCGGCGTCGGACACCTGCATCAGCGGCGGCAGGGCCCGACGGGCGGGGGCGGGGGTGGTCGTGGAAGTGCTCATGGCGGCTTCCTTCTCAGTACATGTTGAGGGCGAGGCGGGCATCCTCGCTCATGCGCGACGGGTCCCAGGGCGGGTCCCACACCACTTCGACGGACACGTCCTTGACGCCCGGCACCAGGCGGATGGCTTCCTCCACCTGCTGCGGCAGCTCCTGCGCCGAGGGGCAGGACGGGGTGGTCAGCGTCATTTCCACCGCCACCTTGCCGTCGTCGCCGATCTCGACCGCGTAGATCAGGCCGAGCTCGTAGATGTTCACCGGGATCTCGGGGTCGAACACGGTGCCGATCATGTCGATCACCTTGGCTTCCGAGATGGCGCCGCCTTCGGGCGCCTGCTCGCCCTCGGGCGTCCAGGTGCTGTGCGCGGCGGCCATGGCCTCCTCGCGCGCGAAATCGGCGGCGCCGGGGGCGATCGGGCGCTGCGGGGTGGTGGTCTCGTCACTCACTGCGGGCGGCCTCCTGCTTCTGGTCCAGCGCATTGTTCAGGGTGTGCCAGGCCAGCGTCGCGCATTTCACGCGGCTGGGGTATTCCGACACGCCGCCCAGCACCTGCAGCCGCTCCATCTCGTCGGCGATGCTGGCGCCGCAGTCGGGGCAGGTGCCGGTCATCGCCAGGCTGCGGAACTTCTCGCCCAGTTCCTTGGCCTCGGCCTGGCTCTTGCCGCGCACCGTCTCGGTCATCAGGCTGGCGCTGGCCATGGAGATGGCGCAGCCGCGGCCCTGGAAGCCGGCATCAGCGATGGCGCCGTCCTCGGCCAGCTTGACCCACAGCTCCATCCGGTCGCCGCACATCGGGTTGTCGCCCTTGGCATGGCGGTCGGCATCCTCCAGCCGGCGGAAATTGCGCGGCTTGCGGCCGTGGTCGAGGATGACTTCCTGGTACAGGTCGCGCAGGTCGTCAAACATCAGTTGAAGAACTCCCGGGCCTTGCTCAGCGCCTCGGCCAGGTAGTCGACCTCACCCAGCGTGGTGTAGAGGCCGAAGGAGGCGCGGCAGGTGCTCTCCACGTTAAATCGTGCGTGCAGCGGCTCGGCGCAATGCCGGCCGGAGCGCACGGCGATGCCCGTGCGGTCGAGCAGGGTTGCGAGATCGTGGGCATGCGCGTTGTCCAGCGCGAAGGCGAAGACGCCGCCGCGGTCCTGCGCCCGGCCCAGCAGGGTCAGCCCCTCGACCTCGGCCAGCTTGGCGGTGGCGTGGTCCACCAGGACCCGCTCATGCGCCTCGATCGCCTCCATGCCGATGGCTTCCACATAGTCGATCGCGGCATGCAGGCCGATCGCCTCGATGATCGGCGGCGTGCCGGCCTCGAAGCGCGCGGGCACGGGGGCGGGCAGGAAGCGTTCCAGCGAGACCTCAGCGATCATGTCGCCGCCGCCCAGGAAAGGCGGCATCCGCTCCAACAGCTCCATGCGCGCCCACAGCACGCCGATGCCGGTGGGGCCGTAGAGCTTGTGGCCGGTGAAGACGTAGAAGTCGCAGCCGATGGCCTGCACGTCCACGCGGCGGTGCACCACGGCCTGCGAACCGTCCAGCAGCAGCTTGGCACCGTGCGCATGCGCCAGGGTGGCCAGCCGCGCGGCGGGCGTCACGGTGCCCAGCACGTTGGACATGTGCGTGACGGCGACCAGCTTGACCACGCCATCGGCCAGCTTGGCCTCGACATCCGTCAGGTCCAGCTCGCCCGCATCGGTGATGCGGGCGACGCGCAGCTCGATGCCATGCGCGTCGCGCAGCATCTGCCAGGGCACCAGGTTGGCGTGGTGCTCCATCTCGCTGATCAGCACGCCATCGCCAGCCTTCAGCACGCCCCGGCCATAGCTGTGGGCAACGAGGTTGATGGCGGCGGTGGAGGAGGAGGTGAAGACGATCTCCCGCTCATCCGCCGCGTTGAGAAAACGCGCGACGCCAGAGCGCGCCGCCTCGTAGGCCGCCGTCGCCTTTTCCGAAAGGTTGTAGGCGCCGCGGTGGACGTTGGCGTAGGCCGTTTCCATCGTCCGCACCATGGTGTCGATCACGGCGCGGGGCTTCTGGGCCGAGGCACCGGAATCCAGGAACACCAGTTTCTTGCCGCGAACCGTCTCGGACAGGATCGGGAAATCCCGCCGCACGCGTTCGACATCGAAACCGGGGCTCATCATCGCGCCGTCCATGGCTACGCCACCTTCTCCCACCAGCCGGACACGGCGGTGGCCAATGCGTTGCGGGCCGTCTCGTTTTCCACGGTCTCCACGGCTTCCTGCAGAAAGGCCTCGACCAGCATGGAGCGGGCGAGATCCTGCGGAATGCCGCGGGCGCGGAGGTAGAAGAGCTGCGCCTCGTCCAGCGCGCCGACGGTGGCGCCGTGCGAGCACTTCACATCGTCGGCGTAGATTTCCAGCTGCGGCTTGCTGTCGATCTCCGCTTGCTCGGACAAGAGCAGCGCCTGGTTCATCTGGTAGCCGTCGGTGCGCTGGGCGATCTGGTGCACGTGGATCTTGCCCTGGAACACGCCTCTGGAGCGGCCGGCCAGCACCGTCTTGACCGTCTGGCGGCTGGCGCAGTCGGGCGCCGCGTGGTCCAGAAAGGTCGTGCAATCGCCGTGCTGGCCGTCCGCCAGGAGCTGCGCGCCGTTCAGGTGCGCGGTGGCCTTGGGGCCGTCCAGCGAGACATGCGCCTCGCTGCGCGACAGCTTGGCGCCGGCATGCAGCAGGAAGCTGTCATAGGTGCCGCCGGCCGCGACCTTGGCGAAGACCGTGGACAGGTGGATGCCACCGGGCGCGTCCTGCTGGATGCGCACATGCGTCAGGTGCGCGCCCTCGGCCAGCTGGATCTCCACCACCGGGTTGTGCAGGTAGCGGCCCTCGCCATGGCCCACCGCGCGCTCGATCAGCACCAGCTGCGCGCCGGCACCGAGCCGCACCACGTGGCGCGGATGCACCGCCACGGGCCGGTCGCCCGACTGCACCACGGACAGCAGCTCGATCGCGCCGCCATCGGTGCCGTCCGGCAGGTCGATCAGCGCGCCGTCCTCGAACAGCATGGTGTTCAGCGCCGCCAGCGGCAGGTCGTGCACGCGCGCCACGCTGCCGAGCAGCCCCTCGGCCGTGCCCAGCGCGGTGCCCAGGCTGCGCACCGTGGGGGGCGCCTCCGACAGGTCGGCGCGGAAGCGGCCGTCCAGCAGCACCACGCGGGCGGGCGCCACGGCCTCCGGCAACGCCACGTCGTCGTCCACCGGCGTCAGCGCCTCGGCGAAGCCGGTGCGCGCCAGCAGGCCGAGGTCGGTGTAGTGCCAGGCCTCGATCTTGCGGGTGGGGAAGCCCTGCTCGCGGAAGGCCTTGGCCGCGTTCTCGCGCAGCGCCTGCACCCAGGGGGTGCGGGTGCCGGGCAGGCGGGCGCTGAGCCCCTCGTAGCGGCGCAGGAAGCCTTCGGGCCCTGGTTCGAACAGCGTGATCATGCCGCGTTCACGGCCGCGTAGCCGCTGCCTTCCAGCTGCTTGGCCAGCTCCGGCCCGCCCGACTGCACGATGCGGCCGTCCATCAGCACGTGCACGCGGTCGGGCACGATGTAGTCCAGCAGCCGCTGGTAGTGGGTGATGACCAGCGCCGAGAAGTCCGGCGCGCGCAAGGCGTTCACGCCTTCGGAGACGATCTTCAGCGCGTCGATGTCGAGGCCGGAATCGGTCTCGTCCATGATCGCGAGGCCGGGGCGCAGCAGCGCCATCTGCAGCACCTCGTTGCGCTTCTTCTCGCCGCCCGAGAAGCCGACGTTGACGCCGCGCTTCAGCATGTCCTCCGGCATGGACAGCTCCTTCATGCGGGCACGCGCCAGCTTCAGGAACTGCATGGCGTCCAATTCCGGCTCGCCCTTGTTGCGGCGGATGGCGTTCAGCGCCGTGCGCAGGAAGTTGGCATTGCCCACGCCCGGCAGCTCCACCGGGTACTGGAAGGCCAGGAACACGCCCGCCGCCGCCCGCTCCTCCGGCTCCATCGCCAAAAGGTCGATGCCGTTGAAGGTGGCGGTGCCGCCGGTGATCTCATAGCCATCCCGCCCCGCCAGCACGTAGGACAGGGTGGACTTGCCGGAGCCGTTCGGCCCCATCACGGCGTGGATCTCGCCGGTCGGCACTTCCAGGTCGATCCCCTTGAGGATCGGCTTGCCATCGATTTCGGCCGTCAGGCCCTCGATCTTCAACATAATCTCGTACTCGTCCCTTAGCCCACGGAGCCTTCAAGGCTGATCTGCAACAGCTTCTGCGCCTCGACCGCGAATTCCATCGGCAGCTCCTTCAGGACCTCCCGGCAGAAGCCGTTGACGATCAGCCCCACCGCGTCCTCCTGCGAAAGGCCACGCTGGCGGCAGTAGAACAGCTGGTCCTCGGCGATGCGGCTGGTGGTCGCCTCATGCTCGATCTTGGCGGTGCTGCAGCGGTTCTCGATATACGGCACGGTGTGGGCGCCGCAGAGGTCGCCGATCAGCAGGCTGTCGCACTGCGTGAAGTTGCGCGCGCCGCTCGCCTTGGCGCTGATCTTCACCTGGCCGCGATAGGTGTTCTGCCCGTGCCCGGCGCTGATGCCCTTGGACACGATGGTCGACTTGGTGTTGCGGCCGATGTGGAACATCTTCGTCCCCGTGTCGGCCTGCTGGTAGTTGTTGGTGATGGCCACCGAATAGAACTCGCCCACCGAGTCGTCGCCCTGCAGGATGCAGGACGGGTACTTCCAGGTGATGGCCGAGCCCGTTTCCACCTGCGTCCAGGAGATCTTGGAGCGCGCGCCGCGGCAGGCGCCGCGCTTGGTGACGAAGTTGTAGATGCCGCCCTTGCCGTTCTCGTCGCCCGGGTACCAGTTCTGCACCGTGCTGTACTTGATGCTGGCGTCGTCATGCGCGACCAGCTCCACCACCGCGGCATGCAGCTGGTTCTCGTCGCGCATCGGCGCCGTGCAGCCCTCCAGGTAGGAGACGGTGCTGCCGGCGTCCGCGATGATCAGCGTCCGCTCGAACTGCCCGGTGCTCTTGGCGTTGATGCGGAAATAGGTGGACAGCTCCATCGGGCAGCGCACGCCCTTGGGGATGTAGACGAAGGAACCGTCGGTGAAGACCGCGCTGTTGAGTGCGGCGAAGAAGTTGTCGCCCTGCGGCACCACGGAGCCGAGGTACTGCTGCACCAGCTCGGGGTGGTTCTGCACCGCCTCGGAGATCGGGCAGAAGATGATGCCCTCCTTCGCCAGGCGGTCCTTGTAGGAGGTCGCGACGCTGACGCTGTCGAACACCGCGTCCACCGCCACCGGCATGCGCGCGCCGCCTTCCTCTCCCAGGTCCGCGCCCTCGACGCCGGCCAGGATCGCCTGCTCCTTCAGCGGGATGCCCAGCTTGGCGTAGGTCTTCAGCAGCTCGGGGTCGACCTCGTCCAGCGACTTCGGCCCGGCCTTCTGCTTGGGCGCGGCGTAGTAGTAGGAATCCTGGTAGTCGATCGGCGGATAGCTGACGGAAGGCCAGCGCGGCTCCACCATGGTCTTCCACATGGCGAAGGCCTTCAGGCGCCAGTCGAGCAGCCACTGCGGCTCATTCTTCTGCGCGCTGATGTAGCGGACGATGTCCTCGTTCAGCCCCTTGGGGGCGAAGTCCATCTCGATCTCGGTTTCGAACCCGTACTTGTAGGGGCCCTCGGTGAGCGAGGAAACGGCGTCGATGGTCTCGGTAACGGCGGGCATGATGCGGGGTCCCTACTCGGCAGCCAGGGTCGCCGGCTGAGCCGGCAGGAATGTCGTCGTCGTCTGGGGCGCGGCATGCCCCACGGAGTGGCAGCTCCGCGAGGCCGGCCCGGCAAGGTCGGCCAGGGTGATAGCGGCCAGCGCGCCGCGCACCGCTTCGTTCACGCGGTCCCAGCGGCCACGCACGGGGCAGGTCGCCTCCGTTTCGCAGCCGCCCGAGGCACCGTCGACGCAGGCGGTCAGCGCGATCGGCCCGTCCACCGCCAGGATGACGTCGGACAGCGGCAGCTCGGCCAGCGGGCGGGCCAGGCGATAGCCACCACGCGCGCCGCGCAGCCCCTCCACCAGCCCGGCCTGCGCCAGCGCCTTCAGCACCTTCGCCACCGTCGGCTCGGCGATGCCGGTGCACAGCGCCAGGCAGGGCGCGGTCTGCACCCCGCCCTGGGCTTCCAGCCGGGCCAGAACGACCACGGCGTAATCGGTGAGTTTCGATAGCCGCAGCACGCTGGCGATGGCTCCTGGAAGAAAGCGGACCGTGTTCGTCCTGTTTCGGGCAAATGACCCTGCGGCCTTATGTTGTCAAGGATTTGGCCCGGTGAATCCCGGGTTTGCATGGCTGGCATCCTGGTGCCAGTTTGCCCCCATGCCCCAGCCCGTCTTCCCGCGCCACGCGGCCAGCCTGATCCTGTGGCGCCGGCGGACGGGCGGCGAAACCGAGATCCTGATGGGCCTGCGCCATGCCGGCCTGCGCTTCATGCCCGGGCACCTGGTGTTCCCCGGCGGCCGCGTCGACCTCGCGGACCGCCGCGCCCCTGTGGCCCGCGACCTGCGGCCGGACACGCGGGCCGCCCTGCAGCGCGCCGCCCCGCCGCCGCTGGCACGCGCCCTGGCCGTCGCCGCGGCGCGCGAGCTGGAAGAGGAAACCGGCCTGACCCTGGCGCCGCAGGGCGGCACCGCCCCGGCACTGGACGTGCTGTCCTATGTCTGCCGCGCCGTCACCCCCGCCACGCAGCGTATCCGGTTCAATGCCCGCTTTCTGGCCGCCCCCGCCGAGGCGGCGCGCGGCCGCCTGTCCGGCAGCGGCGAGCTGGAGCGGCTGGACTGGTTCACGCTGCAGGAAGCCACCGCCGCGCCGCTGGCCGGCATCACCGCCCGGGTGCTGGAGCAGTTCGGGTCGATGATGGCCCTGCCGGAAGCGGCGCGGAACGCGCGGCCGCTGGTCTGCTTCCATGGGCTGGACCGGCCGAGGGCGGAGCGGGACTGAGGGGCGCTGCCCCTTCCGGACTGCCCCGCCGGGGGGCTTGAGCCCCACCCCGGACCCTGGCACGAGGAAGCGTGGGGGGAGGCTTCGCGGCCACAGGGCCGCGCTGCGAAGCCTCATCGAACCCTGCGTCGTGCTCTTCCGGGATGCCGGGTTCTGGGGTGGCCTGGCCATGCCGGCGGCACCCCCGGAGGGGGCGGCGTCCGCCGGGCCGCCCTTGCCGTCGCCGCGCCCCCTCGTCATCCTCGCCCGCAGTCGATCGAGGGTGGAGGAGAGCCAGATGCGCCTTGCGGTGCTGAAGGAGCGGCGGGCGGGCGAGACCCGCGTCGCCGCGACGCCGGAAACGGTGAAGAAATTTCTGGCACTGGGTGTCGAGGCGGTGGCGGTCGAAGCCGGCGCGGGCCTCGGCTCCGGCTATCCCGATGCGCTTTATGCCGAGGCGGGCGCGACGGTGGCGCCCGATGCCGCGGCCGCGCTGGCCGGCGCCGGCATCGTCCTGAAGGTGCGCGCGCCGCTGGCCGCCGGCGAGGGCGAGGTGGACGAGCTGTCGCTGATCCCGCGCGGCGCGCTGCTGGTCGGCACGCTGGAGGCGCTCGGCAACCCCGACCGCGCCAAAGCCTATGCGGCGGCGGGCATCGAGGCCTGTTCCATGGAGCTGCTGCCGCGCATCACCCGCGCGCAGAGCATGGACGTGCTGTCGTCCCAGGCCAACCTGGCGGGCTACCGCGCGGTGGTGGAAGGGGCGGCGGCCTTTGACAAGGGCTTCCCGATGCTGATGACGGCGGCGGGCACCATCCCGGCCGCCAATGTCTTTGTCATGGGCGCGGGCGTGGCCGGGCTGCAGGCCATCGCCACCGGCCGGCGCCTCGGCGGCCGCGTGTCCGCCACCGACGTGCGGCCGGCGGCCAAGGAGGAGATCAAGTCCCTCGGCGCCTCCTTCGTCGGTTACGAGGACGAGGAAAGCAAGGCGGCGCAGACGGCGGGCGGCTACGCCAAGCAGCTTTCGGCCGAGTTCTACGCCAAGCAGGCCGAGGTGGTGGCGACGCATATCGCCAAGCAGGACGTGGTGGTGACCACCGCGCTGGTGCAGGGCCGCAAGGCGCCGACTCTGGTCACCGCCGCCATGGTGGCCAGCATGAAGCCCGGCAGCGTGATCGTGGACATCGCGGCCGATGCCGGCGGCAACTGCGCCATGACACAGCCGGGCGAAAGCATCGTCACCGACAATGGCGTCAAGATCCTGGGCTATCGCAACTGGCCGGGCCGCATCGCGGGTGCCGCCAGCGCGCTTTATGCCCGCAACCTGCTGACCTTCCTTTCCACCTTCTGGGACAAGGACGCGAAGGCGCCCAGGCTGCCCGAGGAGGACGAGATCGTCCGCGGCGCCGTGCTGACGCGGGGCGGCGCCGTGGTCCACCCGCAGCTGCTGCAAGCCTGAGCGAGGGAGAAGCCCGATGAACCCCACCGACCTCGCCAACCAGGCGAGCGCGACCGCCGAGCGCGCCCTGGCGCTCGCCGCCCAGGCCCGCCTGCTGGCCGAGAACACGCTGGCCCCCGTCGCGCCCATGGCGCAGGCGGCCGAGCCCTTTCTGATGCTGCTGACCATCTTCATGCTGGCCTGCTTTGTCGGCTACTACGTGGTCTGGAACGTGACGCCGGCGCTGCATTCGCCGCTGATGGGCGTCACCAACGCCATCTCCTCCGTCATCATCGTCGGCGCCATCCTGGCCACCGGGCTGGGGGATAGCTGGATCGCCAAGTTCTTCGGCTTCCTGGGCGCCACGCTCGCTGCCGTGAACATCTTCGGCGGCTTCATGGTGACGCGACGGATGCTGGCGATGTTCGCCGGCAAGAAGAAGGGCTGAGCGCATGGCACAGACCCTCACCACCTTCGCCTATCTCGTCGCCTCCGTCCTGTTCATCCTGGCGCTGCGCGGCCTGTCGCACCCGACCACGTCACGGCGGGGCAACCTCTACGGCATGATCGGCATGGGGCTGGCGATCGTCGCCACGCTGCTGCGGCCGGGGATGGAAATCTCGGGCATCGTCATCGTGCTGGCGGGGCTCGCCGTCGGCGGCACCATCGGCACCGTGCTGGCCCAGCGCATCCAGATGACCTCGCTGCCGCAGCTGGTCGCCGCCTTCCACTCGCTGGTGGGCCTGGCCGCCGTCTTCGTCGCGGCGGCGGCCTTCTACAATCCGGAAAGCTTCGGCATCGGCCACGCCGGCGCCATCCACGGCGGCTCGCTGGTGGAGATGTCGCTTGGCGTCGCCATCGGCGCCATCACCTTTTCCGGCTCGGTGATCGCCTTCGCCAAGCTGCAGGCGCTGATGAGCGGCGCGCCGATCACCTTCAGGTACCAGCACTGGGTCAACCTCGGCATCGGCATCCTGCTGCTGGTGCTGATCGTCGCCTTCGTCGCTTCCGGCAGCGGCGTGCTGTTCTGGCTGATCGCGCTGGTGGCGCTGGCGCTGGGCTTCCTGTTGATCATCCCGATCGGCGGCGCGGACATGCCGGTCGTGGTGTCCATGCTGAACAGCTATTCCGGCTGGGCGGCGGCGGGCATCGGCTTCACGCTGCAGAACCTCCTGCTGGTGGTCACCGGCGCGCTGGTCGGCGCATCCGGCGCCATCCTGTCCTACATCATGTGCAAGGGCATGAACCGCAGCATCTTCAACGTGCTGCTGGGCGGCTTCGGGGCCGAGGCGGGCGGTGCCGCCGCCGCCGGCGGCGCGGCCCAGCCGGCGCGCCCGGTGAAGTCCGGCAGCCCGGAGGACGCCGCCTACATCATGCGCAACGCCGGCAAGATCATCATCGTGCCCGGCTACGGCATGGCGGTGGCCCAGGCCCAGCAGGTGCTGCGCGAGATGGGCGACCTCTTGAAGAAGGAAGGCGCCGAGGTGTCCTACGCCATCCACCCCGTGGCCGGCCGCATGCCCGGCCACATGAACGTGCTGCTGGCCGAGGCCAACGTCCCCTACGAGGAAGTCCACGAGCTGGAGGAGATCAACCCCGAGTTCGCGGAAGCCGACGTCGCCTTCGTCATCGGCGCCAACGACGTCACCAACCCGGCGGCCAAGACCGACAAGTCCTCCGCCATCTACGGCATGCCCATCCTGGACGTGGAACGCGCCAAGACGGTGTTCTTCATCAAGCGCGGCATGGCGTCCGGCTATGCCGGCGTGGAGAACGAGCTGTTCTTCCGCGACAACACTATGATGCTGTTCGGCGACGCCAAGAAGGTGACGCAGCAGATCGTGCAGGCGCTGCAGAAGTAGGAAATCCGGGGGAAGGAATTCCCCCGGTCCCCCATCTTCCTGTTTCCGGTCTGGACCGACGGCCCGCGGCGTCGGCTCGCCCCCTTTCCTACAGGCACTGCAAACAGACAGAAAAAAAGAAGGGGGCCGGGGAATTCCTTCCCCGGCCTTGCTTTTCTCCTATTCCTCCAGCGCCCCCAGCCGCGCCGCCGCCTCCGCCGCCCCCATCGCCTCGGCCGCCCGGCGCGCGGTGGCGCCGCGCGCGTCGCGGGCCGCCGGGTCGGCGCCGGCGGCCAGCAGCCGCTCCACCATCTCCACCCGGTTGAACATCGCCGCCGTCATCAGTGCCGTGCGGCCATCCGGGCCGCAGCCATCCACGCTGGCGCCGTGGGCCAGCAGCAGCTCCACCACCTCGGCGAAGCCCTTGAAGGCGGCACCCGCCAGGGGCGTTTGCCCGCGGTCGTTCAGGCGGTCGGGGTCGGCGCCATGGACCAGCAGGCGCCGCACCACATCGGCATGGCCGTGGTAGCTGGCCAGCATCAGCAGCGTGTCGCCCTTGTCGTTGCTCATGTTGGCCGGCAGGCCCTGGTCCAGCAGGCCGCCCACCGTTTCGGCGTCGCCGCTCCGCGCGCATTGGAACACATGGGCCGCGAAGGCCAGGGTTTCCTCGTCCCACTTCCCCGGGGAAGGGTCAGGCTCGGTCATTGGCTCAGGCTCCGCTGGGTGGACGGCCTTTAGATAGGCCGCGCGCGCGGCGACACGAGTCCCTCCCGCGTTGTTGCGCGGCCAATGGCTTGCCAACCCGGGTGCGACGGCAAAAAAACCCTGGCGTGCATCCGCCAGCTCCGCCTTCGCGTTAAGCGCCGGCCGGGACCGCTGGCGAAACGAACCGAGGAACACCGTTCATGCCCCGCAGTACCCATCTGCTCCTGTCGCTGGCCACATTCGCCGGGCTGGCGCTGTCCGGCCTGCCTGCCCAGGCGCAGGAAGACGGCTCCTTCAACCTGACCAACCGCAGCAACCGGGTGATCGAGCGGCTGTTCGCCTCGCCCAACGACACCAACGAATGGGGCGACAACCGCATCGGCAATGGCCAGACCATCGCCAACGGCGCCTCGCTGGCCGTGCGGATGCCCGCCAGCGGCGGCTGCCGCACCGACCTGCGCATCGCCTTTGCCGGCGGCATCGTGGAAGAGCGCCGCGACATCGACACCTGCGCCGACCGCGACGTGGTGATCGGCACCCCCGCGCGCACCGGCGCCACCCGCGCGGCGCGCGAGAACGGCCAGGCCGGCGACCCCAGCTTCACCCTGGTGAACCAGGCCGCCCGGCCGATCCGCGAGCTGTTCGCCAGCCCGACCACCGAGGACAACTGGGGCGAGGACCGCCTGGGCCGCGACACGGTGCGCGCCCGCGGCCGCCGCGACATCCGCCTGCCGGGCGGCATCTGCCAGTACGACCTGCGCGTGGTGTGGGACGACGGCCGCGCCGAGGAGCGGCGTGACGTGAACCTGTGCGAGACGCGGGAGCTGTCGTTCAAGTAAACGCTGGCAAGCAATGCCGGCGGGACGGGCCCGGGGCGCCGCCCCGGACCCCCGCATCTGTTCGCGCGGAGGACCGGTGGTCCTCCGCGACGACCAGGCTGGCTGCTGCATAACGTTGGCTGTCCTCCACCAGCCCGCCACTGTTGCGCGCCGCCCCGGCTCTTCCCGACGGCGGGGCCTAGGGTGCTCCTGTCACCCCGGCGGGGAATCCGAGGGGGCAGCGCCCCCCTGGCCACGCGTCGTCACCACGAACAACACCGTGCAGACCAGCGCCGCCACGGCGAGAAACGCCAGCGCCGCGCCGATCCCGCCCCAGCCCGCCACCGGCCCCGAGGCCGACTGCAGCACCGCGGTGCCAAGAAAGAACGACAGGTTGACCGCCGACAGCGCCTTGCCCGTCTGTTCCGCCGGCACCACAGCCCGCGTCATGGCGAAGACCAGCGGCTGCACCGCGATGGCGATGCCAAAGGCAAAGAACATCGCCGCGTCGTAGCCGACCGGCAGCATGGCCACGCCCAGCGCGCCGGACAGCCAGCCGCCCGGCCCGCCCGCCACCACCGCCAGCAGGCACAGCGCCGCCACAGCGTGGCCGGCCGTCAGCACCAGCCGCCGGTGCCCCAGAAGCCGGTCCAGCGCGCCGCTGAGCGCCGGCCCCAGGATCAGCGCGACGGTCAGCAGCAGCAGCACGTTGCCGGCCTCGATGCGGCTCAGGCCCTTGACCTCCATCAGCCACGGGCCGCCCCACAAGCCGCGCAGCGCCATGATCACGGCAAAGGAGCCGAAGGCGAGCCACACCATGCCGCGCAGCCGCGGCGACAGGCCGAGCCGCAGCACGTCCCGCGCCTCGGCCGCGAGCGAAGGGCGGGGGCCGGGGGCGCGCGGCTCCGGCGCCGGCACCAGCTTCCACACCAGCGCCGCCACGCCGACCGACAGCGCGGCCGCGATCCAGAAGCCCAGGCGCCAGCCGTGGTGGTCCACCACCCAGGCCATGGGGCTGGCCGAGATCAGCAGCCCCGCATTGCCGGTGGCCTGGATCAGCCCGGACCACAACCCGAACTTGGCGGGCGTCAGGATGCGCGCGGCCAGCGTCATGGGGCAGAGCAGCATGCCGCAGCTACCCAGCCCCAGCACCACCTGCGCCACAAGAAAGCCCGGCTGCCCGCCGACCAGCGCGGACAGCACGGCCCCCACCGCCACCGTGCCCAGCAGCGCCAGCGACACCGGCCTGACCCCGAAGCGGTCCAGCGCCACGCCGAGCGGGATCTGCCCGGCGGCGAAGGTGAGGTGATAGGCGCCCGTCAGCGCCGCCAGCCCATCGGCCGTGGTGCCGATGTCGGCCGCCAGCACATCCGCCGAGATGGCGGGCAAGGTGCGCAGCAAATTGGAAATCATGTGGCCGAGGGCCAGCACCAGCAGCGGCGCCATGAAGGCGGCCGAGCCCTCCCTTGCAGTCATTCTTGTTTGTTCTCGCGTTGTGCCGGGCGGCATGGTGGCAGAGAAGGCCGGGGGAATGAATTCCCCCAGACCCCCTTCTTCTTTTTGTCTGTGCGGGCGTGGGCGCATGGCTGGAGCGGGCGCCCGTGAAACGGGACATGGGGAAGATGGGGCGGCGGGGACTTCCTTGCCCCGGCCTTTCTCCTACCGCCCCGCGAGCACCATCCGCGTTGTCACCGCCAGCGCCGCCATCGCGCATCCGCCCGCCACAAAGGCGCCGCCATAGCCGACACGGGCCATCAGCGCGCCGAACAGGATGGCGCCGAAGGCCTGCCCCAGGAACAGCGCCATGACGAAGGCGGACACCGAGGTGGCGCGGGCTTCCGGCATCAGCTCGGTGCTGCGGGCCTGCAGGGCGCCGTGGAACATGAAGAAGGCGAGGCCCAGCATCGCCTGCAGGGCCGCCACCATTTCCCAGCGCGGCGCGACGCCGATGGCCGCGATACCCGCCGCCAGCAGCAGGCCGCCGGCGAACATCACCCGGGCCTCGCCAAAGCGCAGCAGCAGGGTGCGGGCAATGCGGGTGTAGACAAAGGAGCCGATGCCGAAGCCCGCGACCACCAGCCCGGCGTGCCATTGCTCCAGGTGGAAGCCCTGGATCAGAAAGGAGCCGATGAAGGGCAGGGCGCCGCCCCACAGCAGCGCGCCGTTGACAAAGGCGACGCCCAGCAGCCGCCGCCCGGCCGGGCGCTGCAACAGGGCGATGTAGCGGGCCAGCCCGCTGCCGCCGCCGGCCGGCTCGGCGCGCCACAGCCGGGCGCGCAGCGTGGCGACGATGGCCAGCGCGGTCAGCGCCGCCTGCGCGCCCACCAGCAGAAACACCGCGCGCCAGCCGAAGGCCTGGCCCGCGATGCCGGCGAGCGGCCCGGTCAGCAGCTGCGCCATGACCATGCCGGTGAGAAAGCGCCCCAGCGTCGCCTGCCGCTCGGCATAAGGGACGTTGTCGCCGATCCAGGCCATGGCCAGCGGCACGATGGCGCCGCCCAGCGCGCCCGTGACGGCGCGCAGCCCGACCAGGTGGCCGAGGCTGGCGGCCAGCGCGCAGCCGGCCATGGCAATTCCGTAGAGCAGCAGGCCGGCCACCATGACACGCAGCTTGCCGAGGCGGTCGCCCAAGGGGCCCAGCAGGATCTGGCAGAAGCCGTAGGGCAGGGTGAAGGCGGCGATCACCACCGTGGCTTCCGCCACCGACACGCCGAGGTCGGCGGCGACGACCGGCAGCAGCGGGTCCAGCAGCCGCATGCCGCAGCCGGTGGCGAAGGCGGCCAGCGCCAGCAGCGGCAGCACCGCCGCCGGGTTGGGTGCGGCGGCGGCGGCGGTCACGTCAGGCGGCGACGGGCGTGGCGGGCTTGGCGGCGCGCTTGCGCTCGCTTTCCGTCTTGAGCTGGCCGCAGGCAGCCAGGATGTCGCGCCCACGCGGCGTGCGGATGGGCGAGGCATAGCCCGCGTCCAGCACGATGCTGGCGAAGCGGTGGATGGCGTTGTTGGACGAGGTCTCGTAGGGGCTGCCGGGCCAGGGGTTGAACGGGATCAGGTTCACCTTGGCCGGGATGCCGTCCAGCAGGCGCACCAGTTCCCGCGCATCGGCTTCCGAGTCGTTGACGCCCTTGAGCATCACGTATTCGAAGGTGATGCGCCGCGCGTTGGAAGCGGCCGGGTAGCGGCGGCAGGCGGCCATCAGCTCGGCGATCGGGTATTTGCGGTTCAGCGGCACCAGCTCGTCGCGGATGTCGTCGCGCACCGCGTGCAGCGACACGGCGAGGCCGACGTTCAGCTCCGCGCCGCACTTGTCCATCATCGGCACGACGCCGGAGGTGGACAGGGTGATGCGGCGGCGGGACAGGGCGATGCCCTCGTTGTCCATGACGATGCGCATCGCCTTGGCGACGTTCTCGTAGTTATACAGCGGCTCGCCCATGCCCATGATGACGATGTTGGACAACAGGCGCGGCGTGCCGTCCACCGGCGTCGGCCATTCGCCGTAGCTGTCGCGCGCCGCCATGAACTGGCCGACGATCTCGGCGGCGCCGAGGTTGCGCACCAGCTTCTGCGTGCCGGTGTGGCAGAAGCGGCAGGACAGGGTGCAGCCCACCTGCGTGGACAGGCACACCGCGCCGCGGTCCTCGTCCGGGATGTAGACCGTCTCGACCTGCTGGCCGTCGCGAAAGCCGAACAGCCACTTGCGGGTGCCGTCCGTGCTGGTCTGCTCCGTGGTCACGCCCGGGCGGCCGACCACGAAGCGCTCCGCCAGCTTCGCCTGCATGGTCTTGGCGATGGAAGGCATCTTGCTGAAGTCGGAAACGCCCTGGTGGTAGATCCAGTGCCACAGCTGCTTGGCGCGGAACGGCTTCTCGCCGATCGCCACCATCTCCGCCGCCAGCTCCTCCCGCGACAGGCCGACCAGCTCGCGCCGCCCGTCCGCCAGCGTGGCGGCGGGGGGCGAGAACAGCGCGGCCTTGGCCAGGATGCGCGAACGCTCGGCCTCGGTCAGCGCGGCGGCGTCGGGGAGGGTGGTGGCGTCGGTCATCTCAGCGGCGCCCCGCCGGGCATTCCTTGCCGATCGCCTCATAGGCGGCGGTGAAGCCGGATAGGGAGAAGGTGTCCGTCGCCGTGCCGCGCCCCTGCGGGCCCGGGCCGGTGGCCACCGCGTTGGCACCGCCGCGGAAGGCGGCCACGGCCTTGCCGCCTTCCCGAGCGAAGGCGTTGTCGTTGGCGGTGTAGAAGGCCAGCTCCGTGCCGCCGACCTTGACCTCCACCTCCGCGTTGCGGCTGTAGGTGTAGCCGGCGCGCAGCGCCACCTGGTCGCGGCCCTGCGGGCGGTGCGTCACGGTCAGCATGACGTTCTGCCGCCGGCCGGCGCCTTCCGACTTCTCGGCGCGGGCAAAGGCGTAGCACACCTTGTTGCTGCCTTCGGTATAGGTGGCGGCCGTCCAGTCCTGGAACGTGCCGAGCGCCCGCGGACCGGCCGGCGCCGCAGCTGCGGCCCCCCGCTGCTGCTGCGCGAAAACCTCACCGGACACGCCGATCAGCGAACCCAGCGCCAGAAGAAGGGGGAGAAAGCGTTTCATGCGCCCAATTAAGGTCTTGATGGGGCTTGTCGCAACCGCGCAAAGCCGGGAGGCGATGCGCGTTTACCGGTTGCCTCGCGAATTCCGGGGCAACAGGCTTGGGCTTGGCCGGACGGGGGCGTGGCCGCGTCAGGCCGCGTCCAGCTCGGGGTAGTGGCGGAAGACGCCGTCGCCGAACGGCAAGCGGCGGTCGCTGCCCAGGTAGTGGCGCAGCTCCGGCAGCGCCGCCACGGCGCCGCGCAGCGCCATCACCCCCGGCCATTCGCGCTCCGCCCCCGCCATGCGGCGCGGAAAGGCGAAGCACAGCCCCTCGACCAGCTGAAACAGCGACAGGTCGGCGTAGCTCCAGTGCTCGCCCGCCAGCCAGGGGCCGGCGCCCTGGAGCGCCTGCTCGAAATGCCCGAGGTACTTGGGCAGGCGGGCGTCGCGGAATTCCCGGGCGCGCCGTGCGGCCTCGGGCTTCTGGTCCTCGTAGAACAGCCCGACGCCCACGGGGTGGTGCGTGTCATGCGCCTCGGCCACCGCGTCGGCGATGGTGAGCTGCAGCTGGTTGACCCAGAACCTGCCGGCCGCCCCGCCCGGCGCCAGGCCATGCCTTTCGCCCAGGAACAGCAGGATGTTGGCCGTCTGTGCCACGGTCATGCCGTCCGCCACCAGGTAGGGCGGCGCGAAGGGGGGCTGGGCGCGGGGCCGTCGCAGGTCGGCGGCCAGGGCGTTCAGGCCGCCTTCCGCCCGCGCCAGGTCGCGATAGGCGATGCCCCCGGCTTCCAGGGCCAGCCGCACGAACTCGCCACGGCCGGGGATCTGCGGCCAGTACCAAAGGTCGTAGGGCATGCGCGGGGGTCCTTTACCGGGGCGATGGACAGCAAATGCCCCGGGCCAGCCAGCCGTTGCGGCGGCCGGCCCGGGGCGCGCGCACGCGCGGGGCCGTCAGTCCGCCAGCACGGGCAGCGGCTTGGCCGTTTCGCGGTCCACCGGCATCTTGCCCAGGTGGCCCCAGGCGCGGTCGTACTGCGCCGGCGCCTGCATCGCCTCGGCGCGGCCCAGCGCGGCGGCGGCGTGCAGCGGCCAGTAGGGGTCGCGCAGCAGCTCACGCGCCAGGAACACCATGTCGGCCTGGCCGGCGGACAGGATGTCCTGCGCCTGCTGCGGCTCGGTGATCAGCCCGACGGCGGCCACCGGCACCTCCGCGCCGCGGCGCACGGCCTCGGCGCCCGGCACCTGGTAGCCCGGCTCCAGCGGGATCTTGGCCGGCAGCAGCGCGCCGGAAGACACGTCGATCAGGTCCACGCCCAGCGCCTTGACCTGGCGCGACAGCTCCACCGTTTCGTCTGTGGTCCAGCCGCCGTCCAGCCAGTCGGTGTGCGAGAAGCGGATGCCGAGCGGCATGTCCTGCGGGATCACGGCGCGCACGGCCTTGACCACCTCCAGCGTCAGCCGCGTGCGGCCGGCGAAGTCGCCGCCCCAGCCGTCGTTGCGCTGGTTGGACAGCGGCGACAGGAACTGGTGCAGCAGGTAGCCGTGCGCCGCATGCACCTCGATGAAGCGGTAGCCGGCTTCCACGGCGCGGCGCGCGGTGGCGGCAAAGGCGGCGATGGTGGAGCCGATCTCCTCCTCGCTCATGGCGCGCGGCTCCAGCAGGCCCGGAAAGGCCAGCGCGCTGGGGCCCACCGGCGTCCAGCCATGCTCCTCCGGCCCGGCCACGCCGCCGTCCCAGGGGCTGTTGGTGCTGGCCTTGCGCCCGGCATGGGCGATCTGGATGCCCGGCACCGCGCCGGCCGAGGCGATGACGCGGGCTAGCCGCGCGTGCCCGGCCACCTGCGCGTCGTTCCACAGGCCGAGGTCCTGCGGCGTGATGCGGCCTTCCGGCTGCACGGCGGTGGCTTCCGCGATCACCAGCCCGGCGCCGCCGATGGCGCGGGCGTGCAGGTGGGCCAGGTGCCAGTCGGTGGGGTGGCCGGCATTCTCGCCGGCCGGCTCGCAGGAATACTGGCACATCGGCGCCACGCCGATGCGGTTGCGGATGGTCACGCCGCGCAGGACGATGGGGGAAAACAAGTCGGTCACGTGAAGCAATCTCCGGATCAGGACGGCGCGCGGCCGGTGGACAGGCCCGCGATGGGAACGGCGTCGAACGGCGGCAGGCGCCCCAGGCGGTTTTCAAACACTGCGAACCAGATGGGTTGCCCGGGCGCCCGTGCCACCAGCCGGCCGCCCGCATCGGTGCTGAACACGGAAAGCGTGACCGCATCCGCGATGTTGCCGCCGACCGCCTGCACGCCGCCGGCGCCGGCGGCCACCACGATGTCGCAATGCATCGGCCGGAACTGGCCGCGCTCGGCCAGCCGGTCGCGCCAGCCGGCCAGGGGGCGGCGGGACCGGTCGGCGCACACCAGGTCGCCCGGCTGCGGCGCATAGGCGGCGATGTCGCGCGGCACGAAGGGCGCCTTCGCCGGATAGGCCAGGGCATCCGCCAGCATGCCGTCGATGTAGAAGCTGTGCGCGGCCGAGGACGGGAATTCCCGCTGGTCCACGCCCGCGTTGCGCATCACGAAGCTGACAAAGGCGGCCGACCACGCCGGCTCGCCCCACAGCGCGCCCGCCGTGCCGGGCAGGCCCAGCAGGGCGGCAAAGCGGCCGCGGTTGCGGTCGATCGCGGCCCGGCCCTCGCTGTCCACCGCGCGCCAATAGGCCAGCACGCGCGGGAAGTTGGCCAGCCGCGACTCCTGTGGCGCGGCGGCCGGGCGGGGCTGGCCGTCGTGCACCGTGATGCTCCCCCATTCCCGCCATTCCTCCAGCGCGATCCGCAGCATCCGCTCGCGCACCGTGGCGGGATACGGCAGCGGCGCCGTGCCGGACGCGACCGGGGCCGGCGGCGCGGTGGCGCAGGCGGCGAGCAGCACGAGAAGCGGCAGGAGGCGAAAGGCGGGCAGGGTCATCCGCAGGGCTTATCGCCGTGGCGGAAGACAGGAAAGGTGCGGAAGCGGCGATTGTCGCGCGGCGGGCGGCCAGGGAGGCCGGGGCAGGGAGGCCGGGGCAGGGAGGCCGGGGCACGGACCCCGCCGGCCACCGCCGTTCCCGCCCGCTTCCCGGATGCGGCCACCGCGCCCCGGGCACGGAGCGCTAGGGCTGTTCCGCCATGCCCGCATCCACCCGGCCCAGCGCCGCCTCGTCCGGCGACAGCATGGCCAGCAACAGCACCGGCTGGGTGGCGGCATTGCCTTCCGTGGTGTTCGGCGCGGTGAGCACCTCCAGGTCGCCGTCCAGGCTGCGGATGCGGCCGCGCAGCAGCCGGAAGCAGGCGTCCAGCAGCGTTTGGCGCGCTTCCTCGGCCGCCGCGTCCAGCGTCAGGCCGCCGGCATCGGCCGCCAGCCCCAGCGCGGCCATGGCGCGCATCAGCAGCGCCGGCCGCACGCTCCAATGGCAGTCCTCCGCGCCGCGCAGCAGCGGCTGGGGCTGCGAACCGCCTTCCGCCGCACCCAGGCGCAGGGCGCCCAGGCCGCGCCGCAGCGCCGCCGAAACGCGCGCATCCGGCCGGCGCGCCGCCAGCCGCGCCAGCGCCAGCAGTGCCGCCGCGTGGCCATCGAGGCCGACGGCGCCGTCCGCTTCCGCGAAGGCGCCGTCCTCGGCCTGGGCGGCCAGCAGCGCGTCCAGCCCGGCGGCCTGCCAGGCCTGCTGCGCGGGCGTGGGCCCGGGCAACACGTCCAGCGCCAGCAAGGCGAAGCACAGCGGCCGCAGCGCGACGCGGGCGGGCAGCAGCGGCGCCGGCGCGGCGTCGGCCTCCACCCCCGCCATGGCGCTGAAGAAGCCCGCCAGGTGCCGGTCGAACCAAAGGCGCCAGTCGGTGCCGCCCGGTGCCACGCCCTGCGCCAGAAGCAGGGCCACGGCGTTCAGCGCCGCGCCCGCGTCGGCCGTGAAGCCCGGGTCGCGCCCGTCCAGCCGCCCGGGCCCGGCCAGCAGCCCGGCATAGGCGGGCTCCGACCCGGCCAGCGTGCCGGCGGTCATCAACCGCTCCTCCTCCACCGCCAGGACGGCGCCGGCCGGCAGCCGCGCGGCCTGGTAGCGGCACAGCAGCCAGTGCGGCCGGTCGTGCTTGGCGACCAGCTTGACCGTGCGCAGCCGCTCGGGCGAGCAAAAGGCGACATGCAGCCCCGCCGCCTGCCCGGGCGGGCCGTCCTCCACCACATGCAGGCTGTCGGCGGCGCCGGAATGCAGGTTGGCCGGCTGGTCGCCCGTCACCTCCAGCGGCAAGGTGCGCAACCGGCCTTCCGCCCGCAAGGCGATGCGCCCGACGGGGCGGCCGCCGCCGGCCATCTCGTCCACCGCCGTGGTCAGCCGCACTTCCTGCAGCGTGGTGCCCGGCGCCGCCTGCAGGCTGACGCGCAGCCGCATTCGCGGGTCGGCGGCGCGGATGGCGTATTCATAGCGCAGCGTGCCCACCGGCCGCAGGCGCTTCAGCAGCCCGGCCGGCACCCGCAGCTCGCTTTCATGGAACAGCACCACGCCGTCCGGCTGCGGCACCAGCCCGAAGCGGGCGATGCTGTCTTCCACGTCCAGGCAATGGTTCTGCCGGCCCAGGCGGAACTCGACCAGGTGGCCGGTGTGGTGCCATTCGCGCCCGCCGGGGCGGCCCAGCGCTTCCTGCCGCACGATGCCGCGCGACAGGTCGCCGGTGAATTCATGCGTGCCGGTCAGCACCCGGAAGTCGCGCGGGTCGATGCTGTCCACGGCGCAGCCGGGGGCGGCGGCGCGGTCCAGCAGCACCCCCGTCTCGCCCATCGCGGCCAGAAAGCCGCCCAGGCGCCCGGCCAGCCCGGCCCAGCGCGGCTGCAGCCCGGGCAGGGCCAGCACCTCCAGGGCCGCCGCGGTTTGCGCCGTCCAGCACCAGTCGGCGGTGGGCAGCCGCGCGGTGGTTTCGCGCAGCGCCACCGCCTCCGTCCCGCCCAGCCGCACGGTCAGGGCCAGCTGCCGGTCCAGGTAGGAGATCAGGCGGTCCCGCTCGGGCGGGCGCAGCATGTCGGGCATCGGGAGGGTCCACAGAACTGTACGCCCCGTCATCCTATACGCCGGGGGACGGGCTGTGCAGGGGCGGCGGACCGATGGGGACACAGAATCGTGAGCGTGGCCGTGATGTGACGGCCAACCGCGGCGACCGGGCGCGCCCCGCCATCCCGTCGCGGCCCCGCCGTCACCCAGCCAGGAGCCGGACCACCTCCGGCAGCAGCGCCGCGTCCCCAACGGCGATCACCTGCCCCGGCCCGTCCAGTGTCAGGGGCGCGCCGGACCAGTCCGTCAGCCGGCCGCCGGCGGCCTCGATCACCGGCTGCAGCGGCACCCAGTCCCAGGGCTTCAGGTCGCTTTCCACCACCACGTCCACCAGCCCCAGCGCCAGCAGCCCGTAGCCGTAGCAGTCGCCGCCCCAGGTCACGCGGCGCGCGGCCTGCTGCACGGCGGCGACGCGCGGTGCCTCGGCGGCGGTGAACATGCTGGGGCTGGTGCAGGACAGCTCGGCATCGGACAGCGCGGGGCAGGGGCGGCAGCCGGGCGTTCCGCCCAGCGGGCCGCGAAAGCGCAGCGGCTGGCCCTCGGCGCCGATCCAGCGCTCGCCGGTGGCGGGCTGGTCGATCAGCCCCAGCACGGGGCGGCCCCGGTGCAACAGGCCGATCAGCGTGCCGAACAGCGGCCGGCCGGTGACAAAGGCGCGCGTGCCGTCGATCGGGTCGATCACCCAGACGTATTCGGCGTCCGTGCCGGTGGCGCCGAATTCCTCACCCAGCTGCCCGTGGTCGGGAAAGCGGGCGGCCAGCAGGGCGCGGATGGTCCGCTCCGCTTCGCGGTCGGCTTCCGTGACGGGGCTGCTGTCGCCCTTGGCCTCGACCAGCAGGCGGGAACGAAAAAGGGGGCGGATGACCGCCCCCGCCGCATCGGCGGCCGCTTCCGCGGCCGCGATGAAGTGTTCGACCACCGCCAGCTTACGGCAGCGGCTGCGGGTTGGCGGACAGCGTGCGCAGATAGGCCACCACGTCGGCGCGCTGCTGCACGTTGCTGATGCCCGCGAAGGCCATGCGGGTGCCGCGGATGTAGCGGGCCGGACCCTGCAGGAAGTGGTTCAGCTCCTCGTAGCCCCAGGGCTTGTCCTTGAGCGCCGCCATGGCGGACGAGTAGTTGAAGTCCGGGCGGTGGGCATGCGGGCCGCCGACCACGCCATACAGGTTGGGGCCGACCTTGTTGGCCTGGCCTTCCTCGAAAGTATGGCAGGCGGAGCACAGCCGGCCGACCAGCTGCTTGCCGGTGTCCGCGCTGGCGGCGGCCAGCAGCGGCGAGATGTCGGGGATCGCGGCCTCGGCCGCCGGGGCCGCGGCATTGCTGGCACCCACGCCCTCGATGGTGATGGCGGTCTTTTCCAGGCGGTGCGGCCGCACGATCTGCTGGCCGATGAAGCCCGCCACCATGAACGCGATGCCCGCGGTGAGGACGGCCGCGAATGCCTTGTTAGCCTCCAAGCTCATGCTGCCGTCCGATCCCTGCGTGAAGGGCCCCGCGAGCGCGCGGGTTTGCGCCGCGGCGGGGCCTCGACTAGAAGCGGTCGGACCATAATGGCAGAGGCGCCGCGCTTCAACCCGTGTGCCACCGATCACGGACCGGCCGGCGGCGCGGCCAGCAGCGGGGTCGAGCGGGTGCAGCAGATGAGCGGTGTGATCGCGTTCCAGGGCGTGCCGGGCGCCTATTCCGACCTGGCCTGCCGGGCGGCCTATCCCGGCTGGACCACGCTGCCCTGCCCGAGCTTCGAGGCCGCCATGGCCGCCGTGCGCGACGGCACCGCCCAGCTCGCCATGCTGCCCTGCGAGAACTCCCTGGCCGGCCGGGTGCCGGACATCCACCGCATGCTGCCCGATTCGGGCCTGTTCGTGGTGGGCGAGCACTACGAGCGCGTGGAGCACTGCCTGTTGGCCCGCAAGGGCGCCACGCTGGCCGGGCTGAAGCGCGCCCACAGCCACCCCATGGCGCTGGGCCAGGTGCTGAACCTGTTGCGCGACCGCAAGCTGCAGCCGGTGATCGAGGCCGACACCGCCGGCGCCGCCAAGCTGCTGTCCGAGGGCGACAGCCTGGAGGACGCGGCCATCGCCTCCTCGCTGGCTGGCGAGATCTATGGCCTGGAGATCCTGGCCCGCAACGTCGAGGATTCGCCCAACAACACCACCCGCTTCTACGTGATGTCGCCGAAGCCGCAGCCCCTGGCGGCCGATGCGCCGCGGCCGGTCACCACCTTCGTGTTCCGCGTGCGCAACATCCCGGCGGCCTTGTACAAGGCGCTGGGCGGCTTCGCGACCAACGGCGTCAACATGACCAAGCTGGAAAGCTACATGCTGGACGGCCACTTCACCGCCACCCAGTTCCTGTGCGACGTGGACGGCCACCCCGAGCAGCCGGCCCTGCGGCGGGCGCTGGAGGAGCTGGCCTTCTTTTCCCGCGAGCTGCGCGTGCTGGGCACCTATGCCGCCCATCCCTACCGCCTGGGGCAGATGCTGGAAGCCGACTGAGCGGCACGGCGCTGCGGCGGGTTCCGCATCACAGGTGCTGTCGCCGCAGCGCAGCACGGGATAACATGCACGCATGAACAGCAGCGGCGACATGCCCGACGCCATCGCCCCGTTTCCCCAGGCCGCGCCTGGAGCCGCCCCCGGCGCTACCCCTGGCGCCGCCGCCGGGTTGCGGCCCTTGCCGGACCTGGCGCGCGACCTGGTGCCCGCCCCCGGCGCCCCCGTGGCGCGCGATGCGGCCCTGACGCTGCTGCGCCGGCAGCTCGGCCGCATCCAGTCCCGCGTGCAGGAAGCCTTCGAGGCGCATGCCCTGTCCGGCCTCGCCGCCGCGCGCGCGCTGGGCGAGCTGACGGACGGGCTGATCTCGGCCATCCACGCCTATACCATCGCCGAGGTGTCGCCCGGGGCGGACGGCACCGCGCCCGGCGAGCCCTCCTTCGCGCTGGCCGCCACCGGTGGCTACGGCCGCGGCGTGCTGGGGCCGTTCTCCGACATCGACCTCTTGTTCCTGTCCGAGGCGCCGCTCGGCCCGCGCGGGCGGCGGGCGGTGGAGTTCATGCTCTACCTGCTGTGGGACCTCGGCCTGAAGGTCGGCCACGCCACCCGCTCCATCCATGAATGCCTGGAAGACGCGCGGGCGGACGCCACCATCCAGACCGCGCTGCTGGACGGCCGCTTTATCGCCGGCGAGCGGGACGTCTTCACCCGCTTCGAGGCCGCCTTCGGCGCCGCCCGGGCGGACTGGGGCGTCGGCCAGTTCCTGCTGGCCAAGCGGGTGGAGCGCACCAAGCGCCACAAGCGCTACGGCGACAGCCCCTACCTGGTGGAGCCGCACATCAAGGAAGGCCGCGGCGGGCTGCGCGACATCCAGACCATGTACTGGCTGGCGCGCTACGCCTTTGGCGTGCAGCGCATGCCCGAGCTGGTGGGGCCCGACGCCCCCGGCGGCGGACTGCTGACGGAACGCGAGGCCCGCGCCTTCAAGCGCGCCTGGGACTTCCTGTGGACCGTGCGCTTCCACCTGCACTACGTCACCGGCCGTGCCGAGGAGCGCCTGACCTTCGACCTGCAGCCCGTGGTGGGCGCCCGCATGGGCTACACCCGCCACGGCAAGCAGGACGGGGTGGAGCGCTTCATGAAGCACCTGTTCCTGACGGCGCGGGACGTGGTGCGGCTGTCGCACCTGCTGGAGCCCGCCATCGAGCGCGCGGCGCTGGGCGCGCCCGCCGTGCAAAAGGCGCCGGAGCCGCAGCTCGCCGCCGCCGGCATCGCCATGGCCGATGGCAAGCTGATCTTCGCGCCCGACAAGGACGTGGCGGCCGACCCCGCCGTGATGCTGCGCCTGGTGCGCGCCGCCCGCACGCGCGGCATGGAGCTGCACCCGCTGGCGCTGCGCGCGCTGATCCGCAACGCCCCCCACGCCCAGGCGCTGCGCGACGACCCGGCGGCGGCCGGGATCTTTCTGGACCTGCTGACGGGCCGTGAATCCGCGCGCTGGATCCGGGTGCTGAACGAGGTCGGCTTTCTGTCGCGCTACATCCCGGACTGGGCCCGCATCGTCGGCCTCATGCAGTTCGACACCTACCACGTCTTCACCGTGGAGGAGCACACGATCGAGGCGATCGCGGTGCTCAACCAGCTCGACCGCAACGAGCTGGAGGAGGCGGTGCCGGTCGCCTCCGAGCTGATCGGCCAGCTGCAGTCCCGCCGCGCGCTCTACGTCGCCACCCTGCTGCACGACATCGCCAAGGGCCGCGGCGGCGACCATTCGGAGCTCGGCGCCCGCGTGGCGCTGGAGGTCTGCCCGCGCCTCGGCCTGAGCACCGAGGAAACGGAAACCGTGTCCTGGCTGGTGCTGAACCACCTGCTGGTCAGCCAGACCGCCTTCAAGCGCGACATCGACGACCCCAAGACCATCCTCGACATCGCCGAGGTGGTGCAGTCGCCCGAGCGGCTGCGCCTGCTGCTGGTGCTGACGGTCGCCGACATGCGCGCCGTCGGCCCCAAGGTGTGGAACGGCTGGAAGGCCACCCTGCTGCGCGAGCTGTACTGGCGCGTGGCGGAGGTGCTGGCCGGCGGCCTGTCGGTGCCCGAGCGCGACGTGCGCGTGGCCCGCGCCAAGCAGTCCGCCGCCGCCATGCTGGAGGACCAGCCGAAGGAGGCGATCGACAGCTTCCTGGCGCTCGGCTACCCCGGCTACTGGCTGTCCTTCGACCCCGAAACGCATGCCCGCCACGCCGCGCTGATCCGCGAGGCCGAGGCCACCGGCGCGCCGCTCACGGTTTCGACCCGCGTGCTGGAAGCCCGCGCGGTGACGGAGGTGACGGTCTATTGCACCGACCACCCCGGGCTGTTTTCGCGCATCGCCGGCGCGCTGGCGGTGGCGGGTGCCTCCATCGTCGATGCGCGCATCCACACCATGACCAACGGCCGGGCGCTGGACACCTTCTGGGTGCAGGACGCCCAGGGCGGCGCCTTTGACGCCGGGCACAAGCTGGCCCGCCTGTCCGTGCTGATCGAGCAGGCCCTGTCCGGCCGCCTGCACCTGGACCAGGAGATCCGCAAGGTGCGGCGCGAGCCCGCGCGGCTGCGCGCCGTGCAGGTGCCGGGCCGCGTGGTGATCGACAACCACGCCAGCAACACCCACACCGTGATCGAGCTGAACGGCCGCGACCGGCCGGGCCTGTTGCACGACATGACGGCCGCGATCAGCGAGCAGGGGCTGCAGATCGCCTCTGCCCATATCACCACCTACGGCGTGCGGGCGGTGGACGTGTTCTACGTCAAGGACGTGTTCGGGCTGAAGATCGAGAACGAGCGCAAGCTGGCGGCGCTGCGCATCGCCCTGCTGGCGGCGCTGGGGCCGCCGGTGGTGGTGGAAGGCACCGTGACCTCGCCCTGATGGCGTCCCCACGGGGCGGGGCTGATCGTCAGGACAGCCGTTCTTTTTTGGAAAAAAGAACCAGAAAACTTTTGTCAGTTGGCGTGTCGGCTGCGGGTCATGCGCGGCGCCGCTGACCCGCAAAGTCTTTTTGCTGCTTTTTCTTCAGAAAAAGAAGATTGCTCCTCGCCCGCTGGAGGAACGCGGTGCCGGGTCGGCAAAGCCGGCCCGGCACGTGTTCGGACAGGCGATGCCGGTCAGTCCAGGCTGGCGCCCGATTCCTCGACCAGGCCCTTCCACAGTTGCTCCTGCGCCAGCAGGTAGGTGCCGAAGGCGGCCGGGCTGGGGTCCACCACGCTGGTGAAGCCGTTGGGCTCCATGCGCGCCCGGAAGTCGTCGCTGTCCACCACGCCCGTGATCGCCTTGTGCAGGGTGGCCAGGCGGTCGGCCGGCACGCCCGCCGGCGCCACCATGCCGTACCAGGACTGCATGTCGATGTTGCTGCCCGGCAGCAGCTCCTTCATGCCCGGCACGTCTTTGAGCTCCGGCGCGTAGGTGACGCGGTCGGCCGAGGCGGCGGCCAGCACGCGCACCAGCCCTTCGCGGACCTGCGGCATGGCCAGCGGGATGACGTCGAACATCATGTCGATGTTGCCGGCCAGCAGGTCCTGCAGCGCGGGCGCGCCGCCGCGGTAAGGAACATGGGTGATGTCGGTGCCCGTCACCTTGCACACCTTGGCCAGCGTCAGGTGGCTGACGGTGCCGGTGCCGGAGGAGCCCATGGTCAGCTTGCCCGGGTCCTTCTTGGCCGCCGCGATGACGTCCTGGAAGGTGCGGTAGGGGCTCTTGGCGTTGACCGTCATGAACACCGTGCCGGTGGTCACGCGGGTGATCGGCGCCAGGTCCTTGATCGGGTCGATCGGCATGGACTTGCGGTACAGGAACTTGTTGGCCGCCAGGATGGAGGCCGAGGCCAGCAGCAGCGTGTGGCCGTCCTTTTCCGACCGCGCGGCCTCGGACGCGCCGAGGTTGCCGCCGGCGCCGCCGCGGTTGTCCACCACCACGGACTGGCCGAGCACGCCCTGCAGCTTCTCGGCGATCAGCCGGCCGGTCAGGTCGACCGAGCCGCCCGGCGCGTAAGGCACGACAATCCGCATGGTGCGGGAGGGGAAGGTCCCCTGGGCACGCGCCACGGCGGGCGCGAACGGGAAGGTGGCTGTGGCGCCCAACAGGGCGCGACGGCGGATCAACATGGTTTTGGGAGCCTCCGGCTGGTTCCGCGCCGGGATGTCGCGCTTTGCCACCGGTGGGACAAGGGCTTTTGTGGCACGGCTGTCATCTGGCCAGGACGCGCCGCCGGGCCGGCCGGTCCCCGCCCGCCCGCGCGCTCATTGACAGGGCGCAATGGTCTCCTAGGCTCCGGACCGGAAGCGGGGAGGCATGGATGCAGGCGGCAGGCGACAACATCGTCCGGATCGGCGAGCTGGAGCTGCGCTTCGTGGCCGGCGCGCCGGGCGTCACGGCCTTTGAGTTCACCGTGCCGTCCCGCGCGCGGGTGCCGGCGCCGCACTTCCACCGGGATGCCGACGAGCTGCTGTATGGCCTCGACGGCGTGCTGACCGTGACGGTGGACGGCACCAGCACCGAGCTGGGCGCGGGCCAGGCGGTGTTCATCCCGCGCGGCCGCGTGCATCACCACACGAACCCGCGGGACGCCACCGCCCGCGCCCTGGTCGTCATCACGCCGGGCACCATCACGCGGCATTATTTCGAGGAGCTGGCGGCGGTGATCAACCAGCCGGGGCGGCCCGACCCCGCCCGGGTGGGCGAGATCATGCTCCGCCACGGGCTGGTCGCGGCCGGCTGACCCGGCGGGCGCCGCTCAGCCCCGCCGCAGCGCGTGCATCAGCACGGCGGCGGCGACCGACACGTTCAGGCTTTCCACCGCGCCCGACCCCGGCAAGGTCACCTGCCGCGCACAGGCGCCGATCGTCGCCGCGTCCAGCCCCACCTCCTCGTTGCCCAGCACCAGCGCCACGGGGCGCGGGTCGGCGGCCAGGATCGCCTCGGGCGGCTCGCCGCCGCGTGCCACGGCGGCGACGGTGAGAAAGCGCGAAGCCAGCGTCCCCAGCGCGTCCGTCAGCACGGGCGCGCGGTACAGCGACAGCGCTTCCAGCCCGCCCTCGCTGGTGCGCCAGGCGGAATCCGACAGCCCCGCTTGGCGCGGGTCGCCCGACAGCAGCATCGCCCCGCAGCCGAAGAACGCGGCCGAGCGGGCGATGGCGCCCAGGTTGTGCGGGTTGCCGATGCCGTCCAGCACCGGCAGCAGCCCCCCCGGCAGGCGGTCCGCCGCCGGCAGCAGCGGCACCGCGCGCGGCGTGGCGATGGCGACCATGCCGCCGTGGTGCGGCGTGCCGGCGATCTTCGCCAGCTCCTCCGCCGGCACCTCGCGGTAGGGGCGCTTGGCGCGGGCGAGCTGCGCGCACAGTGGCCCGGCCTCGGCGCGGCGGCCGGAAAGGTAGAACAGCCGCAGCACCGCCTGCGGGCGGCGGGCGAACAGCGCGGCCACCGCCACCGGGCCGCAGATGCGGTCGGGCTCCGGCGCGCGGGGCGGCCGGGGCGGGGCGGCGGCCTCCAGGGGGCGGGGCGGGGCGGGGGAAACGGCGGGGCGGCGCGGCGGGGCGGTCATCGCGGCTTCCTGCCGCCCTGGCGCGGGCGCGCCAAGCGAAATCCGCCCCGGTGGCGCCGAGACCCGCGTGTGCGACCAGCCAGCCATACCCGCCGGGGTTGCCGCCAGCCGTTCCGCCCCGGCAAGAAACAGCTTAACCAGGGTGCATGCCCCCTGACTCCATCGCCGCCGCCGCCCCGCCCGTTCCGCCCGCCGAGGTCATGCCCCGCGGCCAGCGGCCCTTTGTGCTGGCCGCCGTGATGGCGGGCATGTTCATGATCGCCATCGAGGCGACCATCGTGTCCACCGCCATGCCGCAGATCGCGGCGCGGCTGGGCGACCTGCAGTATTATTCCTGGGTGTTTTCCGCCTTTCTGCTGGCGCAGACGGCCACCACGGTGATCTTCGGCAAGCTGGCCGACCTGTTCGGCCGCCGCCCGGTGCTCCTGGCCGGCATCGGCATCTTTCTGGCGGGCACGGTGCTGTGCGGGCTGGCATGGTCCATGCCGGCGCTGATCGTGTTCCGGCTGATCCAGGGCGTCGGCGCCGGCGCCATCCAGCCGCTGTGCATCACGGTGGTGGGCGACCTGTATTCGGTGCAGGAGCGCGGCCGCATCCAGGGCTGGCTGGCCAGCGTGTGGGGCATCTCCTCTGTTCTGGGGCCGCTGGCGGGCGGGCTGATCATCCAGCACGCGTCCTGGGCCTGGGTGTTCTGGATCAACATCCCCGTGGGCCTCGGCGCCGCGGCGCTGTTTATCGGCTTTCTGCGCGAACCCCCGGCGCATGCCGTGCGCTCGCTGGACGTCGCGGGTGCCGCGCTGTTCGCGGTGGCCGTGGCGGCCCTGATGATCGCGCTGACGGAAGCCGGCAGCGCTGGCCCGGCCGTGACGCTCGGCGCCCTGGCGGTGGCCGTCGTCGCCGCGCTGCTGTTCGTGTGGCAGGAACGCCGGGCGCACGACCCGATGGTCGCCTTCGCGCTGTGGGCCCGCCGGCCGATCGCCACCGCCAATGCCGTGGCGCTGCTCAGCGGCATGACCGTGATCGGCCTGACCACCTTTCTGCCGATGTACGTGCAGGGCGTGCTGGGTCATTCCGCGCTGGTCGCCGGCTTTGCGCTGACCGCCATGGTGCTGGGCTGGCCGATCGGCGCCACGGTGGCGGCGCGCAACGTCACGCGCCTCGGCCTGCGCGGCACCATGCTGGCGGGCGCGGTGCTGCTGCCGCTCGGCGGCATGGTGTTTCTGCTGCTGGGCCAGGGCAGCTCGCCGGTGCTGGCGGGCGCCGGCTCGCTGGTCATGGGGCTCGGCATGGGCTTTGTCAGCAACGCCGGCATTCTGATCATCCAGACCACCGCCGTGCGCGCGGAGCGCGGCGCCGCCACCGCGTCCAACATCTTTTCCCGCAACCTCGGCAGCACGCTGGGCGCCGCGGCGCTGGGCGCGGTGCTGAACCTCAGCCTGGCGCGCGTCGGCGTCGGGCCGGAACAGATCCGCCACCTGCTGGACCAGGGCACCGCCACCGCCGGGGACGCGCTGGTCCGCGGCGCGCTGGACCACGCGCTGCACCTGACCTTCTGGGCGATCCTGGCGATCGCGGTGGCGACGCTGCTTGGCGCGCTGCTGGTGCCGAAGGTGCCGCTGGCGGCGCGGGATTGAAGCAAGGCGGAAGGTCGGGGAAGGAATTCCCCCAGCCCCTGCTTTTTTCTGTCTGTGCTTGGGGGGCGCGCCGGAGGTCCGGCCTGCGCGGCCTTGTCCTGACACCATCCGTCGCGCGGCGCCACGCCGCCAGGGCCACCCGCGCCGGACTCACAAAAAGAAGATGGGGGGCAGGAAAATTCCTTCCCCCGGCCTTCCCCCCACCCTCAGCCCGCGCTGAACGCGATGTCCTTGGCCCCGTCCCACAGCACCGAGCGGCACACCGCCGCCAGCCGGTCCAGGTCCCGCGTGATGCTCATGAAGTGGTTGCCCGCCAGCGGCCCCGCCTTGCTGGCGAAGGACACGCCGCCATAGGCCAGCAGGATCTCGGTTTCCGAGATGTTGGAGATCTGGCCAGGGTGGATGATGATCTGCCCGGGCGCCGGGTGGCGCGTGGCGTTCTCGTAGCCGACCCCGAAGTCGCGCTCGCCCATCGGGATCCAGCAGGCCTCGCCGCTCCAGCGCACGTGGATGATGCGGTCGCGGTAGGGCAGCATGGTGCGGAACTGCGCTACGGTCTGCGGGGCCGCGGCCTCGAAGCTGGCCTCGAAGATCTCGCCGCCAATGTCGATGCGGATGTCGGCCATGCTGGCCTCCTTGCTGGAACGCGCTGTGTCTAGCCGCTGCGGGCGCCGGGCCGCCAGTGCCCGCCCATGGCCCGCCGGCTGGAACGATCCGCCCGGGCTGGCGTTCTGTCCGCATCCCCCATCCTCCATCGTGAGCATCGCATGCCGGCCGAATCGCCCGAGACCGTGCTGCCGCTCGCGGCGGAAACCCTGCGCATCCACAAGCGCCTGCGCGAAACCGGCCGGGTGCGCGTGTCCCTGCAAACCGAGACGGTGGAGGAGGTGGTGCGCCACGCGCTGCACCACCGCGGCGTCGAGCTGCGGCACGTGCCCGTCGGTCGCACGGTCGATGCCGTGCCGGAGATGCGCGAAGAGGACGGGGTGCTGATCATTCCCGTGGTGGAAGAGGTGCTGGTCGTCGAGACGCGGCTGGTGCTGCGCGAGGAGATCCACCTGAGGCTTAACGATACCATTGAAAATACAGAACAAATTCTGCAACGCCGGGTTCAGCGGGCCGTTGTGGACAGGCTAGCTCCGCAACCGTCGGAGCCCGGCCTCCGAGAACCGGCCGCAGGGTCGCGACTCCTTTCAGGGATACCGACCATGAACCGCACCATCACCGGCCTGTTCGACACGCGCGAGGCGGCCGAGGCGGTCGTCGCCCACCTGACCATGCATGACGACGTGCCGCGTGACCGCATCACCCTGCACGCCACCAGGGGCGAGGCCGGCAGCGGCGCCGCCGAGGATGACGGCTTCTGGGCTTCGGTGAAGAACCTGTTCATGCCGGACGAGGACCGCCACGCCTATTCCGAGGGCATGCGCCGCGGCGGCGTGTTGCTGTCCGCCGAGCTGGAAGAGGAGAAGGTGGCCCACGCCATGGACGTCTTCGAGGAGCATGGCGCCGTCGACCTGGATTCGCGCGAGCAGGAGTGGCGCAAGGAAGGCTGGAGCGGCGGCGCCGCCATCGCGCCGACCGCCACCCCGGTGCTGGACGTGGCGCCGACCGCCGGCATGGCGCCCGGCGGCTTCACCGACGCCGCGCCGCGCGCCGCCGTGTCCGACGCCGGCGAGCAGGTGATCCCGGTGGCCGAGGAGCAGCTGCGCGTCGGCAAGCGGGACATGGAAAGCGGCCGCGTGCGCGTGCGCTCCTATGTCACGGAAACGCCGGTGTCCGAGCAGGTTTCGCTGCGCGAGGAGCATGTCAACGTCGAGCGCCGCCCGGTGGACCGCGCCATGACGGATGCCGACGATGCCTTCCGCGACCGCAGCATCGAGGCGGTCGAGCACCGCGAGGAGGCGGTGGTGTCCAAGGAAGCCCGCATCGTCGAGGAAGTGGTGCTGAACAAGGCCAGCACGGAGCGCACCGAAACGGTGAACGACACCGTGCGCAAGCAGAACGTCGAGGTCGAGGACAGCCGCAACGGCGTGGCCGGCAAGCTGCCGGGCGTTTGACCGGCCGGCACCGCCCCTGTTCCGGGGGCGGCGCCTTCCGCCAAAGGGCTTGTCGGGGCCGGAAGGACCAGGGTCCTTCCGGCCCCGACGCGTTTCCGGCGCTAGCTCCGCGGCAGCGCGCGGTCCACCAGCACCACCGGCACGCCCTGCGAGCAGGCTTCCACCCGGCTTTCGACGCCAAAGGATTCCGCCAGCACCGCGGGTGTCACCACCTCCGCCGGGCGGCCGGCGGCCAGCAGGCGGCCATGCGCCAGCACCGCCACCTGGTCGCAAGCGCGGATCGCCAGGTTGATGTCATGGATGGCGACGATGCCGATGGCGCCGGTGGCGCGCACCGCGTCGCGTACCGCTTCCACCACCGAAAGCTGCCAGCGCAGGTCCAGCGCGCTGGTCGGCTCGTCCAGCAGCAACAGCCGGGGGGAGCGCACCATCACCTGCGCCAGCCCCACCATCTGCCGCTGGCCGCCGGACAGCTCGCTCATCCGCCGCAGGGCGAGGTGGCTGATGCCCAGGGCGCCGAAGGCGCGCTCGATGGCGGCCTCGGCCGCCTGCGGGCCCAGGTCGGCGCGCACGGCGCGGCAGGCGGACAGCACCGCCTCATAGGCCACCAGCGGCGAGGGCGGCGGCAGGCTTTGCGGCAGGTAGCCCACCAGGGCGGCCCGCTTGGCGGCCGGCAGCGCGGGCAAGGCGGTGCCGTCCAGCGCGATGGTGCCCCGCGTCTGGCCGAGGCCCGCGATGCCGCGCAGCAGCGTGGACTTGCCGGCGGCGTTCTGCCCCAGCAGCCCCAGCAGCGTGCCGGGTGGCACGGGCGGCAGGTCCAGCGCCTCGATCACGCGGCGGTTGCGATAGCCGGCGCTGACGCCCTGCAGCACGAGTCCCGCCGTCACCGGGCTTGTCGTCACCGGGCTTGCCGTCACTGGCCGCGCCCCCGGCCGAACAGCAGCGCCAGGAACAGCGGCACGCCGACCAGCGAGGTGACGATGCCCACCGGGATGATCAACCCCGGCACCAGCATCTTGGACGCGATGGATGCCAGCGACAGCACCAGCGCGCCGGCCAGCGCGGCGCCCGGCAGAAAGAAGCGGTGGTCCTCGCCCAGGAGCAGCCGCGCCATGTGCGGCCCCACCAGCCCCACAAAGCCGATGGTGCCCACAAAGGCGACGGCCACGGAGGCCAGCAGGCTGGCGCGCAGCATCACCACCAGCCGCAGGCGCGCGGTGTCGATGCCCAGCGATTCCGCCTGCGCCTCGCCGGCGCGCAGCGCGGTCATCTTCCACACCTGCGCCAGCGACAGCGGCAGGCAGCACAGTAGCACCAGCCCGACCACGGCGATCTTTTCCCAGGTGGCGCGCGCCAAGCTGCCCATGCCCCAGAACACGATCTGCTGCAGCGTTTCGGCATCCGCCACGAATTGCAGCAGCGCCACGGCGGCGTTCAGCGCGAACACCAGCGCGATGCCGAACAGCACCACGGTGTCCGTGCCCGTGCCGCGCAGCCGGGCCAGCGCCTGCACCAGCACCGAGGCGCCGGCGGCGAAGGCAAAGGCGCCGAGCGGGATGGCGATGTGCTGCGGCATGCCGAAGGGTGCCAGCCCCAGGACGATGACCAGCGAGGCCCCCAGCGTGGCGGCGGCGGAAACGCCCAGCGTGAAGGGCGAGGCGAGCGGGTTGTTCAGCACCGTCTGCATCTCGGCGCCCGCCAAGCCGAGCGAGGCGCCCACCAGCACCGCCATGATGGCGTAGGGCAGGCGGACGTTCCACAGGATCACCTGGATGGGCCGCGGCAGGCTGGCCGGGTCCAGGATGCCGGACACCACCGTGCCCAGCGACAACTGCGCGGGGCCGGTGGCGATGTCGGCTAGCAGCGCCAGCACCAGCGCCGCCGCCAGCGCACCGAGCAGCAGGAAGCGCCGCCGCACGAAGCCCGCGTAGCCGGCGGCGAGGCCCGGCGGTGCCGCGGACGCCGCGAGCGCCCGCTGGCTCATCGGGCGGCCGGCATGGCAGTGGGGGAAAGGGCGCGACGGGGCATGCGGGGGAACTCCGGGGCGGCTGGCGGCGGCGGGGCGCGTGCCGGGCTAGACCCGCTGAAAACGATTTGCAATATCATCTGCCCCCCGCCGGAGTGCCGCCATGCTTCCCAGCCCCGCCGCGTCCCCCGCCGTATCCCCCGCCGTATCCCCGGGCCATCGCCTGCGCCACGAGCTGCGCTTCCGCCTGCTGCGCGTGCTGCGGGTGGAATCCCCCACCCCCGCGCTGCGCCGCGTAACGCTGGGTGGCCCCGACCTCGCCGGCTTCCGCAGCGACGGGCCGGACGACCACGTGAAGCTGTTCTTTCCCGCCCCCGGGCAGGATGCCCCGGTGCTGCCCACCCCCGGCCCCAACGGCCCGGTCTACCCCGAGGGCGCCCGCCCCACCGCCCGCGACTACACGCCCCGCCGCTTCAGCGACACGGAGCTGGACATCGACTTCGTGCTGCACGGCCACGGCCCCGCCGCCAGCTGGGCCGCCACGGCCGCGCCCGGGCAGCTGCTCGGCGTCGGTGGCCCGCGCGGTTCGTTTGTGCCGCCGCAGGGGTTGGATTGGGTGCTGCTGCTGGGCGACGAAACGGCGCTGCCCGCCATCGCCCGCCGCCTGCGCGAGCTGCCCGCCACCACCCGCGCCATCGTGCTGGCCGAGGTGGCGGATCTGGCGGAGCGCCAGCCCCTGCCGGGCGGCGCCGAGGTGCGCTGGCTGCCCCGCGACGGCCGCCCCGCCGGCGAGGCGGCGGCGCTGCTCGCCGCGCTGGACGGGCTGACCCTGCCGGCGGGCGAGGGCTATGCCTGGGTGGCGGCGGAATCCGCGGTGGCCAAGGCGCTGCGCGCGGCCTTGCTGGAGCGGCACGGCATGGCCAGGGACCGCGTCAAGGCGGCGGGGTACTGGAAGCGCGGGGCGGCGGCGAGCCACGAGACGATCGAGGATTGAAGCGGGGGGGGGCGGGTGGGACCCTGCCGCCCCCGCCGGCCCTCAGCGCTCCAGCAGCAACCCGTCCAGCACCCCGCGCAGCAGCGCCACGCCTTCCTGCAGCCCTTCCAGCCGCAGGGGCCGCCCGGCTTCCGTGCCGGTGGCCCCGCCGAAGCCGGCGCGGTCCTGCGCCAGCTCGGCGGCGGACAGCTTGCCGTCGCCGTCGTAGTCCAGGCTTTCCATGGTCAGCCGCGCCACGGCCACGCCCGCCAGAATGCCGCCGCCGCCGGTGGCCAGCACGGTTTCGGGCGGCGCGTCCTCGGCCGCGGCCAGCAGCCAGGTGGCGCCGCGCACCATGCGGGCGATCTCGGCCACCGACAGCTTGCCGTCGCCCGACACGTCGCCCTGCCGGATGATGCCGGCGGCGCAGGCCTCGGGCGTCGCGCCGCTGCTGCAGGCGGCTTCCAGCCCTTCCAGCGCGGCCAGAAAGCTGATCCCCTCGCCATGCAGCCCGGCCAGGCCCAGCGGCGCGGCCGGGCAGCGGTGCCAGGCACGCAGCGGGGTGTCGCCGGGCAGCCGGTCGTCGCGCAGCTTGGCGTCGGGCTCGGCGGTTTCCAGCGCGGTGGCGGTGCCGCGCAGCATGAAGCGCGGCGCCTCGGCGCCGCGGCCGGTGCCCACCGTCCAGCCCTCGGCCTGCCGCGCCTCGGCGAAGCGCACCAGCCGGGCGGGGCCGTCGGCGGGCAGCCGCACCACGGCGCGGGCAGTCACCTGCAGCGCGGCGGCGGGCGCGGCGCATTCGCCCTGGAACCATGGGCCACGCAGCGGCTCGGGCACGGGGGATAAGGGCACTGGTACGGGGGGCACTGATACGGGGGGCACTGGCGCGGCGGGTGCCTGGGCCAGCGCGGGGCCGGCGGCCAGCAGCGTGGCGGCCAGCAGCGCGGCAGCCGGGGCGGGGAACAGCAGGGCGCGCGTCATGGCAAGGCCACCTCGTTGCCGGCACACAGGTTCAGCGCGGGGCGCACCGCTTCCTGCCCGTCACGGAAGATCGCGAACAGCGTGGCGGTGCAGCCCACCGCCTCGGGCGGCTGGAAGTCCAGCGTTTCGCCGCGCCCCAGCACGGTGGCGCCCAGCCGGTCGGGGCCGCGCGGGGCGCCCGGGGCCTGGACATACAGCTCCACCAGCGGCGTGCTGCCGGTGTTGCGCAGGCGCACACTGCCTTCGCGCGGCGGGCCCACTTGGTCGGGGCCGGGGTTCACGTCCAGCTTGTCGGCCAGCACCCAGCCGGGCCGCAGCACCACGGTGGCGGTGGCGCACACGTCGATGTTGCGCCGCTCCTCGGCGCCACCGGTGCCGAACACCACGCGCAGGTCCATCTGGCAGCCGCCGCGCAGCATGATCTCCTGCCGCGCGCCGCGTTCCAGCGCGGTGCCGCCCAGCTTGTCGTCGCCCCAGTCCGTGTCGTCCACCGAAGAGGCGTAGACCTCCTCTACCGCCGCGGCGTGGCGGTTGACCAGGGTGAAAAGGCGTTCCGGCGCGCGGGGGATGCCGCTGCCGTCGAACAGCGTGCGGCCGGTGGCGGCGCAAAGCTCCACGCCGCGCTTCACCTCCTCCGTGTCGTCCTCGTAGACGGCGCGCAGATCCGCCTGGCAGGCGCGGGCGCGCAGCCGCAGCCGCAGCGTTTCGCCCGCCTCCACGGGGCTGGCGCCGATGCGGTCGGGGCCCCATTGCTCCGGGGTGCGCTCCTGGCCGGCGGGCACGGGCTGGGTGGCGGCGAACAGGCTGCGCATGGTGCGGCCGCTGCCGTTGGCCACCTCCAGCTCGCGCCGCGGCACGGCCGGGTCGCCGAACACCAGCCGGGCGCGGCGGCACAGGTCGGCGCGGCGGCGCTCCTCCACCGAATCGTCCTCGAACACGGCGGTCACGTCATACACGCAGTCCCGCGTGCGGCCGAGCCGCAGGGTGAAGCTGCTGTCGGGCGGCACCAGCTCGGCGCCCAGCCGGTCGGGCCCGCGCTCCGTCGCGCGGCCGCCCGGCGTCGCCGGCGTGGCGTAGAGCTCGCGCAGCGCCAAGTCCGTGACGTTCTCCACCGTCGCCTCGCGCAGCGGCGCGGAGGGGTCGCCAAAGGTGACGCGCGGGTTGCGGCACAGGTCGGCGCCGCGCTTGTCGCGCGTGCTGCCGTCGGCCAGCACGGCGCGCAGGTCGAACAGGCACAGCGACTGGCGGCCGAGCGAAAGGCGCAGGCTGGCGCCGGTGGGCAGGGTGTCCATTCCCAGGCGGTCGGTGGCGCGCTCCACGTTGCCGGCGGGCGCCACGTAGAGCTCGCGCATCGCCAGCCCCAGCTCGTTGACGATGGTCACCACGCGCTCCTGCGGCGCGGCGCGATTTGGCTCGGCCCGGTTCTGTTCGGTGCGGTTCTGTTCGGCGCGTCCCTGCTCCGCCCGGGGCGCCTCGGCCCGCGCCGGCTGCGCCTGCGCGGCGCGCCACGGGGACAGCCAACCCGGCGCCCGGGCGAGCCTGTCCAGGCCCGGCGCCGCCAGCAGCACCAGCACACTCCCCATTGCAACCCAGCCGCGCATCAAGACCCCCACCCCGCAACGCAGCATGGCGGGTGCCCGCGACACGAGGCAAGGGCGGGTGGCGCGCGTATTGCCTATTTGCGAAGACCGTGTTCTTCGCGCAACCTGCTGTCCAGAAAAGCGCAAGTTCCGGGAGGACTGACCATGACGACCCGCCGCCAGTTGCTGGGCACCGCCACCCTCGCCGCCGCCGGCGCGGCGCTGGGCGTGCCGATGCTCGCCAGCCCCGCCCAGGCCGAGCAGCGCCTCGCGTCGCTCAACGTTTTCATCCCCGCCGGCCCCGGCGGCGGCTGGGACGGCCTCGGCCGTGCCATCGAGCAGGTGTCCCGCCAGGCGGGGCTGGTCGGCTCCTTTCAGTTCGAGAACGTGGGCGGCGCCGGCGGCACCGTGGGCCTGCCGCGCTTCGTGGCGCAGCGCCGCGGCCGGGGCGACGCCATCATGGTGGGCGGCGCCATCATGGTCGGCGCCGTGCTGGCCAACCGCAGCCCCGTGGGGCTCAAGGACGTGACGCCGCTGGCCCGCATGACCACCGAGCCCTCGGTGATCGTCGTGCCCGCCAACAGCGACATCAAGGACATCGCCGGGCTGCTGGCGGCCTTCAAGAGCAACCCCGGCGGCACCTCGGTGGCCGGCGGCAGCGCGGGTGGCATCGACCACATCATCCTGGGCCTGCTGCTGAAGTCGCAGGGCCGTTCGGCCAAGGACGCCTCCTACGTCGCCTTCGCGGGCGGCGGGCCGGCCCAGGCCGCCATTCTGGGCGCGCAGGTCAAGGCCGGCATCTCCGGCATCTCGGAATTCGCCGAGCAGGTGAAGGCCGGCCGCATGCGCGCGCTGGCCACCACCGGCGAAAGCCGCAGCCTGGACGGCGTGCCGACGCTCAAGGAAAGCGGCGTGGACGTGGTGATGGGCAACTGGCGCGGCGTGTTCGCGCCCCCCGGCGTCAAGCCCGAGGACCGCGCCAAGCTGGTGGCCTTTCTGACCGAGCTGGACGCCATGCCGGCCTGGCAGGAACTGTGCCAGCGCCAGGGCTGGGACCGCGCGTTCCTGGCCGGCGACGCCTTTGCTGAGTTCCTGAAGCAGGACGAGGCCGCGACCGGCGCGGTGCTCAAGGAGGTCGGCCTCGTCTGAGGCCACCGCCGCCACGCCGCGTCCCGTTTATCCGCAGACCATGCTGCCCGCCCCGGCCCCGGCCGGGGCGGTGCCGGTTCCAGGGGGAGGAATCGACTTGTCCGACATCAACGCGGCCCATCCGGGCGGCGGGCGGCGGCCCCTGGGGTTGCATCCCGGCGCGGGGCCGGACCTCGCCGTCGCCGTGGCGGTGCTGCTGCTCGGGCTGCTGTGCCTGTGGCAGGCCGCCATCATCCCGACCACGCCCATCTACGCGCAGGTCGGCCCGAAATTCGTGCCCTACCTCGTGGGCGGCCTGGTGTGCCTGATCGGCGCCGGGCTGGTGCTGGCCGCGCTGCGCGGCGGCTGGTCGGCCGAGATGGAGGAGGTGCGCGACGCGCCCCCCACCAACTGGCGGGCGCTGGGCCTGATCGGCGCGGGGCTGCTGGCCAACCTGCTGCTGATCGACTGGCTGGGCTTCGTGATCGCCGCCACGCTGCAGTTCGTGCTGGTCGCCGCGGGCTTCGGCAGCCGCCGGCCGGGGCGCGACCTCCTGATCGGGCTGGCGGTGACGCTGCTGGCCTTTCTGGCCTTCGACAAGCTGCTGGGCGTGGACATCGGCAGCGGCATCCTGGAAGGGATTCTCTGACGTGGACGTCTGGTCCGGGCTTTCGCTGGGCTTCAGCAACGCGCTGAGCCTTTCCAACATGGGCTGGGCGCTGCTGGGGTGCTTTCTGGGCACCGCCATCGGCGTTTTGCCGGGCATCGGGCCGGCGCTGACCATCGCGCTGCTGCTGCCGATCACCTTCAAGGTCTCGGCCACCGGTGCCTTTATCCTGTTCTGCGGCGTCTTCTACGGCGCCATGTACGGCGGCTCCACCACGTCGATCCTGCTGAACACGCCGGGTGAGTCGGGCTCCATCATCACCGCGCTGGAAGGCGCCAAGATGGCCCGGAGCGGCCGCGCGGGGCCGGCGTTGTACACCGCCGCCGTGGGCAGCTTCATCGCCGGCACCATCGGCACGCTGGGCATCTCCTTTCTCGGGCCCATCGTGGTGGACCTCGCGCTGCGGCTCGGCCCGGCGGAATACTTCGCGTTGATGATCTTCTGCTTTGTCACCGTTTCGGCGGTGCTGGGCGGCTCGGCGCTGCGCGGCCTCGCCTCGCTCGGCCTCGGGCTGATCCTCGGGCTGATCGGCATCGACCTGCAAACCGGCCAGCCGCGCCTGACCTTCGGCGTCAACGAGCTGCTGGATGGCACGGACGTGGTGCTGGTGGCCGTGGCGTTGTTTGCGGTGGGCGAGACGCTGTACCTCGCTTGGCGCTTCAACAACGAGAAGCAGCAGGTGCTGGAGGTCGGCCGGCTGAGCATGAGCCGGGAAGACTGGAAGCGCTCGGTCGGGCCCTGGTTCCGCGGCGCGGCGCTGGGCTTTCCGTTCGGCGTGCTGCCCGCCGGCGGCAGCGAGATGCCGACCATGCTGAGCTACTACTTCGAGCGCAAGCTGGTCCGCCCGCAGTTCCGCGACCAGTTCGGCACCACCGGCGCGATCGAGGGCGTGGCGGGGCCGGAAGCGGCCAACAACGCCGCCGCCGCCGGCATCCTGGTGCCCATGCTCACGCTGGGCCTGCCGACCTCGGCGACGGCGGCGATCATGCTGTCGGCCTTTCAGTCCTACGGCATCCAGCCCGGCCCGCTGCTGTTCACCACCCAGGCCGACCTGGTGTGGACGCTGATCGCCTCGCTCTACATCGCCAACATCATGCTGGTGGTGCTGAACCTGCCGCTGGTGGGGCTGTGGGCGCGCATCCTCAAGATCCCCCAGCCGCAGCTCTACGCGGGCATCCTGGTGTTCGCCACCATCGGCACCTACGGCATCAGCAACAGCGTGGTGGACCTCGTGATCCTCTACACGCTGGGCATCGTCGCCATGTTCATGCGGCGCTTCGACTTTCCCACCGCGCCCGTGGTGATCGGCATGATCCTGGGCCCGATGGCGGAACAGGCGATGCGCCAGGCGCTGACCATCAGCCAGGGCGACTGGTCCACCTTCGTGACCCGGCCGATCTCGGTGTGCATCCTGCTGCTGGCCTTGCTGGCGCTGCTGGGGCCACGGCTGTGGGGGCTGGTGTCGCGCCGCCTGGGGCGCGTGCCGCAGGGCTGACCCAGGCGCACCCCCCGGCCCGCCGGCCGGGGGCGCGCGCGCCCGACCGGCTTTTATGCCCGCCGCCGCCAGCAAGGTGTCTGGCGGCGACCCTTTCGGAGGCCCGGCGCGCGGCTTGGCGGGAATGCACTTCCTGGTTGCAATGCCGCCGCCACAATAGCAACTGGCGGGCCCTTGTGGGCCTTGACCCGCCGGTGCCATATTTCTCCATATTTCACGGTGGGGAGCGGCGACCATGTTGCAGCACGGCAGCTGTGCTTCCTCCGCCGGGGCGGGGGTGTTGCTCCTGGGTGTTCCCGGGGCCGGCAAGTCCGACCTGCTGCTGCGCCTGATGCGGCGGGGCTGGGGGCTGGTGGCTGACGACCAGGTGCTGCTGTCCGCCCACGCGGGCGGCCTTGCGGCCGAATCGCCGGCCGAGCTGGCGGGGCTGCTGGAGGTGCGCGGCGTCGGCATCTTCCAGGGACTGCCGCATGCGGCCTGCGGCCTGCGCCTGGCCGTGCTGCTGGTGGGGCGCGACGAGGTGCCCCGCCTGCCGGAGCCGCGCCAGTTTTCCGCGCTCGGCCACCACCTGCCCCTGCTGGCGCTGCATGCCTTCGACTGCTCGGCGGTGGCCAAGATCGAATTGTCGCTGGGCGTGGCCGAGATGCGCCACACGCTGCGCGCGGGTGCCTTCGCGGCGGCATGAGCAATCTCCCCGACGTGGCCGGCCCGGCGCGGCCGGTGGTGCTGGTGACCGGCCTGTCCGGCGCCGGCAAGGCCTCCATCCTGCGGATGCTGGAGGATCTGGGTTTCGAGACGGTGGACAACCCGCCGCTGTCGGTGCTGGAGGACGTGGTGGCTGAGGGCGACGCCGTGCCCATCGCCGCCGGCGTCGACGTGCGCACCCGGGGCTTCGAGGCGGAGGACCTGCTGACGCTGATGGCCCGCCTGCGGCTGCGCCCGGGCGTCGCGCCGCAGCTGCTGTTCGCCACGGCGGACGAGGCGGTGCTGCAGCGCCGCTTTTCCGAAACGCGCCGCCGCCACCCGCTGGCGCCCGGCGGCAGCCTGGGCGCCTCGGTGGCCGAGGGCATCGCGCGGGAGGCCCGGCTGCTGGCGCCCTTGCTGGACGCCGCCGACACCGTGATCGACACCTCCGACCTGCCGCTGCCGGAGCTGCGGCGGCAGGTGGAGCAGCGCTTCGGCGGCGGCGGGCAGGGGGGCATGGCCGTGGCGGTGATGTCCTTCGGCTTTCCCAAGGGCCTGCCGCGCGAGGCCGACCTGGTGCTGGACCTGCGCTTCCTGCGCAACCCGCATTACGACCCGGCGCTGCGGCCGCTGACCGGCCGCGACGCGGCGGTGGCGGAGTTCATTCGGGCCGATCCCGGCTTTGAACCATTCTGGCAGCGCATGACGGCGCTGCTGGACCCGCTGTTGCCCCGCTACGCGCAGGAGGGCAAGAAATACCTCACCGTGGCGCTGGGCTGCACCGGCGGGCAGCACCGTTCCGTGCTGCTGGCCGAGCTGCTGGCGGCGCATCTGGCGGCGCAGGGCTGGCGGGTCGATCTGACCCACCGGGAATTGATCCGGCGCGGATTGCTCGACCACCCATCGGCGGGGCAACAAGCCCCGCATGCGCGGGACCCCGGGAAGGGTCCCGCACGGACCTCGGACGGCCCGGCCACCCCTACTTCCCCTCCGGGTCGGGAGGCCCCATCTACTTGCACGCTGTGATGACGGATTTGTTTCCCCCCCAGGCGTCGCCCCGGACGTCCCGGCTGCCAAGGAGCGCGGGCCGATGATCGGCATGGTGCTGGTCAGCCACGGCAAGCTGGCGGACGAGATGCGGCTGGCCATGGAACACGTGGTCGGGCCCCAGCGCGCGGTCGCCACCGTGTGCATCGGGCCCGAGGACGACATGGAAGGCCGCCGCCAGGACATCCGCGCCTGCGTCGCCGCCGTGGACCAGGGCGACGGCGTGGTGATCCTGACCGACATGTTCGGCGGCACGCCCTCCAACCTCGCCACCGCGGTGGCGGAGGAACCCTCGGCCACCGTGCCGGTGGAGGTGATCGCCGGCGTCAACCTGCCGCTCATGGTCAAGCTCGCGCGGGTGCGCGGCTCGCAGCCCTTGGCGGAGGCGGTGGAGCATGCCATGTCCGCGGGGCGGCGCTACATCTCCTGCGCCACGCCCGCGCGCTGTGCGCCGCCGGAGCCGATGGGGCTTTGCGTCGTCGGCGGCAAGCTCGGAACCTCCTGATGTCGCAAGCCCCGCACCTGCATCCCTGGTTCTATGCCCCTTCGGACTCCGGCACCGGGCCGGCGGCGGTGGCAGGCAACCCGATGGTGCTGCGGCGCGCCGTGGTGATCACCAACAGCCGCGGCCTGCACGCCCGCGCCGCGGCCAAGCTGGTCACGGCGGCGGAGCGGTTTTCCGCCTGCGTCAACGTGTCGCGCCATGGCCAGACCGTGCCCGCCTGCTCCATCATGGGATTGATGATGCTGGGCGCCGGCAAGGGGAGCGAGGTCGTGGTGGATGCCGAAGGCTGGGATGCCAAGGAAGCCCTCGATGCCGTGGCCGGCCTGATCGAGGCCGGGTTCCATGAAGAATGACAGCAAACCCGCCGACAGCGTGAGCAAGGCGGCCAAGCCCGCCGCCGAGGCCAGGAAGTCCCGCCGCACGCGGGAAATCGCCATCAAGGGCATCGCCGTGTCGCCCGGCGTGGTGATCGGCGCCGTGTTCGACACCAGCGAGGTACCGGCCGAGGCGCCGCGCCGCGCCGTCACCGCCGGCAAGGTGGAGGCCGAGCGCGCCCGCCTGGCCGCCGCCGTGGTGGCCAGCCGCAAGCAGGTGGCCAAGCTCAAGGCCCGCCTGGGCGTGCTGCCGGAAGAAGCGCAGGAAGAACTGGAGCCGCTGCTCGACGCCTATGCCATGATGCTGGGCGACAGCCGGCTGATCCGCGGCGCCCGCCGCCGCGTGGGCGAGGAGCTGCTGGCGGCCGAGACCGCCGTGCAGGACGAGGCCGACAGCATCGCCGCCGCCATCCTGGCCGCCAAGGACGACGACAAGGCCGGGCTGAAGCGCCGCGCCGGCGAGGTGCGCGAGATCGCCCGCCGCCTGACCCGCAACCTGACCGCCACCCCTTTCCGCTCGCTCAAGGAGGTGCCGGCCGGCGCCATCCTGCTGGCCGAGGAGCTGACGCCGGCCGATGCCGCCCTGCTGGACCCGACCCGCATCGCCGGCGTGGCGACCGAGGAGGGCGGCGCCGACGGCCACACCGCCATCATGCTGCGCGCGCTGGGCATCCCGTCCGTGGTGGCCTGCGCCGGGCTGACCGAGGCGGCGACCCGCGGCGACCAGGCGGTGCTGGACGGCGCGGCCGGCACCATCGTCATCCGCCCCGGCGCGGCGGCGCTGGAAACCGGGCGGGACGCGCTGGCGCAATACGCCAAGGAAAAGGCGCGGCTCGCCAAGCTGCGCCGCCTGCCCGCCGTGACCCTGGACGGCGAGGAGGTGGAACTGCAGGCCAACCTGGAGATCCCGGCGGAACTGCCGCTGATCGCCCAGGCCGGCGCCCAGGGCATCGGGCTGCTGCGCACCGAGTTCCTGTTCATGAACCGCGAGGACCTGCCGGACGAGGAAGCCCAGGTCGCCGCCTACACCCAGGTGGTGGAGGCGATGGCGGGCGACTGCGTCACCATCCGCGTGCTGGACTGGGGGGGCGAGAAGGACATGCGGGCGCTGGAGGAAGGCGTCGGCCCGTTCCATTCCGGCCCCAACCCGGCGCTGGGCCTGCGCGGCATCCGCATGCTGCTCCGGCGGCCCGAGCTGCTGGAAGCGCAGTTCGCCGCCATCCTGCGCGTCGCCGGCTCCTCCGCCACGCAGGTCACGGCGCAGGGGGCCGCGCCCGGGCTGGTGCGCATCCTGCTGCCCATGGTCACCGTGCCGGAGGAGGTGCGGCAGGCGCGCGAGATCTACGAGCGCGTCGGCCGCCGCCTGCGCCGCAAGGGCGTGCCCCTGCCGGAAAAGATGCCGCTGCTGGGCGTCATGATCGAGACGCCCGGCGCGGCGCTCGCCGCCGACGCCATCGCGCTGGAAGCCGATTTCTTTGCGATCGGCACCAACGACCTCGCCATGTACACGCTGGCCGTGGACCGCGCCGAGGCGGAGGTGGCCCACCTCTACGACCCGCTGCACCCCGCCGTGCTGCGGCTCGTGCAGTTCGCCACGGAAGCGGCGCTGCGGCTGCGCATGCCCGTTTCGGTGTGCGGCGAGATGGCGGGCAACCCGCGGCTGGTGCCGCTGCTGCTCGGCCTCGGCATCCGCGCGCTGTCCATGAACGCGTCGGCCATTCCGCGCGTCAAGCAGATGGTCCGCAGCCTGAAGATCGACGACTGCGCCCGCCACGCCCGGCGGGTGATGGAGCAGGGCGACCCCAAGCGCATCCAGGAACTGGTGATGGGCTTCGGCCAGGACGCCGCGTGAGCGAGGCGGCGGCGCCGGCCCCGGCGGAGATCGGCCCGCCCTACATGTCGGACGCCGAGCTGGCGGCGCTGCGCGGCTGGCTGCGCGGCGGCGCCCGGCACTACGGCGAGTTCGGCATGGGCGGCTCCACCCTGGAAGCCGTGCGCGCCGGCTTCGACACCATCGTCGCCGTGGATACCGACAAGCGCTGGGTGCAGGGCGTGCGCGCGCACCGCGAGGTCGCGCCGCTGATCCGCGCCGGCCGCGCCGCCGCGCTGCACGGCGACATCGGCCCGACGCGCGAATGGGGCAACCCGCTGGACGACACCCAGGCCCGCCGCTGGCCGCGCTACATCCAGGCCTTCTGGGCGGAATGGGCGAAGCGCGGCCTGCAGCCGGACCTGGTGCTGGTGGACGGGCGCTTTCGCGTATCCTGCGCCATCTCCGCCCTGCTGGCGCGCGACGGCGACGCGGCGGGGCTGCGCGTCATGGTGCACGACATGCTGCCGCAGCGCATGGGCAGCTACGGCCCCATCCTGGATTTCTTTGAGCCCGAGGCGCAGGTCGAATCGCTGTGGCTGCTGCGGCCCCGGCCGCTGCCCGCCCGCAGCGCCCTGCTGGTCGGCTTTTTGTCCCGCCTGACCGATATCCCGTGACGGAGCGCGCCCTGTGACCCTGGCCCACTGGATGATCCTGGTGGCGGCGCTGCTGCCCTACCTGTGCACCGCGGCGGCCAAGGCCGGCGCGCCCGGCTTCGACAACGCCAGCCCGCGCGACTGGCAGGCGCGGCTGACCGGCTGGCGCCAGCGGGCCGACTGGGCGCAGCGCAACCATTTCGAGGCCTTTCCCGCCTTTGCCGCCGCCGTGATCCTGGCGGAGATGGCGGGGGCCGCGCCCGGCCGCGTCAACGCCCTGGCCGTCGCCTTTGTGCTGCTGCGGCTGGCCTATACGGGCGCCTATCTGGCCAACCGGCCGGCCTTGCGCTCGCTGTGCTTCGCGCTCGGCTTTGCCTGCGTGATCTGGCTGTTCGCGCTGGCGCTGTGACCGGGGGCGGGCGCGCCTTTGTGTTAAATTCGTAATGAAACGATGTCGAAATTAATGACGGTCGTCCGGCCAGGGGCATGAAGCCTGGGCCAAGCATTTGAAAAGATGACGTGGCACGGATCTTGGACCTGATCAGGCGCGGTGGCTGTTCGCCCGCCACCGCATCAACCCCTGGTCCAAGAGATGTTCTTCATGCGCAATCTGCTTTTCGCTGGTGCCGCGCTCGCGGCCCTGTCCGCCGCCCCCGCCGCGCACGCCGCGTTTCTGGTCACCTACGAGGCGCCCGGCGTGCTGAACACCACCGCCACCTTCGACTTCAAGGGCGTGGAAACGTTTGACGGCCGCGCCAGCGGCAGCTTCACCACCAGCTTCGGCACCACGGGCCAGGACACGGTGGTCACCGGCAGCTACACCGGCGTGACCATCAACAATGCCGACCAGTACGGCGGCGCCACCAACGACCGCTACGCCGCCGCCTCCGCCACCACCGGCTACACGCTGGGCCTGTCCGCCCTGTCCGGCGGCGCGGCGGCGCCGGTCACCTATTTCGGCTACTGGCTGTCCGCGCTGGACCGCGGCAACCAGCTGGAGATCCTGCGCGCCGGCAACGTGGTCTTTTCTTTCAGCCCGGCCGACGTGCTGGCCGCCATCGGGCTTTGCCCCGGCAGCTATTGCGGCAACCCGGTTTCCGGCCCGAACAAGGGCAACAACGGCGGCGAGCCTTATGTCTTCGTCAACTTCTTCGACCAAAGCGGCGTGGGCTTCGACAGCGTGCGCTTCTTTGAAAGCCCCGAGGTGGGCGGCTACGAATCCGACAACCACACCGTCGGCTTCTTTCGCACCACCAGCGGCACGCCGGTGCCGGAGCCCGCGTCGCTCGCCCTGTTCGGCAGCGGCCTGCTGGGCCTGATGGCGGCCCGCCGCCGCGCCGCCCGCGCGGCCTGAGGGCCGGGGGCGCCGGGGGCGGTCCGCCGCCCCCGGCGCCTTGACGCGCGCCACCCCCGGCGTTCTTTCCATGCCCCGGCACTGGCAAGGAGAAGGCCCCCATGCGCAACAGCGACGCGATCTGGCACCAGGTGGAAGCCCGCAAGGAACCGTTCCTGGCGCTCAGCGACCGCATCTGGGGCATGCCCGAGCTGCAATACGCCGAAACCCGCTCCTGCGCCGAGCACGCCGCGATGCTGCGCGAGCAGGGCTTCCGCGTCACCGAGAACGTCGCCGGCATTCCCACCGCCATCATGGGCGAGGCGGGCGAGGGCGGCCCGGTGATCGCCATTCTCGGCGAATACGACGCGCTGCCCGGCCTCAGCCAGGAATCCGGCGTGGCCGAGCACCGGCCGGTGGAAGCCGGTGGCCACGGCCACGGTTGCGGCCACAACCTGCTGGGCGCCGGCGCGCTGCTGGCCGCGACGGCGGTGAAGGACCACCTGGAGCAGAACGGCATCAAGGCCCGCGTGCGCTACTACGGCTGCCCGGCCGAGGAAGGCGGCGCCGCCAAGGCCTTCATGGTGCGCGAAGGGGCCTTCAAGGACGTGGACGCCGCCATCACCTGGCATCCCTTCGCCTGGGCCGGCGTGCAGGAAGCCGATTCCCTGGCTAACACGCGCATCGACTTCACCTTCACGGGCCGTTCGTCGCATGCCGCCGCCGCGCCGCATCTCGGCCGCTCCGCGCTGGACGCGGTGGAGCTGATGAATGTCGGCGTGAACTACCTGCGCGAGCACATGCCGAGCGACGCGCGCATCCACTACGCCTACCTCAACGCCGGCGGCATCGCGCCCAACGTGGTGCAGGGCCAGGCTAAGATCCGCTACGCCGTGCGCGCCCACACGCTGCCCGAGATGGTGTCGCTGCTGGAGCGGGTGAAGAACATCGCCCGCGGCGCCAGCCTGATGACGGAAACCACCGTCGAGATGAAGGTGCTGTCCGCCGTCTCCAACCTCCTGGGCAACACGCCCATGGAGGCCGCCATGCAGGCGCAGTTCGACCGCCTGGGCCCGCCCGGCTTCGATGACACGGACCGCGACTTCGCGCGCCAGATCCAGGCGACGCTGTCCGCCGCCGACATCGCCTCCAACTTCAACCGCTCGGGCTTCAAGGCGCGCACCGACCTGCCGCTGACCGACGCCATCCAGCCACCGATCGCGCAACGGACGGGCGAGAGCATGATCGGCTCCACCGACGTGGGCGACGTGTCCTGGGTGGTGCCGACGGTGCAGGCCAGCGGCGCGACGCTGGCCATCGGCACCCCCGGCCATTCCTGGCAGTGGACCGCCCAGGGCAAGATGCCCGCCGCCCACAAGGGCATGGTGCACGTGGCCAAGGTGATGGCCGGCACGGCGCTGGACCTGATCGAGAAGCCGGAACTGCTAGCGGCGGCGAAGGCGGACCTGGCCGCGCGGACGGAAGCCACGCCGTACAAGTGCCCGATCCCGGAGGACGTGGCGCCGCCGCTGACGATGGCCTCCGGCCTGTGAGCGTGGCCAAGGGGGCGCCGCCCCCTTGGAACCCCCGCCGGGATGGCTGAGCCACCCCGGACCCCGGCGTCAGAAAGCGATCCGGGCTTCTCCGGGCATGGCAGTGCCGGTGGCGAGGCGTTGATGTGATAAAAAAAAGCCCCGGAGGCCATCGGCCTCCGGGGTGACGCGCGAAACAGATGCCGGGGGCCAGGGGGCGGCGCCCCCTGGCCCGCCCTCTCAGTAGCGGTATTCTTCGTGCTTGAACGGACCGGCCGCCGTCACGCCGATGTATTCGGCCTGCGCGTCGGTCAGCTTGGTCAGCGCCGCGCCGACCTTGGCCAGGTGCAGCGCCGCCACCTTCTCGTCCAGCTTCTTGGGCAGCGTGTAGACCTTGTTCTCGTAGTTGGCCGCGTTGTTCCACAGCTCGATCTGCGCCAGCACCTGGTTGGAGAAGCTGGCGGACATCACGAAGGACGGGTGGCCGGTGGCGTTGCCGAGATTCACCAGGCGGCCTTCCGACAGCACGATCAGGCGCTTGCCGTCGGGGAACACGACCTCGTCGACCTGCGGCTTGATGTTGTCCCAGACCATGTTGCGCAGCGCGCCGATCTGGATCTCGCTGTCGAAGTGGCCGATGTTGCAGACGATGGCGCGGTTCTTCATGGCGCGCATGTGGTCGATGGTGATGACGTCGATGTTGCCCGTGGCGGTGCAGAAGATGTCGCCGCGGGGTGCGGCGCTTTCCATCGTCACGACCTCGTAGCCTTCCATCGCGGCCTGCAGGGCGCAGATCGGGTCGGCTTCCGTCACCAGCACGCGGCAGCCGGCGTTGCGCAGCGACGCCGCCGAGCCCTTGCCCACGTCGCCGAAGCCGGCGACGACCGCGACCTTGCCGGCCATCATCACGTCGGTGCCGCGGCGGATGGCGTCCACCAGCGATTCGCGGCAGCCGTACAGGTTGTCGAACTTCGACTTGGTGACGCTGTCGTTCACGTTGATGGCGGGAACTTTCAGCGTGCCCTTCTTGGCCATGTCCCACAGGCGGTGCACGCCGGTGGTGGTTTCCTCCGACAGGCCGCGGATGGCGGGCAGCAGCTCGGGGAACTTGTCATGCACCACGGTGGTCAGGTCGCCGCCGTCGTCCAGGATCATGTTGATCGCCCAGCCGTCCGGGCCGCGCACGGTCTGGTCGATGCACCACCAGAACTCCTCCTCCGTCAGGCCCTTCCAGGCGAAGACGGGGATGCCGGCGGCGGCGATGGCGGCCGCCGCGTGGTCCTGCGTCGAGAAGATGTTGCACGACGACCAACGCACCTCGGCGCCGAGCGCGGTCAGCGTCTCGATCAGCACGGCGGTCTGGATGGTCATGTGCAGCGAGCCCGCGATGCGCGCGCCCTTCAGCGGCTGGCTTGCGGCGTATTCCGCGCGCAGCGCCATCAGGCCGGGCATCTCGTCCTCGGCCATCGAGATCTCCTTGCGGCCCCATTCGGCCAGGGAGATGTCCTTCACCTTGTAGTCGGAGAACGTGGTCGCGCTCATGGCCTGGGCCCCTTTCGGAAGATCGGGGGCGGCGTAACACGGTGCCGCCGGCATGGCCAGCGGCACCGTGCAGATATCAGGATATCTTTATGTGTGCCGGCTCAGCGGCGTGGCTTGCCATCGGCCTCGATGTCCCATGGCGCGCGGCCGGCTTCGCGCCGGGCCTGCTGCGGCGTCATGCCGATGTCGCGCAGCATGTGGTGGTCCAGCTCCAGCAGGTGCTGTCGGGTGACCACCACCGTCAGGACGCGGCGCAGCAGCACAGCCCAGGCGGAGGACTGGACCGGGTTCTGCGTGGTGCGGCTGAGGGGGAGGGCGTTGCCGAGCTGGGCGGACATGGGATGAGCCTTTCATGCTCCGAAGGGGTCGCGGCAGCAGACTGGCGACGCCCGCGGAATAAGAGAAACGAATTGTTTTGACGTTTCCCATCACGGCGATTGATGATGCCGCATGCTCGCCTTGCCCGCCGGCCTGGACCCCGACCTGCTGCGTTCCTTCGTGCTGATCGCCGAAGGCAACAGCTTCACCCGCGCCGCCCAGAAGGTCGGGCGCACGCAATCGGCCATCTCCATGCAGATGCGCCGGCTGGAGGACGCGCTGGGCCAGCAGCTGCTGGCCCGCGGCCGGGCCGGCTTCGCGCTGACCCCGCATGGCGCCTGGCTGCTGGACCGCGCCCGGCCGTGGCTCGCCATGCATGACGAGATCGTCGCCAATTTCCGCTCGCCCGACGTCACTGGCCATGTGCGGCTCGGCACGCCGGACGACTATGTGCTGGTGTGGCTGCCGGAGATCCTGGCCCGCTTCGCGGAAAGCCACCCGGCGGTGGAGCTGGAGGTGATCTGCGCGCCGTCCTCCGAGCTGATGCAGCGGCAGGAGCGGGGGGAGCTGGACCTCAGCCTGGTGTCCGCCGGCAATGGCGAGCGCAATGGCACCACGCTGTGGCGCGGCCCGCTGCACTGGGTGGGCTCCACCGCCCACGCCGTGCACCGGCTGTCGCCGCTGCGGCTGTCGCTGGCGCAGCCGAGCTGCGTGTGGCGCCGGGCGGCCACGGCGGCGCTGGATGCCGCCGGGCTGCCCTGGCGCGCCACCTACAGCTCCTCCTCCCAGATGGGCACGCATGCGGTGGTGCTGGCGGGACTGGCCATCACGGTGGGGCTGGCGGCGCCGCTGCCGCCCGGACTCTGCGTGCTGGGCGAGGCGGATGGCCTGCCGCCCCTGCCGGAGTTCGAGATCGCGCTCGCCAGCGGCAGCGACACGCCGGTGGCGCTGGCGCTGGAGCGGCACATCATCGACAGCTTCCGCCACGAGCCGGGCGGGCTGCCGGACCGGGACGGGTAAAGGTCGGGCCGGGGGGCATGGATGGCCCCGCGCTTTCCTTTGCTTGCCCTGAACCTCTCCGAATGCTGGACTATCCGTAATGACCGGGACTGCCCCGGCATTCCCCAGAGACGGCTGAAGCCGCCGGGGCAAGGGACGGAGCAGAACAGAATGACCACTGACCGCAGGACCCTGCTGGCCCTGACCGCGAGCGGGCTGGCGATGCCCGGGCTGTTGCGCGCGCAGGAGGCCTGGCCGGACCGGCCGATCCGCCTGATCGTGCCC